>NZ_JADOVD010000009.1:0-182827 GCF_015752245.1 Flavobacterium sp. CG_9.10
GCTTCTCTTCTTTGGTAAATTTTCTCTTTTCCATCGTACAAAATTATAGATTTCTATTTATAATTGTGTCCGATTATTTAAGGGGCTGAAACACTAACCAATAGGTCAAATACTATAATGTAAAGTTCATGTTTTTAAAACGAGTGGATGTTACACATTCGTGGAAATAAATTATAACATTCACACTTTTTTATAAATGGCCGTAATTAAATAAGTTAACAGCCTCAGTTTAGGGTTTAATCACAATGGACATAGAAGGTGAAAATAATTTAATTTATTTCTAACAGGTCATTTAGCAAAAGCATTTGCAGGTGCCGAATTTCATTGTCAAAAATATAAGAATGTTTCCGTTTACGATGGAATTTGAGGTTACATTATTCGTACCGATACAGGTATATTCAGTACGCATAATGACCAATATTGGTTAATTGATATAGCAGCAGTTGCAATAATTGATGTTTTATGTAGAAAAACCGCTTATTGTTTGTATGAAAAATTACTTTTCGAAAAAGAAAAAAAACTGCCGTTTTAGTAATTCCTTTTTTTGATGGAAACCAAAAAGTTGCATTTGTAACTTGAATCCAGCTTTAAAAAAAATAAAAGTTAAATATATTCCCCCATTTGAAATAATAATAATAATAATAATAATAATAATAGTAGTAATAATAATTGCCGGTCTAAATTTTTTTATTCTGTTCTAATGTACTCGTACATGCAAACCCTTTTTTGAGGTATAAATTTTGTAGTTTTGTCCTGATACACCTAAATTATAAGTGAAGAATAAACTACTAGACATACCACCAATACCCGCTGTTCTTTTCGCTATAATAAGTGTTCAGTCTGGTGCAGCAATTGCAAAAAGTCTTTTCCCTGTTATTGGCGCAGCTGCAACTGCATCCCTGAGAATTGGTATATCAGCAATACTATTATTAGCAGTTTACAGACCCAACTTATTCCAGATTACTCCTAAGCAATGGAAAATTGTAATTCCCTATGGTTTGTCTTTGGGGGCAATGAATTTAATTTTTTATCTTGCAATAGAGAGAATTCCTATTGGACTGGCTGTTACACTGGAATTTATAGGTCCGTTATTAGTAGCTGTTTTTGGCTCAAAACGTTTCATCGATTATTTGTGGGTGCTTCTGGCGGCAGCAGGAATTGTTTTGATTGCTCCGTGGACAAATAACGGAATAGACCTTTTAGGCGTATTGTTTGCGCTATTGGCAGGTGCTCTTTGGGCCGCTTACATCGTTTTAGGAGGGAAAATTTCGAAAATAATGAAAAGCGGAGAGGCCGTAGCTACAGGAATGCTCTTTGCTTCGCTATTGATTGTGCCTTTTGGAATTATAGGAAACGGACTCAACAGTCTCACACCAACATTTTTTTATTTAGGTTTAGCCCTCGCTCTTTTGTCCAGTGCCATTCCTTTTACATTAGAAATGAAAGCACTTGGCCAACTTCCTGCCCGTACATTTAGTATTTTAATGAGTTTAGAACCAGCAGCAGCTTCTATTTGTGCCTTTTTATTTTTGCAAGAACACCTTACTTTCAATGAAGTTTTGGCAGTTCTTTTTGTAGTTATAGCTTCCGTAGGATCAACGCTTACATCTAAATCATAAGAACATTAATATTTTCAGAAGTCTTTAAACATCTTTTTAAAATTTAATCTAAAAAGGCTGCAGATTATAAAATATAGAGCCTGTTATACATCATGAAAGAAAAACCGGTCTTGACAAAATCTCGGATGTGCATAAAAAAATTGATTTTTTCTTATTTAGAGTATTCTAAACCTTTCATTTTTCACAAAAACCGAATCATTACTTTATAATCTCCGGTTGCATTTTTTCATATGGTTTATAAAAATAAAAGCGATTCCCTTTTGCTCAAAAATGACCTTGTAATAGATAAATAATTCGCGAAATGTACAGTTAGTACTGATTTCATTTTTTTTCTCTCTTTACTAATTTATTTCTTGAAAAAAATCACCTATGTGATAAATGTTACTGTATGCGAAATTTTAACTGACAATCTTTGCAGTATAAAATTTTACAATTATGGAATATATCGGTTATTTTGCGTCAATCCTTATTGGCGTTGCCTTGGGATTAATTGGCGGTGGTGGTAGTATTCTAACAATTCCTATATTAGTTTATCTGTTTCAAGTCAATCCAAAATTAGCCACCACCTACTCCTTATTTGTGGTTGGTTTTACTGCTTCCATTGGTGCGGTCCAACATTATCGCATGGGAAATATCAAGTTAAAATCAGCAGTATTATTTGCCATTCCTTCTCTAATTACACTTTTACTAGTTAGAAAAATCATTTTACCATTAGTTCCAGAAACATTATTTACTTTTAATGGGTTCCTGCTTACAAAAGATGGTTTTATAATGGCATTATTTGCCGTGCTAATGATCGCTGCTTCTTATTCTATGATTAAAAATTCTAAAGAACTTTTTGTCACGTCAGATACAAATCCTTTGAAAGTGGCACTTATTGGAGCGTTGGTGGGAATTGCTACTGGTTTTTTAGGAGCTGGTGGAGGTTTTTTAATTATTCCTGTCTTACTATTTTTTACAGGTATTACCATGAAACAAGCAGTAGGCACCTCCATATTGATAATTTCTTTCAATTCCTTATTAGGATTTTTGGGTGATGTTGTAAATGGCGTCACAATAGATTATGAATTTTTAATTCTTGTTACTGCTTTTGCAACTGTAGGTATTTTTATAGGCACACTTCTTTCTAAAAAAATAGATGGTAATAAACTGAAACCTGCATTTGGCTGGTTTGTTTTAGTGATGGGATTTTATATAATAACCAAAGAGCTTTTTCTAAAATAAAAACCTTTTGTGACATAAGTCACAAGATAAGAATGAAATAAACAGTACTCTTGATAGTTTTATTATTATAAAAAATCTAAAAAATGTCAAACCATTATCAAATACTTGTCATAGGTGGGGGAAATGCAGGACTTTCTGTCGCTTCAAAATTGCTTCGAAAAAGAAGTGATTTAAAAATTGGAATCATTGATCCTTCTGAAAAACATTATTATCAACCTGCATGGACACTGGTTGGCGCTGGCATATTTGATATAAATAAGACCGTTCGAAATGAAAAAGAAGTTATTCCAAAAAATACTACGTGGATCAAAGAAGCCGTGACTGAATTTACGCCAAAAGAAAACAAAGTAAAATGCCTTTCTGGCGACGAATATACTTACGATTACTTAGTGGTATGTCCTGGAATTCAATTGGATTGGAATAAAATAGAAGGACTCAAGAACACATTAGGAATAAATAATGTAAGCAGTAACTATTCTTTTCAACACGCTCCATATACTTGGGAAATGATTGAAAATTTCAAAGGTGGTACAGCGGTTTTCACCAACCCAACTACTCCTATTAAATGCGGAGGAGCACCTCACAAAATTATGTATTTAGCTTGTGATTATTGGCGTAAACAAGGAATTTTGGATAAATGTGATGTTCATTACATTTCTGGAGCAAACTTGATATTTGGTGTCAAAGAATATGCAGAGACATTAAATAAAGTACTGGCCAAATATAATATTCACGTTCACTATGGAGCTAATGTCACAGCTATAAAGGCTCAAAACAAAACGGTGGAATTTGAAATCAAAGAAATGGATGAAAATCTAAATAAAAAACTATCCTCTGAAAACGCAGGCTGTTATGGTATCGTAGAAAATAGTGAAATGGAAGAACTTAAAAAAGTGACCCTGAATTTTGATTTATGCCACGCCGTCCCCCCGCAATCCGCTCCTGATTTTATAAAAAATAGCCCTTTGAGAGATATAGAAAACCCATTGGGATATGTAGAAGTTGACAAAAACACGCTTCAACACACTCGTTTTCCAAATGTATTTGCTCTTGGAGATTGCACCAATGCTCCTTGCAGTAAAACGGGCGCAGCAATTAGAAAGCAAGCCCCAGTCGTGGTAGAAAATCTTTTGGCTGTTATGGATAATAAAGTTGCAACAGCTCAATATGATGGGTATAGCGCATGTCCTATTCCAACGCAATACGGAAAATTAATGTTGGCTGAATTTGATTATTCAAATACACCAAAAATGACTTTCCCTTTCAATCAGGCAAAACCAAATTGGGCTATGTGGATTCTTAAAACTAAGATTTTACCATGGTTGTATTGGAATAAAATACTAAAAGGAACGGCATAATAATCATTACTATTTTTTAAATTATCTTCCCTTTCAAATAAACTTGAAAGGGATATTTTTATTAAAATGGTAGCTAAATTAACAACATAGCAATTACACTAAGAACACAAAAATTTATTTTTGGTAAAATAATCAAGTTATAAAACCCTATGTAACATTAGTCACCAACTTTACCAGAAGTACGCCCTAAATTTGTCGAATAAATTAGAAACTTAAAAAATAAACGATATGTATTTTCAACACATTTACGACAAGAGTCTTGCTCAAGCAAGTTATTTTATTGGCTGTCAAAAAGCAGGAGTAGCCGCGGTAATCGATCCTAAAAGGGATGTAGACACCTATCTGGAAATTGCTAAACAGAACAATATGAAAATTACCCATATTTTAGAAACACACATCCATGCTGATTTTCTTGCTGGCTCAAGAGAACTAGCGGCTTTGACCGGAGCAAAAATGTACCTTTCAGCGGAAGGCGGACCAGATTGGAAATATGAATTTCCTCATGTTGACATAAAAGATGGTGATATTTTAAAAGTAGGAAACTTAAAAATTGAAGTAGTTCACACCCCCGGACATACGCCGGAAAGTATCAGTTTTTTATTAACCGATACGCCTTCCAGCGATGAACCTGTAATGCTATTCACTGGTGACTTTGTATTTGTTGGCGATGTAGGAAGACCTGATTTGCTTGAAAAAGCGGCCGGAATGATAGGAACGCAGGAAATTGGTGCTAAACAAATGTACCAATCGATTAATAAATTTGATGCATTATCTGAATATATTCAAGTATGGCCAGGCCATGGAGCAGGTTCTGCTTGTGGAAAAGCATTAGGGGCAGTACCAAGTACCACTGTAGGATATGAAAAAATAAGAAACTGGGCTTTTCAACATAAAAATGATGAAACTGGATTTGTAAAATATTTATTGGAAGACCAACCGGAACCACCAAAATATTTTGCGATGATGAAAAAACTAAATAAAGTTGATCGTCCGCTTCTTACGGCTGTTCCAAAATTGAAAAAACTGGATTACACCGAATTGACAGCAGCTTTAGTCAATGGGACTAAATTGATTGATGCCAGAGATAAAACGGAATTTTCTACAGGATTTATTCCAGGAAGTATCAACATTCAAGGGAACAATTCTTTTGCCACTTGGGCTGGATGGTTTCTGAGTTATGAAGAACCTTTTATCATTCTTGCCGATGAATCTCAATTGGATGACCTTACCCGAAAACTAATGAGAATAGGATTAGATAACATTCAAGGTTACATTCCTTCTACAAAAATATGGGAAGTAAATGGCGGTTCTTTGGAAAAAGTGAATCAGATTTCATTAGAAGAATTTAAAACTTTAAAAGAAGAAAAAGATGTTCAAATCGTTGACCTTCGAGGTGTTGCTGAATACAATGCAGGTCACATCAAAGGAGCTGACAATCTATTTGTAGGTACTCTATTAAACAATCTGGACAAAATAAGTAAAGATAAAAAAGTATTAATCCATTGCCAAGGCGGGGACAGAGCAGCAATTGCGTATTCTTTATTAGCTAGAAATGGCTATAAAAATGTACTCAATTATTCTCCAGGAATGAATGAATGGGTGAGCCAAAACAATGCTGTTGAATACTAAAAACCACAATTATGTTCGGAATTTTTAAAAATATGTTTTCAAAAAAAGATACAACGCAAATGAAAAAAATACTAAAAGAAGGTGCGTTCCTTGTAGATGTTCGCACACCAGCAGAATTTGCTGAAGGTCACGTAAAAGGATCAACCAATATTCCTTTGGATCAAATACCAAATCAGTTGGCTAAATTTAAAGGAAAAGAGCAAATTATTGTTTTTTGCCGAAGCGGGAATCGCAGCGGGCAAGCCAAAATGATTTTGGAACAAAATGGTTTTAAAAACGTTACCAATGGCGGTACTTGGCAAGATGTGAACGAAGCCATAAGCAAATAAGCAGAGATGGTATTAAAATAATGTGCAGTTTAAAACAAGAAATAAATTTGTTTTAAACTGCACAATTATTTATCTAAAATCAGAATTTAATTTTTGTTTCCCTGAAAAGGATTTAAAATTAATAAAAACCTTAATTGAAAATGAATACAACCAAACTCGGACTGAAAGAAAATTGGAAACAATTTACTATTTTGGTAATCGTCAATGCCTTTGTTGGCGGAATGATAGGAATGGAAAGAACTATTATTCCAAAGTTTGCTGAGATTGAATTTGGCATTGCTTCAAAAACGGCTATTCTATCTTTCATAATTGCCTTTGGAATTACTAAAGCAATAACCAACTATTTTACGGGCAAACTGGCGAATCGTTTTGGCAGAAAAAATTTGCTTTTATTTGGTTGGATTCTGGCTATTCCTATTCCTTTTATTTTGATATATGCGGAATCGTGGAATTGGGTGATTTTTGCCAATATTTTATTGGGCATCAGCCAAGGACTAACTTGGAGCAGCACGGTCGTGATGAAAATTGATTTGGTAGGAGAAAAAGATCGCGGACTGGCGATGGGACTCAATGAATTTGCCGGTTATTTTGCCGTTGGTCTAGTTGCTTTTCTGTCAGGCTATATCGCCCAAAAATATGGAATTACACCCTACCCTTTTTACCTTGGAATTGGAATTTCCATAATTGGTTTTTTATTGACTTTGTTTTTTGTGAAAGACACGAGAAAATTTGTAACCAAAGAAAACACGACCAGTCAAACCGAAAAATTAGAAAATATTTTTCTAGAAACTACTTTCAAAAACAAAACATTAAGCTCGATAACTCAAGCAGGATTAGTTAATAATCTGAATGATGGAATGATTTGGGGTTTGTTACCTATTGTTCTTCTTTCTTTGAATTATGATTCTCAAAACATCGGAATTATAACAGCCATTTATCCTACCGTTTGGGGATTTGGACAATTGATAACCGGAAAAATGTCAGATGTTTATTCGAAAAAAAAGATGCTGTTTTGGGGAATGTTATTACAGGGAATAGCGATACTTTTTATTCCTTTTGCTATAAAATTCTATCAATTGGCAACCATTTCGGCATTTTTGGGATTGGGAACTGCGTTAGTTTATCCTACTTTTTTATCGGCTATTGCCAAGGCCACAACTCCAACTCAAAGAGCGGAAAGCATTGGTACATTTAGACTTTGGAGGGATTTAGGTTATGCAATAGGCGCGATTATTTCTGGAATAACAGCCGATTTATTTGGAGTAAATTATGCCATTGTGCTAATCGGAATTATTACTATTTTGTCGTCCGTGGTCATAAAAACCCGGATGCCACAAGACACTTTATAAAACAACAAAAAATTAAAAAATCAACATATAATTAAAATCCTCTCTTGGTAGCATGGATCTAAAATAAATCTAAAATGAATTGGAAAACACCAAAAAAATCTACTATTCAGAATATTGCTTTTATCGTAATTATAGCATTACTTCTGTTCCCTCCTATAGGCACTTTTGTAAAAGTACAATTGAACCGTCTAATTGCTTTTTCTCCCAAAACAATAGCCGTAACAGATCAAAAAATGTTGTCCAGTTACCAATGGAAATTGGTTGATGCTACTGGCAAGATTGTGAACTTGCAGGAATACAAAGGAAAAATCATATTTATTAATTTCTGGGCGACATGGTGTCCGCCATGTATCGCTGAAATGCCAAGCATGCAAAAGTTATACACTGATTATCAGGATAAAATTGTCTTTCTATTTGTCACTAATGATTCCTTTGAAAAGGCAAATGCGTTTTTAACCAAAGAAAACTTAACGCTTCCAGTCTATCAGTCACTTACAAATTCTCCAGTAGAAATGGAATCATCAACTATTCCGGCAACCTATCTTATTGATCAGTCAGGAAATGTGATTGTAGCCAAAATTGGCACAGCCAATTGGAATAGTGATTCGTTCAGAGAAAAACTAGATGAATTACTAAAAAATTAATCCGATAAGAAAAACACGTCGCAAACCGGTGGGAAAAATCAAAATATAAAAAAAACAGTAGCCAGTTGGACCTAATGTAGCAAAATATTAATTTTTAGGATAGTTATTAGAAGTGTTTGAAAAATCAAACGCTTTTTTTTGGATAAATATTACTTATAAAATGGTTTTTAGAATATTAAATTATTGATTATCAAATATCTACATAATAAAAAATAATTACCATTTTTTTTTAAAATTTTTTCAGTTGTGTGACAAAAGTAACATAACTACTCATTTATAAATTTAATCTTTGCATTAATAAATCAAAAAATATGGAAATTTTAGAATTAATCAGACAACCTTGGCCATGGTACATTGCAGGCCCATTAGTTGGACTTACTGTTCCTGCTCTATTAATTATAGGAAATAAATCGTTTGGTATTAGTGCCTCTTTACGTCATACTTGCGCCATGTGCCTACCTGCAAATATTAAATTTTTCAATTACGATTGGAAAAAAGAAATCTGGAACATGTTTTTCGTATTCGGTATTTTATTTGGTGGTGTGATTGCTTTCAGTTTTTTATCAAATCCAAATCCAATTATTATCAATGCGAACCTAAAAACAGAATTAGCTACTTATGGAATTACAGCCATTAATGGCATGTTACCGGAACAATTATTCTCGTGGGAAAATTTATTTACATTAAAAGGATTGTTTATGATGGTTCTCGGAGGCTTCTTTATAGGTTTCGGTTCTCGCTATGCGGGAGGTTGCACTAGTGGCCACTCTATTTCAGGTTTGTCTAATTTACAAATGCCATCTCTGATTGCAACTTGTTGCTTCTTCGTGGGTGGATTAACTATGGCTAATCTCATTTTACCCTTTATCCTTTCACTTTAAAAAATTAAATATGCAAATTAAAGATCAAAATACAGATTTCGAAACTCGTTCCTTAGATACGGTTTGTATCAACGACAGTCAATTAGAACACAATTGGTACCATAATTTAAAATACTTAGTCATCGGTTTATTATTTGGAATTGTTTTCATTAAAGCCGAAATCATCAGTTGGTATCGCATTCAGGAAATGTTTCGTTTTCAATCCTTTCATATGTATGGCGTTATAGGAAGTGCCGTTGTTGTTGGGATAATATCCGTTTTTCTGATAAAAAAATTCAATATTAAAACCATTTATGGCGAAAAAATTGAATTTCACGACAAAACGTTCAACAAAGGACAAATTTACGGCGGACTCATCTTTGGATTGGGTTGGGCCATAACGGGAGCGTGCCCAGGACCCTTGTTTGCACAAATTGGAACTGGTGCCACAGTGATGATTGTTACCCTGTTTTTTGCTATTGTGGGAACTTGGGTTTATGGTTATTTAAGAGACAAACTACCTCATTAAAGAAATATGAATTCAGAAAAACAAAATTTAGTCCAATTTAGATCCCTAGTAAAGAGATTAATCTATCTTTTTACAACTATTATATTCTTAGTAATGGCACTGTTCATCGTTTTGTTTTTCAATTCATCAATTACCTCTTGGTTTCAAAATAGTGATGCGGATTTCGATTCCCTTTACATTGAAGCAGAAAAAAAGGTGCTTTTACAAAATGAATTGGCAAAAGTTTGGAAACCTGCTGATATTAGTCTGATTAAAGATGCGAACTTAAAACAAGAAGTAGAATATGGCAAAGATTTAATTGCACATACGGCTAAATATTTGGGTCCAAATGGTAGTGTGAAACAAATCACCAACGGTATGAATTGCAACAATTGCCATCTGGATGCCGGTACAAAACCTTGGGGAAATAATTACGGTTCTGTATATTCTATGTACCCAAAAATGAGAGCGCGAAGCGGGCAAGTGGAAAACCTTTATAAAAGGGTAAATGATTGCATGGAAAGAAGTTTAAATGGTCAGCCTCTCAAAGAAGGCGACAAAGAAATGAAAGCCATGATTGCCTACATAGAATATATAGGCAGTAATGTTCCTAAAGGTAAAGAAGCAAATGCTTCTGGAATTTATGATCTAGAATATTTAAATCGAGCTGCTGATCCTGTAAAAGGAAAGGCATTATATGATTCAAAATGTGCCAGTTGTCATCAAGTGAATGGTCAGGGAATTTTGGCAGAAGATAAAAAGGAATATACGTATCCGCCACTTTGGGGTAAAAATTCGTATAATAGTGGTGCCGGTTTATTTAGAATTAGTCGTTTTGCAGGGTATATAAAATACAACATGCCATTAGGTACAACCTATGAAAACCCGCAATTATCAGATGAAGAGTCTTGGGATATTGCAGCTTATGTAGAAAGTCTGGACAGACCATCGAAAGATTTAAGTCAGGATTGGCCAAAAATTGCCAAGAAACCAGTAGATCATCCATTTGGGCCTTATTCCGATAAATATACCGAAATACAACACAAATATGGACCATTTAAACCTATAAAAAAGGAAAAAAAGAAAATGGAAGAAGCAGAGGTAAAATTAAAATCTAAAACATAAAAACAAATGAAAAATTTAAAACTAATAACTCTAATTCTAATTGGATTATTTACCGTTAGTACTTTTGCTCAAAAAAGACCGAATAAGCACAAAGTAGTATTTCAGTTTACCAATGCCAATGATACTTTACAACAAAAAGCATTTGCAAACCAACTAAAAAATTTAACAGACCATTGGCCTAATGCAAAATATGAAGTGGTGGTTTACAATATGGGATTAGAATTTGTTATGGCAACAAAATCAAAGCATATCGCAGCAATTAGAGCACTTCATGCAAAAGGAGTTCGCTTTGTAGTTTGCGAAAACACCATGAAAAATCGAAAAATAACTAAAGAACAACTGATCCCTGAAGTAGAATATGTACCCGCCGGAATTGCTGAAATTGTTGAAAAACAAGAACAAGGTTGGAGTTATATTAAGGGCGGATTCTAAATTAAAATTGTAAATTATATTTTGCACAATCCTACACCATTAATTTGGCTGTAGGTTTTCCTGCAAAAACGCTAAAAACTAAACCAACAAACCTAAAAAAAATGAGTAATAACCGAAGAGATTTTCTGAAATCAGTGGGGACATTAGGTCTGGGTGCTGCGATTATTTCGCCTATTTCAGCTATTTCAAATACAAATCAGACTGAAGAAATAAACTTGGATGCAGCAATCGATAGCACAAAACCTCAAACGATTTCCATTCTTCAAACCACCGATGTCCACTGTCAGATTCATCCACATGATGAGTTGTTTTGGGAAAACGGTAAAATGGTTTTTAGAAAGACGGGTGGCTATGCCTATATGGCAACTCTACTGAAACAATTAAAAAAGAAAAACCCAAACACCTATATAATCGACACGGGCGATATGTTTCAAGGCAGCGAATTAAGCGTAGAAACTACCGGTGAAGCTTTTGTTCCCATTTTAAATGCATTGAATTACGACTTATATCTTCCGGGAAATTGGGAAGTAATTTACGGAAAAAGAAAAATGCAAACACTATTGGGTTCTCTTGATGCACCAAAAATTTGCACCAATATGTACCACGATTTAGGCGAAGGAAAACGAGGTGAACTTATTTTTCAGCCGTATACCATTTGGCATATCGCCGGAGCAAAAATTGGTTTTTTAGGTTACACTGATCCTTTAGTACCCTTAAGACAAAGCCCCAATTACAGCAAGGGAATTCTGTACACTAATCCCGAAGAAAATCTGGCTCATTATGTGGATGTACTAAGAAATCAGGAACAATGCAGTTATGTAATTATAATTGCGCATCTTGGTTTATCACAGCAAATAGCATTGGCAAACCGACCGGAATGTGAAGGTGTAAACTACATTTTGGGTGGCGACACGCACGAGAGAGTTCGTAAACCCATTGTTTGCAACTATTCTAAAGTGGTGGAACCGGGAGCTTTTGGTTCGTTTATTGGAAAATTAGATTTGACTATTCTCAACGGAAAAGTGGTTGAGGATAAGTATGAATTAATAGAGGTTGATTCTCCAAAAATAAAACCAGATCCTAAAATTGAAAAATTATTAAAAGACACAGAAGCTGTTTATCAAGAAAAAATCAATCAGGTTATTGGATACAGCACGATTCCTTTGTACCGTTATTTTGTGGTAGAAAATCCTATTGACACGATGATTTTGAATGCTCTAAACTGGAAATTCCCTGAAATAGACATTAATCTTTCTAATGGATTCCGCTTTTGTCCGCCAAAAACTACACCGGATAATACCGGAAACATTCCCATCACAAATGGATTTATTTTCGACATGTTACCAGTTGACAGTACCGTAAGAACCGCAAAAGTAACCGGAAAGCAATTGAAAAACTGGCTCGAAAAAGAACTGAATAATGTTTTTGCGCAAGACGCTTCCAAACGTTTTGGCGGTTGGGTCGTAAAATTCAAAGGAATGGAGGTTCGCTTCAATGCTTTTGCAGAAATGGACAAAAGAGTGCAAAGTATTACCGTAAAAAATATTCCGATAGATTCTGAAAAACGATATACAATCATGGCTTGTGAACGCGATGGCGATCCTGTGGATATGCTTTGCAGAATGAAAGGCGTAATGGATGCCAAAAACACAAACTCAACCTTGCATACGGTAATGAGAGAATATCTAAAACAAAATTCTCCAGTTACGCCTACACCGCAAAAAAACGCCATAATTCTGGATGCTCCTGAAACCCTTTTAACGCAAGTTACTGGTGTTGATTATACGTTTAGATAGTTTTCAATCGTAAATTAAAAAATCATAAAGTCGAATGTATAAAGCATTCGGCTTTGTTTTTTTTAAGGCAACTGTGATAAAAGTTACTTCCCATTTGTAATGATGGGAGTATTTTTGTACCAAATCTAAACGTTCAAAAATGAAAAAGTTTTCCACTATAATTTATATACTTACCTCCCTACTTTTTGCTATAAATATAAGAGCGCAACATCAGGAAATTTTAGATAAACCAACCGTTTGGAAAGAAAAAAGTAACGAAAAAATTGATTCCACATCGATTTTAAATGCTTTCAAAAACGGAAATTTCAGCGGCCATTTTCGCTATTTTTTTATGGGCACCAATAATGAAAAGGGCTTATCTGATTATTATGCGAATGCCCTTGGCGGAGGCGTAAAGTTTGAAACCGCTAAATTTCATAATTTCCAATTTGGCGTCAGCGGCTATTATATTTTCAATATTGGCTCTTCTGATTTTACTGAAAAAGACTCCATTACCAATGCACTCAATCGATACGAAGTGGCACTTTTTGATATTCAAAACCCATCAAACAAAGACAATCTAAGTCGGTTAGAAGAATTATATTTGAAATACAATTATAAAAATTCAAATGTAACCCTTGGAAAACAACTGCTCAATACTTCCTTTATAAACCTACAGGACGGGAGAATGCGTCCTACAGAAGTGAATGGAATTTGGGTGGATTTTAATGAAATAAAAAAAACTAAAATCAATCTGGGTTACCTCTACGGAATCTCACCACGAAGCACACTGAACTATTTTGAAGTGGGAAAATCAATAGGAATCTATCCAACTGGAGTAAATCCTGATGGAACAAAATCTGATTATGCGGGGAATATAAATAGCAACGGAATTTTTATCATTGGCATACAAAACGAATCGATACAGCATCTAAAAACACTTTTGTGGAACCAATATGCGGATAATTTATTCAATTCGGCATTGTTCCAAATGGATTATACATACCCCATAAATTCAAACTCAAAACTGATTTTTGGATTTCAAACCATATACCAAAGCGCGCTGAATTTTGGAGGAAATGAAGATCAAAGCAAAACTTATTTTCAAAAAAATGGCAACTCACAAACTTTTGGAGGAAGATTCGGCTGGAAAAACAACACACTGGAATTGACTTTAAACTACAACCGAATAACGGCAAAAGGAAGATATTTAATGCCTCGAGAATGGGGACGTGATCCGTTTTACACCTTTATGGCCAGAGAACGAAATGAAGGTTTTGGCGATGTACATGCGGTAATGACTAAAATACAATATACAAATCCTAAGAAGACATTCAAATCTCATCTGGCAGTGGGCTATTTTGATTTGCCGGATGTTAAAAACTTTGAATTAAATAAATATGGATTGCCTTCCTATGTGCAGACAAATGCTGACATTCGATATCAATTTCAAGGATTCTTAAAAGGTTTTGATGCGCAACTATTGTATGTACAGAAATTTAATGTGGGTAAAACTTACGGCAATAAGAATTATGTTTTCAATAAAACTAACATGAGTAATCTCAACTTTATACTCAATTTTAATTTTTAATACTGTTTATTCAATTCCGTAGGATCAACATTTACATCCAAATCATAAGCTTAATTTATACCCGCAAAAAGAAGGTTTCTTTTATTTTTTTAAATTATATAAACCAAGGTGCCACTACAGTAGTTTGGTTCTTTAAGCAATTTTATTCCCCACCTCTCGAATCTCTCTTCTCAACTCCCTAACCATATCTTTTAAACTCTCCGTACTCAAATCATCAGGCGTAAACTCCTTAGTGGCGATACTGCAGGCATACTCCCAAATTTCCAGAATCTCTGAAGCTTTTACTTGATAAGGCAAATAAACCGTATTATCAGAGTGTAACATCAATGCATTCTTTCCGTTTTTGTTTAACCGTTTATAAACGATTCCCTCGCTTTTAGTTACGATTATATACGTTTTTCCATCCATAACATCGCCCAAACGTTCCACATATTGGCCCACAATAAAAGAACCTTCTTTATGAGGAGGCATCGAATCTCCTTCTACCGGAAATGCCCTGAATTTTCCATTCCGCAGAAACGGAAATGAGATATGCTGCAAATTTTCTATAAATTCTGGATCTGCATATCCTGAAGCATATCCGGCTCTCGCTTTGTGTGGTATAATTTCTATAATATTTTCGCCTTGTGGGTCAACGGTTATTGGCAATAATATCCTGTTATCGCCTAGTTTTAGTAAGTCATCAATAGGTATTTTTTGTACGTCAATCGAAAGTAAAACATCAATACTGACATGAAAATAATAGGATATTTTCTTCAAAATATCGTAAGGAGGTTCAGAACTGCCATCTTCATATTTGACATACCTTCCTCTTGTTATCAAAAGATTTTGAGCCAGTTTTTCCTGAGAAATACCCTTTTTAATTCTTAGCTGTCTGATGTTGTCGGAAAATAAAGACATAGTTATTTTGTTATAATTTGTAACAGCAAATATACTTTATTTTGTTATAATCTGTACTAATTTTGTAGTTCAAATTTGCCGATGAATTTTAAGATGAAATGGATAAATGTATAATTATGAAAAATAAATCAGTATGGCAAGGTCAATAGTACACATGGATATGGACACTTTTTTTGTGTCCTGCGAAAGGTTAACCAATTCAAAACTAAATGGTTTACCGCTGATTATTGGTGGTGGTGACAGAGGCGTGGTCGCTTCTTGTTCCTATGAAGCCCGGACATTTGGTGTTCGCTCTGCAATGCCCATTAAAATGGCACTTCGTCTTTGTCCGCAGGCAAAAGTAATGAAAGGAGATATGGAATTATATTCTAAATTATCCCATGATATTACCCAAGTTATTGAAGAAAAAGCGCCCATTGTAGAAAAAGCGAGTATCGATGAGTTTTATCTAGACATTACGGGAATGGATCGATTTCACGGCTGTTACCAATGGACAAATGAACTTGCACAATCAATTACAAAAGAAACAGGATTGCCACTAAGTTTTGCACTATCCGTTAACAAGACCGTTTCAAAAATTGGAACTGGAGAATCAAAACCAATAGGAAAATTAGAAATCCCAGAAACCATGGTGAAAACGTTTTTGAATCCATTGTCGATCCAAAAAATTCCCATGGTTGGTGACGTCACTTTTCAATTGTTGTCGCGCATTGGCATTCGAACCATTCAAACACTTTCAGAAATGCCCGCAGAAGTGCTGCAGCAAATGATTGGTAAAAATGGCATTGATATTTGGAAAAAAGCAAACGGCATTGATAATAATCCGGTGGAACCTTATACGGAACGGAAATCAATTTCGACGGAACACACCTTTGGACAAGACACTATCGACATTCAAAAATTAAAATCAATATTAGTTGGTATGGTCGAAAAACTGGCTTTTCAGTTGCGTTCGGAGGAATGGCTCACCTCAACAGTTGTGATAAAAATACGCTATTCTAATTTTGATACCGAAACAAAACAATGCCGAATCCCATACACTTCGGCTGATTATACTTTGACAAGGAGCGTTACTGAATTGTTCGATAAGTTGTATCAGCGTCGCATGCGGCTGCGCCTGATAGGTATTCGCTTTAGCGGATTGGTTCGCGGAACCTACCAAATCAATATGTTTGAAGATACCGAGGAAATGCTGTCGCTGTATCAGGCGATGGATCGAATGAAAAAACGCTACGGTTTTGATGCGGTAGCCCGTTGTGCCGGCGCAAATCTTAAAACAAAGATTCTACCACGATGAGTGTGGGCGTGACCCCATCCCGACAAAAAGGGCTAATTCACTTTGCAATTATACGCCCTTTTTATCGGGCTGAGGTCGGGCTATCTGCGCTACTTCGGTAGCTTGCGTCTATCCCTCACGCAAATCCCGTAAAACCTGAACTTTTGTCTTTCATACAAAACTTTAATTTAAAAAAACAACCATGTATCTTAATTGCCACTCTTATCACAGTTTACGTTATGGCACTATTCCCTTAACCGAATTAGTGCAACTGGCCGCCGCATCTGGTGTAAAAGCCATGGCATTAACTGATATAAATACGGTTACCGGGATTTATGATTTTATAAAAGAATGCCAGGCTGTTGCTATAAAACCCATTGTCGGAATTGAATTTAGATACCATAACAAACTACTTTACATTGGCTTAGCCAAAAACGCAGCAGGTCTTGCCGAAATGAACCGTTTTCTGACTCAGCATAATTTTGATAAAACGCCCCTACCCCCACAAGCACCAGAATTCCACGATGTAAGTGTCCTCTATCCAGTTGAAAATGTGCCTGAGATTTTGAGAGATTTTGAGTTTTTGGGTATACGTCCAGAACAGCTTCCCCTGCTATTTCATAATCAATGGAAAAGCAAACTGGATAAAATGATGGTTTTGCAACCAGTGACTTTTAGGACAAAAAGAGAATTCAATCTGCATAAAATCCTTCGAGCAATTGATACCAATATCATTTTATCAAAACTTAGCGAAGCTGATTATTGCAGGACATCAGAAACGATGCTTCCATTGGAAGACCTATTGGAAAAATTTAGCGATTACCCTCAAATTATTGAAAACACCGAACAAATCATTGCCCAATGTAATTTTGAATTCGATTTCAAAACACCCAAAAACAAAACCTATTATACCGATAGTGGCGAAAATGACATGCAGCTGCTAACAAGCCTTGCACACGAAGGAATGTTAAAGATATACGGCGACACTAATCTTTTGGCGCAAGCCAGAGTAGAAAAAGAATTGAAAGTCATCGATGAGTTAAAATTCAGTGGTTATTTTTTAATCACCTGGGATATCATTCAATACAGCAACAGTATGGGATTCATGCATATTGGTCGGGGTAGCGGTGCCAATAGCATCGTGAGTTATTGCCTAGGCATTACTGACATTTGCCCGCTCGAACTGGATTTATATTTTGAACGTTTTTTAAACCTCAACCGAAAAAGCCCTCCCGATTTTGATATTGACTGGAGCTGGAAAGAACGGGACAGTATTCTCGAATACATTTTCAATCGGTACGGTCGAGATCATGTGGCTTTTTGTGGTACGAATGTAGAATTCAAATACCGCTCGATATTTCGGGAAGTGGGTAAAGTTTTTGGTTTACCCAAAGAAGAACTGGATGCGCTGGCTAAAAATCCAATGCAGCTGCACGATAACAACTCGGTAGTTGCCTTGGTACAAAAATACGGTATGCTGCTCGAAAAATATCCCAATCAACGCAGCATGCATTCCTGCGGAATCTTGATTTCGGAAGAGCCTATTACAAATTATACCGTTTTAGAAATGCCTCCAAAAGGCTTTCCCATTGTTTTGTTTGACATGCACATTGCCGAAGGGATTGGTTTTGAAAAATTTGATATTTTAAGCCAGCGCGGCATTGGTCATATCGATGACACGGTAAAACTGCTTAGAAAAAACCGCGGTATTGAAGTCAATATTCGCAACACGGCATTGTCAAAAAATGAAGCAAAATGCAATGAATTTTTAAGTACTGGAAAAACCATTGGCTGTTTTTATATCGAAAGTCCCGCCATGCGTGGCTTATTGCGAAGACTCAAATGTGACAATTATAAAATATTAGTCGCTGCTTCCTCCATCATTCGTCCAGGTGTGGCGCAAAGTGGTATGATGAAAGAGTACATTTTCAGGCACAACCACCCCGATCAATTCGAATATTTCCACGAAACATTCCAAGAACATCTGGGAGAAACTTATGGTATTATGGTGTATCAGGAAGATGTGATCAAAATTGCACTGCACTTTGCGGGAGTCCCCGCCTCGGATGGCGATGTTTTACGTCGGGCAATGAGCGGTAAAGGCCGTTCTATGGCAGCATTGCAAAAAGTAAAGGACAATTTTTTTGCTTGTTGTGAACAAAAGGGACATCCTTTAGCACTCAGTCAGGAAATATACCGGCAGATAGAATCCTTTGCGGGTTACTCCTTTTGCAAGGCACATTCTGCTTCCTATGCCGTCGAAAGTTATCAAAGTTTGTACTTGAAAGTACATTACCCAATTGAATTTATGGTGGCCGTCATCAACAACCAAGGCGGTTTTTACAGGACAGAAGTGTATGTACATGAAGCCAAAATGTCCGGTGGTATCATTAACACTCCCTGTGTCAACAAAAGTGAGTATGAAGCAACTATCTATGGAATTGAGGTCTATCTCGGTTTGATGCAACTCGAAGGGCTCGATTCTAAAACTGCGCATCGCATCATTGCAGAGCGCAATAGGGATGGCGAATACCAGTCGCTCGAAGATTTCATCAATCGCATTCCGATAGGTATAGAGGGAATTCAGATCTTAATTTTCATTGGAGCCTTCCGTTTTACGGGTCAGACTAAAAATCAATTACTGGTAATCGCCAGATTGATACTGGTAAATTTCAAACCCGAGAACCGGAATCTAATGCTGCTTCAGGAACCGGTCAAGGAATACAATCTTCCCGTATTAGAACGTTCTCCTTTTGAAGATGCATTCGACGAAATAGAACTACTCAGTTTTCCGGTCTCTTGTTCCCCATTCGATTTGCTGCAAACCAAATACCGTGGCGACGTCTTGGCCAAAGATTTACTGAAATATCATAAGGGTACAGTGAAAATGCTGGCCTATCTTATTTCGAGAAAACACGTCCCTACTAAAAGAGGCACTATGTATTTCGGAACTTGGATTGATGCCGAAGGGGAATTCTTCGATACAGCTCATTTTGCTGATAGCCTGCAAAAATATCCGTTTCAGGGTGGAGGTTGCTATTTGTTATTGGGAACGGTCGAAGTGGATTATCATTTTCCTACTATTACCATAACCAAAATGGCAAAAATGCCTTTTATTCCTGATCCACGTTATTCCAACTCCACAGACCGGCAATACAAAGCGCATCAACAAATTAAAGAGGATGTGAGTATGACACATCGAGCTCCTTATCCGCAGGAAGTCAATCTGCCAAGGCATAAGATGTCTGAATAATTTATCGGTTTATTGTATCGAATGCGCATTGGCGATAAGCAAAACAGAAAAATATTTAAAGAGATTTATTATTAATCTAAGTGGTAAAACTTTTTAATCAAAAAATTTAGAACAAAATAAACCAGTACTGCAACCATTGCAAACGAGAGCATAAAACTTACTAAGTTTATGACAATATTTGGAACAAACTTTAATCTGGGGTGTGTGAAGTAAGGTTCCCGATGCAGCGTTTCGTGAATTTTTTGTTTTGCTATTTTGATTTTCTTTTTGATAATTTAAAAATTTTAAAGACTACCTCATCAATAAATTAAAAGTAATCAAATTGTTATAATGGGTTTGAATTGTTCTTTTTTGTTTGAACTTTAAACACTCTAAATTAAGCAATTAATTTAATATAAAGGAGTTAACAAATACAAAATTATCCTTTACCGATTATTTTCTACTTTTTAATATTAGCAAAACTTCTGTTTCTTAAAACAAATGATATTTTTAGGTATTGAAACACTCTTAATGGTTTACTTAAAAGTACTGACTATAATTTTGTCTCCGTATTAAACGGTATTTGAGCCATTGCTCTTTCTGCAATTGCTGTGATTGAAAGCGAAGGATTTACTCCTGGATTAGCTGATATCATGGCACCGTCTATTACCAACATATTTTTATACCCAAAGACTTCATTATTCTTGTTTATTACTCCTTGCATGCTATCTTTTCCCATCACCGCACCTCCTAAAACATGAGCAGTTGAGGGTATTCCTGCAATGGATTCTAAGGCAAATGAGGTAGGTACCCCATTAATTATTTTACTATACTTTTTAGTTAATTCTATAGATTCAGGGATGTAGGCACTGGGTTTTAATCCTGTGCTGACTGCCGAAGCCATTCCTCCGAAAAAATTATTTTTAAACTTTAAAGTGCTGTCAATGGATTGCATGAATAACAAAACGGTTGTACTTTTTGACCAACTATTTACAAAATAGATTTTGAAGTAGCTTACTGGATATTTTAGTACCTGCTGCGCCATATTTAATAAACGAGTTGGTGTATTTTTACCATTGGATAAAGGCAAATGAAGTAATTTCCAAAAGCCGGAGCCTTCAGAATATCTTACAATTTCCAAGTGACTGTTGTCATCCGTGTGAAGTAAACTTCCGATAGCTACTCCTTTTGATAAGTTTTTACTTTTATCCAAAGAGGAAACACTAATCAGCGTTTCGTTGTTTGTTCTTATATCGTCTCCCAGTTTATCTGACAATAACGGAAGTGATTTTGTTTTTAGTTTTAGGAGCAATTTGATAGTACCCAAAACTCCTCCAGAAAAAATCACTCCTTTGGCAGTAAATTCCTTTTGGTGCTTAAAAAATTTGGTGCTTGATTTTGTAAAAACCTTGTATCCAGTCGATCCGTCTTTGTTATCAATAGGATAAACATCATAGACCTCATTTTCAGCAAGAATTTCTGCCCCAAAATTTTGTGCTAAATAAAGATAATTTTTATCCAATGTGTTTTTTGCATCATACCTGCAACCCGTCATGCATCCGCCACAAAAATTACACCCAGCTCTTTCAGGTCCTTTACCCTCAAAATAAGGATCTTTCACTTTTTCTCCTGCTTTTCCAAAGAAAACCGCGACATCTGGATGCTCAAATTGATCTTCTCTTCCTATATCTTTTGCTAATTTCTTTAACGCAATATCTCCATCAAATAATTTTGGGTTTCTTGATGCACCCAACATAATAAGCGCTTTTTCATAAAACGGTTTCAGTTCTGTCTCCCAATCTTCTAATTCGCTCCAGCTTCCAGATTTGTAAAATGAAGATTTTGGAACAGGCAAAGTATTGGCATAAACTAAAGATCCACCTCCAACACCCGTGCCCGATATAATCACAATATGCTTGAAAATGCTCATTTTCATTATACCAAAGAATCGTAAGGACGGCATCCATAACCATTTAGGAAGATTCCAATTGGTTTTGGCAAAATCGTCGGATTTGTACCATTTTCCTTTTTCAATCACCAGAACTTTATAGCCTTTTTCAGCAAGCCGTAAAGCGCTGACAGAACCTCCAAACCCACTTCCTATAATAATGTAGTCAAAATCGTATTGCATTATTTTTCAATTATATTCCGAAAATAAATAATTAATTAGAATAATATGCATGCATACTACAATACCGTAATTAATTTATGATTGTAATGAAAAATTACTTCGCTGCTTCTAGATTAAATAAGACTTGAGTAATTATTTTGGTATAAAATAATTATAAAAAAAAGAGCATTTCGGTTTGAAATGCTCTTTTAGTTTGTCTTTTCGTTTAAAAAATAATAATTCCTAACTAATCTATTATAAGAAACAAACTATTTTTGCATAGGAAATTTATATTCCTTTGACATTCCCTTTATTTTTTAAGAATATAACTTCAATTATTTTACTGGCCATTCCAAGTTCTATTTTCAGTAGTTTCGATAAAAATTCAATTACATTTTTTTCTTCTTTCTCCAATATTCCATCCGCAAGTAAAACTTCCAATGCGAGAGCAAATACCGTTTCTTTATCCTCTTCTTTAATCCATTCACAACAGGCCGAAACGTATTTTAATTGTCCCATCTCGATTCTTAAATTGAATGCTTTAGCATAAAGTGGCGCCATATCGATTCCAATAAATTTCTCTTTAGAATGCAACAATCTCGATAATGATGCTGTTTCGGAATCGGTAATTTGATTGTCTGCAGAAATACAAGAGTATAAAATTCCAACCCAAGCTTCAAACTCTGAGGTTACAGAATTTTGGCTACTGATATTTTTATCTTCAAATGAGTTCATTTTTTTTATTTTTTGGTTAAAGTTACTACTAAAACATTCGTGAATCGCCCAAATTTAAATTTAAAAAACAACTCCCATTAATAGTTTAAATATGAAAAGTTTAAATATAAGGTAATCTTGAAAAAACCCTTCAAACCGCAAGTTAAATGAGAAATGGATTTGAGACCTTAAAACTGACTTTTTTATAGACTAAATTTTTATTAATTTTTTTTACTTGAATGGAATAAATGACAAACTTTAGCTACAATCATAGTCTTTATCTATTAAAATTGATTTAGACATGGAACATTTTAGGTAAATTCGTAAGGCAAATTTATCAGAAAGAAATCAATCATACTATGAAAAATAACACAAAACCAACATCCTACGCAGTAACAGAATCGAATAATGCCTTTGTAGGAAGTGATCGCATGGATGGTGGATTGAAATGGATTGGAACTCGTGTTGACCTTATTTTTGGTTCGAATTCAGAACTTAAAGCCATTGCCGAAGTTTATGGTTGCGCAGATGCTCAAGAAAAATTTGTAAAAGACTTTATTGCAGCATGGACTAAAGTGATGAACCTTGACCGTTTCGACTTGGTTTAATTTTATAATATTATATTTAGCTTAAAAGGTGGTCTAATAATGGACCACCTTTTTATTTTCCAAATTGATGTGTTTCTACCATTAGACGTAAATCAATTAGAAGTACTTTCGAAGTTGTCAAATCTTTGTCATACTGAGCTTTTCACACGAATGCAAGTTCTAGGAATTTCAAGTTATTGCGTTTGCTTTCATTGGTGGTTATAAATTAAAAACCCTTTTATATTTTTACTAAAAAAATTTCGAAATCCCAAACAACCATAAAAAAAACCATCTCATTTCTATAAACAAGACAGTTTCTTTATATTTTAAAACCTATGAACTACTCCACTATTTTATAATAGAATATTTCTGGAACCCCTTCTACACCTGCATCCATCATCAATTTTTTCTTTGCCTCAGAGGTAATGCTTTCTTTTGCTTTTTTCATATCTGTGATAGCAAAAACTATCGTTACCATATTAGGATCATCAATACCGCGCGCCAATCCTCTATCAATGAAACCTTCTTCCATTCTTTTAGCAGTTCCTTCGGCATCGTACACTTTGAGCCAAGCATCAAAATCTTTTACTTTATGGGTCACCATTACTCTATCTTTCTGTTCAATTGGCGTATCATCATTACGTATCACCTCATGATAAGAAAATTCAGGTTTACCAATCACTCCAGCTTTTTTCATTGCTTCTTTTAGGTATGGAAGTACGCTGAAATCTTTCGCTTTTTGCAAATCGATAAATTTAGTTGCTGTCACAATCATATTGGCATCATCAGTTCCTCTTCCTACCATATAATGTGAAATAGTATAAGCCGTTCGTATCGAATCATGAGCATCATATTCTTTTCTCCATTTATCGTAATCAGCTACTTTGTGCTTAATCACCATTACTTTAAAGGGTTCAAATACGGCAACAGCGGTAGCAGTGTCCTTAGGCATTGCCTCTTCAGTTTCTGTTTTCTCTGTCTTATTGTTTTTACAAGATAAAAATGAAGCGACCAAAAATACTATCAAAACTGGTTTTAAAAATTTTTTAATGTTTTTCATACTATTATTTTTTAAGTTGTTTTTATTACGTAAATATAACTATAAATACTGATAATGAGCTTATTACGTTTTATTTAGATGCGAAATTATTTCCCGTTTACTTGTAAAATTCACTGAATTCACTAAATACCAATTTTACAGAAGAACAATATCATTATATTCGCCAAATAATTAGGCCATTAAACATCACTATCTCGTTTGTTTAAAGCGGATTAGGTTAATTTTAGTAATTTTAAGAATGAATATTGGGAGTAATTAAATAATGTCAAAATTTATAAAATGAAAAGAAAAATAATACAATTGTTATTTTTAACACTGCCTTTTTTATGTAACGCTCAAGAATATATAGATCTATTTTCCGTAAACTATGGAAAATCACAAGAAAAAACATTTGAAAATTCCTCTGTTAATACTAGCATCTCCACATTTCAAACAAATCTTACTTTACCAGTTGTTTTAAATGAAAAATATATTGCTGTTACCGGTGTAAATTTCAGCAGCTATAGCTTACAATTATTTCCCGATTCCAATAACAATCATTTATATTCAACAAATTTACGAGCTGGTCTGAGTGTAAAACATTCCGAACACTGGAGTGGACTATACCTTTTCCTACCAAAAGTGGCATCTGATTATATTAATGTCAGCAGTGAAGATATTTACTTAGGCGGATTGGCTTTATTAAAATATAAAAGAAACGAAAATTTTGGTTACGGTTTAGGACTTTACGGCAGCAGTGAAGCTTATGGTATGTCCGTGGTTCCCATTGTTACTTTCTATTATCATAGTCCGGATAAACGTTTTGAAATAAATGCCTTTATGCCAAATGATGCTGATATCAATTATAGTTTAACTGATAAAACAAGAATCGGTGTTGATTTTCTGGGTCATGGAAACAGTTACAAACTGACCACTGATAATATCCGTTCGAATTATGTCGAAAATAACTCGATAGATTTTTCTTCTTACGTACAACGAAGTGTGCTCGACAAAAAAATTCTTTTACGTCTAAAATTGGGCTATTCTTTAAACGAGTTTAGAGTATACCCAATGGATCAAAAACTTGATTTACAAATTCTGGCTTTAAAATTTGGTGATAACCGCACCAGATTTTTCGAAGACAAATCAAACACGATACTTTTAAAGATGGAAGCCATTTATCGTTTTGATCTGGGAAACGTTAAAAAATAACGCTATACATCGTACTCTAAATTCATAGAAAAAACCGCCTTGTTTTACTATAACGAGGCGGTTTTTATTATTCAAATTAGATTAAATCAATTAGTGATTTTGTACCACTAATTACTTGTTAATCCAGATATTATTTATTGGCGTAGCATCCATGAAAATGCCACCATCAAGTATTACTGATTTTACTTTTTTGTTTCCTCTAAAAGTGAATTTTACCATCTTTTGGTTAGCTTCCCAAACTGCAGGTGTTTTATGCACCGTTTCTTTAGTACCATCCACATAAACAATATTTATATCAAAAGGAATCGCAAAACCACCTTCATTTTTTATAGAAATCGAATTGTTTGAAGCTTTGGAACTTGAGTTTATAATTGCCAAATCAATATAATTATTGCTAAAAAACCAATTATTGAAAAACCAATTTAAATTTTTACCTGCACTACTATTCATGGAATAAAAATAATCCCAAGGAATAGGATGTTTACCGTTCCAGTCTTGCATATAATTGTGTAATGCTTTTTTAAATAAATCATCCCCAAGCAGATCTTTTAAAGCCAAATAAGAAAGTGAAGCTTTTCCATAAGAATTATTTCCGTAACCAACACCTGATAATTGAGAGGACATTGATATTATTGGCTGATCTTCTTCTGCAGATTTATCATTAATGTATCTATTTACTCTAAAATTTTTATAAAATTTATCAGCGGCTTCTTTACCATGCTCTGCAATCCCAATTAAATATTCAAGTGTTGTTGCCCAACCTTCATCCATAAACGCATAACGGCTTTCATTTATACCCATATAAAACGGGAAATAAGTATGCGCAATCTCATGGTCTTGTACCAATTGTGCAAAAACTGGATCACCCATTTGTGAATCGTTAACCATCATAGGATACTCCATATCGGCAAAACCTTGAAATGCAGTCATTTTAGAAAAAGGATATGGGACTCCTGGCCAATTGTTAGAAAACCATGCTAATGCATAGTTGTTGTTTTTTACCGATTTGATAAAATCAGTTCCTTTTACGTCGTAAGCAGCTTGTGTACTTACACGACGATTGGTTTTGTTGTCAACTACAACGCTGCCTGCATCCCACAAATAATGATTACTTAAACCAAAGCAGACATCCGAAATGGAATTTGCTTTGAATTTCCATGTATTCATATCATTCTGCAACGTTACTTTTCCATCTTTCATTTCCTGTTCATTGGCAATATGCATCACCTCATCCGTCGTGTATGATTTTTTTAATCTCGCAGCGTATTCCGCTTGCAAAACCTCATCAGGATTTAGCAAATCACCCGTGGCATATACCACATAATTTTTAGGCGCTTTTATAGAAAAAGTGTAGTCATTGAAATCATTATAAAATTCCTGACGATCGGTATGTGGAAGTCGGTCCCATCCGTTATAATCATCATATACGGAAACGCGGGGATAACTGTAAGCGACAAAAAAAGTAGAATCATCTATTTGACCTTCTCTCCCGCTCTCTTTGGATAACGGATAATTCCAATCGATATTTAAAGTTGCTTTTGTATGAGGAAGCAAAGGTTTTTTGAGTTTAACACTCCCTACAGTCCCCCAATTTTTAGCATTTTCATTATAAATATCATCATTAATTTTTAAGGAAGTCAAAGTCAATCCTGCTGATAAAAAATCTTCAGTCACCTCTCCGCCACGAGGCGACGTTGGCTTATGCAAATTGTTTACGAATCGAATGACAATCGTTTTTAAGGTATCATTACTGTTGTTTTCATAAACAATACTTTCAGTACCGCTTACAATTTTGGTATCGGGATTTACGGAAATTTCCATTGTGTAATTCCCTTTATTCTGCCAGTACTTTTTACCTGGTTTTCCAGTTGTGGAGCGGCTTTCTTTTAGATAAGCTTCCTTAATATTTCTAGGTGTGTATAGCTCTTGTGCTATACCGTTTTGCGCCAAAAAAGCTATTGTAAACAACAATAATAGTGTGTAATTTTTTTTCATAGCCGCGGTCTTTCAAATATAAATGTTAGTAATAAAGTATTAGTAGCAATAGATTCCATTTTGTAACAAAAACAAGCTACGAATAAAAATCAAATGTATTTTCTTCTTGGGGTAAATCCCATAAAAATAGCCATCCAATAAAATACGAGACGGCTTCAATTATAATTATTCAATACTTACAAAATATAATCTCTATTGATAAAATTAGATTCTTTCCTGTTTGATAATTCTTGCAAAATGGCATTGTTATAGCCATTGTCCCTTATCATTCCCAGTAAGCAATAAATTCGTTTAATTTTTTTTTAATGATTCCTTTTTCGGTTGAAGAATTAGAAGATCCTTACTTTTAAAAAGTATTTTAAATTTTAATCATCATAGTTCCTACCCCAAGGTCTTCTTGCCAAATAATTATTACAACTATGACATTCCCTACCTATCTGCCAAGTTAGGGAAAATTCATGAACTCCCTGAGTATTCTCTATTTTTGAAGTGCTTACATCATACGAATAACCAAAAGTGAAGTTATATATTTTAATGGAACCAATCAGATTTACTGAAGTCAGAAGATGGCTGTCAGCACTTTTCATCATAGGATTTGTTGCAGCAATAACTCCTATAATAAATGGATTAAAATGCGCTATACTTCCAAAATCTAATCTATTATATTGTCCTTGTTTCATGAAGTTCGTTGTGAGCACTAATTTGGAATTATCCGGTAAGAACGAAAAACCGGGATTGCTGTCCAGATTAAATGAATATCCACTCTGAAGAGTAAAATTCATATCTAATGGCAGCTTACCTTGTGAGTCAAATGCAATATTGGGTGTGTTAAGATGCTTCATTGAAGCTCCGAGCCAAAAATCATCGGTATAAAGCAAAAATCCCGAAGAAATATCAAAGAAATCTATTTTGTTCTGTAGGCGTAAAAGACTTGGATCTAAACTACCACCGCCAATGCTGCCATCGTTAGTATTGATTTGGTCTTCAAACAAAAGGCTTTTGAAATTAAAATTTTTAGTTCCATAACCTCCTTCTAATCCTAAAATCATTCTTAAACCGGAATAAAAATTATCAAGGTCAAGATTTAGGGAAAATACACCATTGATTTGAGTGTAATTATAATCTGTAAAAACCTCATGCTGGTTTAGCACTGTCAGCCCTATTCCAATATTTTGAAGATTGGAATCGCTTGGACGTGAATCTTCTGATAAGTTTCCGATTGAGCCGTTGATAAATGCATAATCAGTATCCAGTCTTCTGGCTCCATCAGGCCATTGTGTTCTGTGTAGAATTCCTGTGTTTAAAGTATTTACGGTTCCTGTAAATGCGCCGTTCTGTGTTTCGGGAACAAAATAATACTGTGTAAAAATAGGATCTTGCGCCTTAACTTCTACAATCGATATGGAAGTTAACAGTATATATATAATAAATTTTAATTTCATTCTCTTTGGGTGCTTATTTTATTAATACAAAAGGGTGATTTTCATTGACAATAGTTCCATAAAAGGTTTCTGCGCTCACTTTACAATAATAATTACCGTTTTCCGCATTCTGTCCTTTTATTTTACCATCCCATCCCTTTAAAGTGTCTCCGGTTTCTGAATAGATTAGTGAACCCCAAGTATCATAAATATCCAATCGAACATTTTTTAATGCCTTAGTCACGGGTCTGAATGTATCATTCATAGTATCATTGTTGGGTGTGAAGGCAGTGGGAACGACAAATAAATATCCTTTTTCAACATTGAAAGTGTTTTTTTGCACATAGACACATCCAAAAGAATATGTAACAGTTTGTGTCACCACGTACTCTTTTGGATTTAGGAATGTATGCACCGGGTTGACCTCGGTTGAAAAGCTACCATCGCCAAAATCCCAAACCATACTTATAAAATCACCAGTAGCGGTATTAGTAAACTGTATTGGATCGATTATAGAATAAGTGCCATACGTTACAAAAGAATATGAGGTTGCATTAAATGAAGGTGTTCCAAGGGACTGCAATTTAACATTGAAGGAGTAATTTGCTTTACAACCTAAAGCATCCGTTACGTATAATATTGCTGTTCCGTTTTGGCTGGTATTCATCATTTCATTATTCGAACCGCTTACCGTTCCGCTGGACCAGGCCAATTGGTAGGGTGGAACCCCACCCGAAACTTGTGCTACAAATGTTTGCTTTACGAACTTCGTTTCACAGTCAAATTCTGTTTTGGTAGCTACTCCAATTACTATAGGCGGCGGTCTGTTGATACTGTATTGTGCCTGTTTTGAACAGCCCCTGCTATCAATTACGGTAACCAAATAATTTCCAGCAGGAATATTCACTAAATCTTCTGTTGTAGATCCATTTGACCAAGAATAGGTAAAAGGTGGTGTACCTCCGGCAACGAGAAGATTTATTGCACCACTATTGGCATTGTCACAATCAAAGGCATTGGTAGTATTAGCTGATAAAATTAAAGGTTGAGGTTCTAATATGATAAAAGTTCTTTTGATGGTGCAAGGCTTACTGTCAACAATCGTTACCGTGTAAGAGCCTGGTCCTAAATTATTTCTGATATTTCCAGCCACTGCATTATCATCCCAAACCAATTTTACAGGAGTAATCCCTCCAATAATATTTAGATTGATACTACCATCTTGGGCACCAAAACAAGAAATGTTTTTAACAACTGGATTAATTGTAAAAATGGGTGCTTCAGGGATATTTACATTCAGTGTTTTCACGCAATTATTAGCATCTGTAACGGTGATCAGATAATCACCAGCCGAAAGATTATCCTGAAACGTTCCGCCTCCCAGATTACTCCATACAATAGTATAAGGAGTTACACCGCCATTTATAGCAAGAGTTATGGAAGCGTCATTGGATCCATAACAGATTATTGGTGTGGTTGTGGCTGACAAAATAATAGTAGTTGGTTGGGTAAGTGTAACACTTAATGCCTTAGAACAACCCGAATTATCGGTAACCAGTACATTATAAGTCCCTGAAATAACAGCAGTGAGATTTTTATTGGAACTTGTAAATCCGTTAGGTCCAGTCCAAACAAAGTTATAGCCAGAAAGTGTAGGTGTTCCTCCAACTACAGCAATTTCGATAGCTCCTGTAGCTTCTCCATAGCACAATATATTAGTTTGGCTTAATAGGCTTACCGTTAATATTGGTGGTTCGGTAATGGTAAATGTAGCTGTTTTTGGACCGCAATTGTTAGCGTCAGAAACGGTAACCATGTAAATCCCTGGACTTAATTGGGTCAAATCTTCGGTGGTTGCATAAGGAATTCCATCTTTCGTCCAAGTATAATTGTAATTTAATGTACCTCCACTGATTGTGATTTTAATTTCACCATTAGCATCATTAAAGCAAGTAATGTCTTTCTCTAAATCAGTAGTTATACTAATATCGTCGGGTTGCGTAATATTTACTGTTTGAACCTTGGTACAATTATTAGCATCGGTAATGGTCAAATGATACGTTCCTGCAATTAACCCTGTTGCATTTAAAGAAGTTTGTACCGGAATGGTATCCCAGGAGTATGTTAATATTCCCGTTCCACCACTTGCTAAAACGGAAACTGAGCCTGTATTATTTCCAAAACATTTCACATTGGTTTGTGAGGCTATTGAAACTACTATGCCGTTTGGCTCTGTGATAGTGGCTTGAGTGGTTGTAGTACAACCATTAGCATCTGTAATGGTGGCTGTGTAAGTACCAATTGCCAGATTTGTTGCTGTATCTGAAGTTTGAACTGGTGTTGTATTCCAAGAGTAGCCATATGGCGCTGTGCCTCCATTAGCAGACACAGTTGCTGAACCGCTGCTATTCCCTGAGCAGAAAACATCCGTTTGAGCGGACATAGTTGCGGACATTCCTACTGGTTCTGTGATTGTGATAGGGCTTGAAATGGAGCATCCATTCGAGTCTGTAACCGTTACATTATAAGTACCTGCTGTTAATCCTGTAGCTGTTACCGAGGTTTGAATTGGGTTGGTATTCCAAGAGTAGGTATAAGGTGAAGTCCCTCCAGTAACTGCAACGGTAGCATTTCCATTATTTCCTCCAAAACAACTCACGTTAGTTGAATTTGAAATCATAGCGCTTAATCCTGCTAAAGGCTGAGTAATAAGTGCTGTCCGCACATTTGAACAACCATTAGCATCTGTTATGGTTACTTTATAAGTTCCTGCTACTAATCCCGTTGCTGTTACCGTAGTTTGAATTGGAACTGTGTCCCATGAATAGGTTGAAACTCCTGTGCCTCCAGTGGCGGATACCGTTGCTGAACCCGTATTATTACCAAAACATAGCACATTGGTTAGAGAAGTGATTGATGCAACAATACCGTTTGGTTCCGTAATTACAGCCTGTTTTTGTATCGAACAATTATTGGCATCTGTTATGGTAACAGTATAAGTACCTGCTATTAAACCTGAGGCTGTCTCCGTCGTTTGAATTGGATTTGTATTCCAAGAATAAGTTAGAGTCCCTATTCCTCCCGTAGCAGTTACCGTTGCCGAACCCGTTGCACTTCCAGCACAACTGATATTTGACGGATATGATATGGAAGCTGAAATACCGCTGGGTTGTGTGATTTCTATTCCGAGAATTGTCTTACTACTTCCATTTGCATCGGTAACTTTAATGTCATAAATGCCTGCTGCCAAACTCGTAAAAGTATAATTTGTAGACGTTGCGTTAATAATGCTACTGATTGTTCCACCTCCTTGCAAAGTCAATAAATAATCATAAGGTCCAATTGATTGTTGTGTAATATCAACTTTAATAGCGCCAGTCAAATAACCAAAACACAATACATCAATTTGTGCTGCAGTATCTTCCTTAATAAGTAAAGGTAATGGTGACGTTAAGTTAAAATTTAATACTACAGGATTACAAAGTACGTCGTTAATAGTTAATGAATATGCGCCCGCTGGAACATTTAAAATGTCTTGGCTCATTGTAAGCGGAAAACCGCTTGGTCCAGACCATAAATAAGTGTAAGTACCTGAACCTCCTGTAACGGTAACATTTATTGCGCCATCATTGGCACCAACACTGCTCACATTAAAACCATTATAATTAGACAGAATACTGGATGTAATAATAGCAGGGTTTACCGTTATTTTATAATCTAATGTCGGGCCCGAGCAAGAAATCCCATTGTTTTCGAAAGTTGCTATCGCAGTATAAATTACAGTGAGTGGAGTTGTACTTAAATTGATCAGCGTTTGAATTGGGATTGTATCCGTTCCAGAAGCTGTTGCTCCAGTAATTCCAGCAGGAATCGTTGCTGTCCAATTGAAGGTAACATTTCCTGAAGTTAGAGTGGATAGAGTTATGGGTAAACTAGCACTTCCAGAACATATTGTTTGGTTGGCTGCCGAAAATTGAACTTTTGGAGAAGGATTAACTGTTATTACTGCAGTAAATGATGTTCCTGTACAAGTTCCAGATTTTGGAGTTATAGTATATGTAGCTGTTTGAACATCATTTGTTGAATTAATTAACGTACCCTTGATGGTTGTTTGGTTTGCTAAGGCTGTGCCTCCCGTAATTCCTCCCGTAACGATTGGAATTCCCCAAGAATAGGTTGTTCCTGCTGGGATTGTATTGCCACCATCGTCTATTGGGGTTATAGAAAAAGAAGTGGTAGAGCAAATGGTTTGTGCTTGAGGGGTTGTTATTGAAGGATAGGCATTTACATTAACTGCAGCTGTATTTGAAGTGATTAACGAACAACCTCCCGAAGGGAAAGTTACTGTGCAATAATAATATATTGTGCCTACAGCAGTTGAATTGGGAGTAAAACTACCACTTGTAGCATTAGCAATTGGAGTTCCTCCTGAATTACTATTTGTTGTATTACTATACCATTGATAGCTCGGCGTCCCTGTGCCATTGGTATAACCAACAGTCAATGCACTTGTACTTCCGTTAAGACAAACCGATTGGCTCACTAAAGGTTGTGGGTTTATTGCTGGAGCCACAACAACAATAACTGCTGCCGTGGTACTTGTTACGCTGCAACCTAAACCTGTTTGGGTAAGAATACAATAATAATATTTTGTACCCACAGTGTTGGTTGGCGGTGTGTAAGTTGAAGATATGGCAGTTCCTATTACAGTTCCTCCTGTTGTATTATTTGCAGTATTGCTATACCATTGATAATTAAAAGTTCCCACACCACCACTAGCTACCACCGATAGATCTGTCGGCGTAGCGTTTTGACATTGGGGTTGAGTTGCCAAGGGTTGAGTGGTAAGAATTGGGTCAGCAACAACAACAACTTCTGCCACGGCACTTGTTGTATTACCGCAACCGCTTCCTGCTAATGTTACTGTCACATAATAGTAATTGTTTCCAATAACTGTAAATGCTGTTGGGGTATAGCTTACTCCAGTTGCTCCTGAAATCGGAGTTCCTCCAGTAACACTATTGCTTGTATTCGAATACCATTGATAACTTGCTGTTCCAACACCTCCTATATACACTATAGATAAAGGTGCTATAGTTCCGCCAATGCAGATGCTTTGCGTACTTAAAGGTTGCGTGCTTATGGTTGGCAAGGCATTTACAATAACTGCAGCTGTATTTGAAGTGATTAACGAACAACCTCCCGAAGGGAAAGTTACTGTGCAATAATAATATATTGTGCCTACAGCAGTTGAATTGGGAGTAAAACTACCAGTTGTAGCAGTAGCAATTGGAGTTCCTCCTGAATTACTATTTGTTGTGTTACTATACCATTGATAGCTCGGCGTCCCTGTGCCATTGGTATAACCAACAGTCAATGCACTTGTACTTCCGTTAAGACAAACCGATTGGCTCACTAAAGGTTGTGGGTTTATTGCTGGAGCCACAACAACAATAACTGCTGCCATGGTACTTGTTACGCTGCAACCTAAACCTGTTTGGGTAAGAATACAATAATAATATTTTGTACCCACAGTGTTGGTTGGCGGTGTGTAAGTTGAAGATATGGCAGTTCCTATTGCAGTTCCTCCTGTTGTATTATTTGCAGTATTGCTATACCATTGATAATTAAAAGTTCCCACACCACCACTAGCTACCACAGATAGATCTGTCGGCGTAGCGTTTTGACATTGGGGTTGAGTTGCCAAGGGTTGAGTAGTAAGAGTTGGGTCAGCAACAACAACAACTTCTGCAGGCAAACTTGTGGCTGTTCCGCAACCACTACCACTAAATGTTACCACTGCATAATAATAAAGAGAGCCGACAGCATTAAAAGTGGCGGGTGTATAAGAACTATTGGTTCCCCCTGTTATTAATGTTCCGCCTGAATTATTGCTGCTTGCATTTGAATACCACTGGTAAGTAGCGGTGCCAGCTCCTCCGGTAAAAGAAACGTTTAGTGCTGTTATTGTCCCTCCAACACAAATACTTTGAGTCGGCGTAGGCTGGATTGAAATAGTTGGTACACTATTCACAATTACTGTTGCTGAACCCGTCTGTACTTTTGAACAATTTGTTGGACTAGAATCACTAATGCTTACTAAATTATAAATAAATGTTCCAACCGAAGAATTAGGCAAAGTTAAAAGTGCAGAATTTCCTGACGTAGTGGTAATGGTTTGATGAGTTCCACCATTTACATTATAAGTAAAAATATAAGGAGAAATACCGTTGGCTCCGGTAAAAGTGATTTGCGCTGCAGAATTTAAACAGACACTAGTATTCCCGGATATCGTGGCCGTTGGAGATGGATTCACGGTAAATAATGCCGTTGTTTGACATCCTACACTATTGGTATAAGTTATGGTCGTGGTTCCTGCGGATTTACCGGTTACCAATCCTGTTGAGCTGACAGTTGCTACGGTAGTGATTGAAGATCCCCAAGGGCTGGTTGCAGCAGCAGTTGCCGAACCCGTCAATTGCGATGTGGAACCAACACAAGAAAACAAGGTACCCGATATGGTTGGTGAAGGATTGATAGAAAATGTTCGATCTCCTGCCACAGTAGTACCACATTCATTGGTAACGGATAATGAAACTGTGAAAGTACCAATTGTAGCATAACTAATGGTTCCAGGTACTGCCGCAGTTGATGTTGCTGGTATACCTCCAGGGAAGCTCCAAAGGTATGTTAAAGCTTGCGTTCCACAATTCGTTGGAGTTGAAGTCACTGTTGGACTAATTGTATTGTTTGGCATAGCTTGGCAAAGAGACGTTATTGGACTGATGCTTACTATTGGTTGTTTTTTGACTGTTACAGTTTGTGAAGTTACTTGTGGTGGTGAGCAGGAATTTGATGCCGTGAGTGTAATGGTATAGGTTCCGGGTTGGGTAAAATTAAAGGAGGCATTTGTAGTGGTTTGATTTGGAATCGTTGAAATACTTGTTCCGCAATATGCAGGAGAATGTGCTACACTCCAAATATAGGTTGGGGTAGTGCAAGAAGTTGTCGTAACAGTTGTATTGGTTGCTGTAACTGACATTGGAATGCAACCTGCATTGTTATTGAGTGTGAATTGAGGAGTTAAAGGAGGTTCAATGCAGATTGTTTGCATTTTTGTCGTTGTTCCACATCCGTTTTCAGCAGTAAGGGTAACTGTATATGTTCCTGAATTTGTGTAGGTATGATTAATATTTTGAGGAGAGGATATTGGAGTTGTAATTATTGGTGTGCCGTCACCAAAATTCCATTTGTAAATAGAACCTTGAACACAATTTTGACCATATCCTGAAATAGTTGTATTCGTAAATAGAACACTAGTATTACTACACGAATTAACGGGAGCAGTAAAATTTGCTGTTGGTTTTGTTAATATAGATATGTTGCCTAATGTAAATGGGGTCGTACCACATGCATTAGTAACATCTAATTTCACTTCAAAACTTGTTGCAGGACAACTAGTTGAAGTGTAAATATGAGGAATAGGATAGTTTGCTGAATTGGAAGGACTTGATGAATTATAATAGGTAGAGCTATTTAATTGATTTTGAGTTAAAGTAATTATTGGAGAGCCATCACCATAATCAATTTTGTAAGTGGTATCAAGAGAATTGGTACCCCAATTTGAAATTGAAAACTGTAAGTTTGGCGTTGGAGCGCACAAATTTTGTGTAGAACCAGGGCTGTTTAAGCCACCAAGTGGGTTGGAAACATTTTTGATTATATAGGTTTTGGAATTAACACAACCATTAACTCCAGTAGCAGTAATGGTCATTGAATAAGCTCCAATAGAAGAGTATGTATGTGAAATAGGGAATGCAATATTAGCTTGTGTATTTCCATCCCCCCAATTAATAGAAAAGGATGAAATACAGGTTGAAGCAGAAGTATTTCCTACACTAATTGAATACGTAGAATTTGATGATGCATTACCACAATTACTAAATGGATCAAATTGATTACCAATATCAATAAAACTAATATCCGGTTTTTGTTTTACAGTTACTGTCTTAGTTTTAGTTACCGTACATCCGCCACCTGTTACCGTTAAACTAACATTGAATGTTGCATTAGTACAACCTAGTGAAACAAACGAATGACTGGGGTTTTGTTGTGTTGAGGATGTGCCATCCCCAAAATCCCATGAATAATTGTACGGTCCTGCCGTCACAGTAGACGAAAATTGAATTGCAGTTCCCATGCAGCTGTTGTCATTGGTAAATGTAAAATCGACTACTGGAGGTAAACTAATATTAACTGTAGCACTACCAGAACTAGCTTGTTCTGTAATTGGGGTAGTGGCATCATGGAGACTGTCCAAATTATAAATGAAGGTTCCTGCATTTGAAGTACTTACCACTACTGTCACGGAACTATTAGTTGCTGATGTTACAACCGTTTGCGGGCTACCATTATTAATATGATATGTAAAAGTATATGGTGCAGTGCCTCCAGAACCTGTAAAAGTTATAAGTTGAGGTTGTGTCGCATTCATGCATACTGTTGCATTCCCGGCTATATTTCCCGATAGATTGGCAACCGTTTTTATTAAGTTGCTTTTTTCTACTTTAGTTGAAGAATAAACAGAGCTGGCATTAAAAGTTAGTAGAACGAATAAAAATACAATCTTGTAAATATGTTTCATAATTATGCATTAATTCAACCAGCGTATACTATTGTATCTACGGAGGAAGAAAGTGGTTTGGCCAAATATAACGTAATGATTTTCCATTCCTTTACGGTTTACCGTAAAGGACACTATTTTATTGTTATTTAAAAAAACATAACACATTATCTAAATTTAGCAGAAAATAAAAACCAAAATTCTATACAAAACTCCATAAAAAAACCGTCTCGTTACAATAAACGAGACGGTTTTTAATTTTTGAATAAAACTCAATTACAATATGTAATCCGTAGTAATAAAATTTGACTGATCACTATTCAATAAAGCCTGTAAAATTGCATTATTATATTCATTGTCTTTTGAGGCTACAAAAGTTCGAATAGAGAACGATCGCAAAGCATCATGAATACTCAATGTTCCCACAGCGGAGTCTTTACGACCTGTAAACGGGTAAATATCTGGGCCTCTTTGACAAGAACTATTAAGATTGACACGACAAACTAAATTTACTAAGGTGTCGATAAGCGGCGCAATTGTTTTGATATCTTTTCCAAACAAACTTACTTGTTGTCCATAATTAGACTCTGCCATATCGTCTAACGGCGCTTGTATATCTTTGAAAGTTAAAATAGGCACTATTGGTCCAAATTGTTCTTCATGATACACACGCATCTCCTTGTTTATGGGATATAAAACGGCTGGAAAAATATAATTAGGGGAATGTTCCCCTCCTTTTTCATTGATTATCTTCGCTCCTTTTGCAATAGCATCATCAATCAATTCTTGGATATAAGCTGGTTTTTCCTTCTCCGGTAATGGCGTTAAAGAAACTGCTTTATCCCAAGGATTTCCAAAAACAAGCGCATCTACCTTAGCAACGAAACGTTTATTAAATTCTTCCGCTATAGATTCGTGCACATATAAAATTTTAAGGGCGGTGCAACGCTGTCCGTTGAAAGATAAAGTGCCGGCAATACATTCTTGAATAGCCAAATCTAAATCGGCGTCCGGTAAGATTATCGCAGGATTTTTGGCTTCCAAGCCTAAAATTAATCGCAATCTGTTTTTATTTGGGTGCTGATCCTGCAAAGCAATTGCTGACTTACTATTTCCTATTAATGCCAAAACAGCCACTTTGCCTGATTTCATAATAGGTGACGCTACTTCTCTACCTCTACCATACACAATATTGATTACACCCGCTGGAAAACTGTTTCTAAAAGCTTCCAATAAAGGCGAAATTAATAAAACTCCATGTTTTGCGGGTTTAAATACAACTGTATTTCCCATAATTAAAGCAGGGATTAATAAGGAGAAGGTTTCGTTTAGAGGATAATTGTATGGTCCAAGACACAATACAACTCCTAGTGGTCCGCGACGTACCATTGCATTTACGCCTTGGCTCTTCGTAAAACGGGCACTATTCCGATCCAGTTGTTTGTAATCTTCAATTGTATCATATATGTATTCTACGGTTCTGTCAAATTCTTTTTGGGAATCGGGCAATGTTTTTCCTATTTCCCACATCAAGTACTTCACTACTTCTTCACGGGTCGCTTCCATTTGAGTAACAAATCGTTTCATGCATTTAATACGGTCAGCGACTTTCATGGTAGGCCATAATCCTTGACCATTATTGTAGGCAGCATAGGCAGCATCAACCGCTTCCACTCCTTCTATTTCTCCCATAAAAGGAATAGACCCTAAGATGGTTGGATCATATTTTTCTGTTGATGAAATCGTAGAAAATACTGGAGTTGTCTGCCCTTCCCATTTTATTAATTCACCATTTACTAAATAAGTATCTTGGTTTAATAATGTCTTTATCTGAAATTCTTCTGGTATTGAATTCATTTTTGGTTGTTTTTGTTTTTTGGTGTTTTAAGGCACGAAAAGAGATTATAGCCTACTTTAGTTTTATGGCGAAACGATGTCTCCGTTCCAAGCCAAAATCCCTCCCGTTAAATTATAGGCGTTTTCAATGCCTAATTCATTCATAATTTCACAGGCTTTTGCGCTTCTTGCTCCTGAACGACAATAGACATAATAATTTTTACTTTTATCTAATGCATCTATTTCTGAAACAAAAACCGTTCCTTGGTGAATATCAATATTTACCGCATTGGATATAATTCCGTCATTGTATTCGTCCTCTGTTCTTACGTCTAGTATTACTGCATTCTCATCTGCTTCGAGCTGAGAAATCCAATCTTCTTGTGTTAAATTCATGATGATGTTTTTTGTAAAAATACAACGTTTTTAAATAACTATAAACGGTCTTCTTCTAAATTATATTATATTTCAAAGAAAACGTTTTAGTTAAACATTAATACTCAGTAAATTATATTTTTGTTTACGAAATTATTAAAAATTAGTCCATTAAATCTATAGGAAATATATTTATTTCCTGCCTTGAATTTTGTTTGATATCCAAATTTACAATTAAATAGTTCTCCTGAATTATTAACTTTTTAGCTTACTTTTACAATACTTATCTTGATTATTTTCAAAATAAAATTCCTTTTTTAAACTAAAATATATTTTTAAAAGAAACCTTGAAATGCATAATTCTGACGATTTAAAAAAAATATTTCCATCGTTTTCAGACGAACTTATTAACGAAATTGAAACTAGCGCTGTTAGACAATCGTATAAAGCCGGAGATATCATCATGCGCACAGGCCAGTATATTAACAATACACTTTTGATTACTAAAGGTCAAATTAAGATTTATAGAGAAGGTGAAAACGGAGGCGAGTTTTTCATGTATTATTTACAACCGGGACAAGCTTGTGCCGTTTCTATGATTTGTGCTAATAAAAATCAAACAAGCCAAATTATGGCAAAAGTAGTCGAGGAAGTTGAGTTAATTATGATTCCACTTTCCTTGATGGAAAAATGGATGATGGCACACCGTACTTGGTATGAATTTGTAATCTTTACGTATCGAACTCGCTTTGAAGAAGTCTTGGAAGTTGTTGATAGTATAGCATTTAGAGCCATGGATGAACGATTAGAGTTTTATTTAAAACGCCACGCTGAGGCTTGCGGTTGTAAAGAGTTAAAATTATCGCATCAAGAAATTGCCACTGAACTCAATACTTCTAGAGAAGTAATTTCCCGCTTGCTTAAAAAGATGGAACAACGAGGTTTAGTTCGATTATACCGCAATAATATTGAACTTTTGACCTAAAAAATGTTCAATGTGACATATGTTACTGTTTGTAAATTAAATACAAGCGACCTTTGCAATAAAAAATTTAAAGATGGAATATTTAGGTTATTTTGCTTCAATTATTATTGGACTTTCTCTAGGTTTAATAGGAGGTGGCGGATCTATTCTTACCATACCAATTTTAGTCTATTTATTTAAAATAGAACCCGAATTAGCCACAAGCTATTCTTTATTTATAGTTGGAATTACTGCTTTATTTGGTTGTATAAGCCATTATAAAATGGGGAATCTTAAAGTAAAATCAGCGTTATACTTCGCCATTCCTTCCGTGTTTTCTATTTTGATAATTCGTGAAGTCATTTTCCCCAAAATAGCATCTACAATTTTCTCCATTGCTTCCTACCAAGTTTCAAAAAGTTTCTTGATAATGATTGTTTTTTCTGTACTTATGATGGCAGCGGCGATATCGATGATACGGAAAAGAAAATCAATCCCGAATCCACCAAAAACAAATTACACACAACTGGGAGTAATTGGATTTATAGTGGGAATTGTAACTGGGTTTCTAGGTGCTGGTGGTGGATTTCTAATCATACCCGCACTATTATTTTTCGCTAATTTACCAATGAAACAAGCAGTTGGAACATCTTTACTAATTATATTTATAAATTCAAGCCTCGGTTTTGCTGGGGATTTATATATTGGCACACCTATTAATTATTCGTTTTTACTTCTGATTTCGAGTATTGCCTTTGTAGGAATGATTATTGGAATCCAGCTTTCAAAAAAAATTGATGGGGCTAAACTTAAACCAATTTTTGGTTGGTTCATATTAGTCATGGGAATATATATTATTGCCAAGGAAATATTCTTTAAATAAAATACTTTGTGTAACAATAGTCACTGTCATATTGAAATACAAGAATTATCTTTGTATTAGAATCTTTAAAAATAAAATCATGAAAATAGAACAAATATATACCGGATGTTTAGCTCAAGGTGCGTACTACATAACTTCAAATAACGAAGCTGTAATTATAGACCCACTGCGCGAAATACAACCTTATCTGGACCGATTAAAACGCGATAATGTCAAACTTAAATATATTTTTGAAACCCATTTTCATGCTGATTTTGTTTCAGGACACATCGATTTAAACAGAGAAACCGGCGCCCCAATCGTTTATGGACCAAGTGCTAATCCAGAATTTGAAGCAATAATAGCAACAGATGGCCAAGAATTTCCTCTAGGAGATATTAAAATAAAAGCACTGCACACGCCAGGGCACACAATGGAAAGTACAACTTACTTGTTGCTTGATAAAACCGGAAAAGAATACGCCATTTTCTCTGGCGACACTTTGTTCATTGGCGATGTAGGAAGACCTGATTTAGCTCAAAAGTCTGCTCATATGACACAGGAACAATTAGCGGGAATATTATATAATTCGCTACGAACGAAAATAATGACTTTGCCCGATGAAGTCATTGTTTATCCGGCTCATGGTGCCGGAAGTGCTTGTGGAAAAAATATGAGTAAAGAAACAGTTGGTACAATTGGTAACCAAAAAGCAACTAATTACGCTTTGAGAGCTAATATGACTGAGGATGAATTTATCAAAGAAGTTACTGATGGTTTATTGCCTCCCCCAGCCTATTTTGGTATGAATGTAGCGATGAATAAACAGGGATATGAAAGCTTTGATACCGTATTACATAACGGAATGAAAGCAATAGAAGTAAATAATTTTGAAGCTGTTGTCGAAGAGACTGGCGCTTTAATCTTGGACACTCGTCAAAATGGGGCTTTCGCCCAAGGATTTATTCCACAATCAATAAATATAGGTATTGACGGAGATTTTGCTCCGTGGGTAGGTGCTTTAATTGCAGATGTAAAACAACCGATTATTCTCGTGACAGAACTAGGTCAGGAAGAAGAGTCGGTAACGCGATTAAGCCGAGTGGGTTTTGACAAATTAATTGGTCATCTCAAAGGTGGTTTCGACGCTTGGAAAAACGGGGGAAAAGAAGTTGATACTATAAACCGAATTACCGCAGAAGAGTTTGCCAAAAAAGTAAAAATTGGAGAAAGCAAAGTAATAGATATCCGCAAAGAAAGTGAATATTGTGCGGAACATGTTGACGAGGCTTTCAGCAAACCTTTGGCCAGCATAAATGATTGGATTAAAGATATTGAACCTAAAGAACCGTTTTTCCTTCATTGTGCGGGCGGATATCGTAGTATGATTGCGGCTTCTATCTTACAGGCACGTGGTTTCCGGAATTTTACGGATATTGAAGGAGGATTTAACGCTATTGCAAAAACTGTTGTACCAAAAACAGATTTCATATGCCAAAGTAAAGTGTTATAAAAACCATTTTTTAGTGCAATATTTTATTAAAAGAACTCTATTTCAGCAAATTAAACCTTAAATTTACTTTAGATTTAAGTCATTTAAATTTTAATATCATGAAAAAAAACATGGGGCTCACTGATAAAATAATTAGAAGTAGTATTGCGGTTATTATTGCAATATTATATTTTACCAATTTAATTAGCGGAACGCTTGCTATAATTTTGGGTATTTTTGCGATTATTTTTTTGATTACAAGTTTTGTAAGCTTTTGCCCGCTGTATTTTCCTTTTGGTTTTTCAACTCGAAAAGAAGTATAAAATGGAAGAAACTAAATGTTGTGTAGTGTCTTGCGAAAAACCATTGGATCAACAGTATTGGGATGAACAATACAAAGCCAAATCCACCGGTTGGGACTTGGGTGAAGTTTCCCCACCTATTAAAAGCTATATCGATACTTTAGAAAATAAAAATAGCAGTATTTTAATTCCTGGATGTGGCAACACTTATGAAGCGGAATATCTTTTGCAAAAAGGGTTTACCAATATTACAGTTATAGATATTTCACCAACACTGGTCGAAAATATAAAACAAAAATTTGCAAAAAAAAGTAACATAAGAGTTGTATTAGGCGATTTTTTTGCTCATCAAGGCAAATATGATCTGATTATTGAACAAACTTTTTTCTGTGCTTTACCTCCTACAATGCGTCAAAAATACGTTTGGAAAATGCATCAACTTTTAGCTGATGATGGAAAGCTTGCGGGGTTATTATTTAACAGAAATTTTGAGGTAAGTCCACCATTTGGCGGAAACAAAGAAGAATATACTCTTTTATTCAAAGAGGCTTTTAACTCTATAAAAATGGCTATATGCCAAAATTCTATTGCTCCTAGAGCTAATTCAGAATTATCTATTGAATTCCAAAAAAATGCTGGTTCTATTGTAAATCTATACCAATTTGAAGGGATTACCTGCAGTGGTTGCAGTGAAACCATTACCAAAAAAATCACTGAAATAGACGGAATTTTAAACGTTAGTATCAGTAGTGATTATTTGGAAATACTAATTGTCAGTAAAAAAGAAATTGAGTTAGAAGAATTACAAAAAGTAATTTCTTATGATAAAAAGTATACCATTAAAAAAATTAGTCACTTATGTTAGATTATCTAATTAAACAAAAATGAAAGAATTATTATTTACCAATTGGCATGCAATGCGTTGGGTTCGTTTAGCCTTTTCTTTGTTTTTATTTGCGCAAGCATTTATACTAAGAGAATGGATGTTTATCGCTTTTGGTTTGTTTTTCTTCATTCAGGTCATTTTTAACTTAGGATGCGGACCAAATGGTTGCGCTATTCCGAACAAAAAATAAAATAAAGATGAGTAATTTCGATACTATTATAAAATCTGAAAAGCCAGTATTAGTTGACTTTTTCGCTACATGGTGCGGGCCGTGCAAAATGTTAGGTCCTATTTTAAAAGAAGTAAAAGACAGTTTAGGAGATCGTGTTTCGATCATAAAAATTGATGTGGATAAAAACCAAAAAATAGCGTCGCAATACCAAGTGCGAGGAGTTCCCACTATGATTCTGTTTCAAAATGGAAAACAATTATGGAGACAATCTGGCGTTCTGACTAAAGAGGATCTTATTAAAACTATCTTAGAAAAAAGCAATGAATTGCTAAAAAAGGAATTGTTATAGGTTCAACAGCGGGGTAATTATATTATCAATTTACAGATTGTGCTTCAAGAACTTGTGCTATAACTTCTAAACCTTTTAACTCTGCATTGTATGGCAGTTTAATGGGAGGATTGACATTTAATATGTTTTTAAAAAAAGTTAGATTTCTTTTTTTATCTTTAAAATCAGTATGGAAAACCAACCAAAATTCAGGCTTTCAAAATCCGAATCTTCATTTAGTAGGAAACTTTTATCAAGATTTAAAAACTTGCTTTTCAATTTTAAAGTGTAAAATAACTTTATTAAAGAATTTCGTAAAATGCATTACATTGGACCTTGAGTGACTATTTTTGGTTCTGCCAGAGTTAGCCCGGCAACAAATCTTTATCAAGATGCAGAACAAATTGGTGCGGAACTGGCTAAACTTGGGTTTACAGTCATGACAGGTGGCGGCCCCAGAATCATGGATGCAGCAAATAAAGAGGCTTACGAAATGGGAGGTTATTCGGTAGGATGTAATATTGTTCTCCCTGTTGAACAAAAACCAAATCCATATTTGCATAAATGGATTTATATTCCTTACTTTTTTGTTAGGAAAGTAATTCTAATAAAATATTCCTATGCCTTTGTTGTTATGCCCGGTGGAATTGGCACTTTAGACGAATTATTTGAAGCACTAACGCTAGTTCAAAATAAAATCATCAACAGTTTTCCAATTGTAATTTATGATTCAAAGTATCATAAGGAACTTTGGCACCATATTCAAATGATGTCAAAAAATGAGAGTAAAACTCCGGAAGAGATGAAGATGTTGTTTGTTACGGATTCTGTTGAAGATTTAATAGAACATATTAAAAAATACTCCATCAAAAAAGTTGGATTAAAAAAAGAACCATATAAATCCAAATGGTAGTTTAGAGAAAAAAGAAGATGAAACGATTTATTTAGCTATGAAAAAAAAGCGACTTGACAACTTAAGCAACTCATCTTCCAATTTATTTATTCCTATTTTGAAACCAAAAATTTTATTAAACTATCCATTTCAAAAGTACTTTTTCTAAATCAGATTGGATTATGGGTTTAGAAATATAATCATTCATTCCTGACTTTAAACATTTTTCTTTCTCTTCAACAAATATTCCAGCGGTTAAAGCAATTATGGGAGGATTTTTAGAATGGCTCAATTTCCGAATTTCCTCAGTGGTTTCAAAGCCATTTTTTTTGGGCATTTGAATGTCCATTAAAATAATATCCAGTTTTTCTTTTTTATATAGTTTTATCGCTTCTTTACCATCTATAGCTTCAAAAATAATACAATTGGGAATTATTTTCTTTATTAGTTTTTTAACCAGCAACATATTAATCCTATTGTCCTCGACGATCAGTACTTTGGTGTAATTGAGATTTTCTTTTATTGGTTCTTTTATTTCATCAAATTGAAAAGGAAAAGGTATTTTTAAGCTTTTAGATTTTTTAAATTCTACAGAAAAATTGAAATCACTTCCTTTTCCATAATGACTGTTAAGTTGTAACTTACTCTTCATCAATTCCAGAAGTTGATTAGAAATTGCCAGTCCTAAGCCTGTCCCTCCAAATTTTCGGGTGGTTGAAGCATCTTCTTGTACAAAAGAATGAAATATTTTTTCTTGATTGTTGTGTTTTATTCCAATGCCGGTATCTTTTACAGAAAAATTAATAGCAGCAATATTTTCATCAACAGAAGGTAATCCAGTAATATCTAAACTTATTTTCCCTTCGGAAGTGAATTTTAATGCGTTACCAATTAAGTTTACGATAATCTGTTTGAGTCTTACGGAGTCAGCATAAACAAACTGAGGTACATTCTCATCAATAGTCAACATTAACTCGATATTTTTTAAATTTGCTTGGTGTTTAAAAAGACTGACGACTTGATGAGTTAGCAAAAAGAGATCAACTTCTTCCATATGTAATTCTAATTTCCCTGCTTCAATTTTAGAAAAATCTAAAACATCATTAATTATATCCATCAATATAACTGCTGATTCATTAACAATATTTATATATTCTAATTGATTGGTGTCCAAGTTCGTTTTCATTAGCAAATCCGTAAACCCAATAATTCCATTCAACGGAGTCCTAATTTCATGACTCATATTCGTTAAAAAATTAGATTTAGCCTTATTGGCAGCCTCGGCCAGGTCTTTTGCTTTTGTAAGTTCTTTTTGCATTAGCTTAATCTCAGTAATCTCAACAAAGCTGATTACTATTTCAGTTAATTCTCCCAGTGTATTTTTCTCTGAGAAACCATTGACCAAAAGCGAAATAATTTCTTTGGAATGGGGATGTTTAACTCCAGCTATGAAATTTTTGAGCGGCTGTTGGCTCGTTAAAATTTGGTTTACCGGATAGTGTTCAAGTCGTAATGGAGCATTATTTTCATCTAAGAATTTCCATTCTGAATCAATTATTTGTTTCCCTTTCATCTGATCTTCACTTAAGCTAAGCAGTTCAGAAGCTTTAGGATTACACATAATAATGGATCCATTCGGGGCATGAACTACAATACCTACATCCAGATTATTTAGTAAATCCCGATATCTAACTTCGCTATCTCGTAACGCAACCTCTGCTTTCTTAAGTTCAGTTATATCAATCAATGTTACTAGACACTGTTCTTGATCTTTTGCAACAACCCCAGTCAGGTAACCATAAAATACTGTAGTGTCATTTATCAAAAAACTTAACTCACAAGATTCTTTAACCTTACTTTTAAAGATTTTATCTAAAAAAAGATTGAAAATAGTTTTAGTGTCATTAGAAATAAAAAAGCCAAACATACCACTTATTATTTTGGATCTTTCTCTTAATAGCATGTGAGAACCTGCTAAATTAACGTCAATAATTTTTCCTTCATTAGAAAGGGTAAAATATCCTGAAGGGGCAAAATCATATAATTCTGTATATTTTCCATTGGCGATTTCAGCTTGCTCTTTTGCCAAAAGCAATTCTTCGTTCTGCATTTCAAGTTCAATCTGATGCACTTCCAGTTCATGAATGAGTTTCAAAGTCATGGCTTCAGAAAGTTTTCCGACCGCTTTTTCTTGAATTTTATTTGCTTGTAATTCTTCGGCTTTTTCGCGAAGAATTGCAATAATTTTCGATTTGTTTTTGGTAATTTTCATAGGTTTGAACTATTTAAAAATATGCTGAAATTGTCAATCCAGTATTTAAAAAAATCTCTTAAATCTAATTTATTCAGTTAATCATGGGGCGTAATTAAATTCTGTACAACTATTTCTTGATCAAAAATTATAAATTTCCCTACAGATCAAAATAGTGGTGTCAAAATCAATCGTTAAATAACTTCAAAATTATAAAACTCCAAAAAAAATACCTCGATATCAATATATTGCTTTTAGGAGCGTCAAGGTACTGAATTTTAACATATTAACCAATGTAAAATCGATTTATTTTATTTTAAAAAATTGCTTTCAAAGGCTTATTACAAGAAATCATTTATCCAACCACTTGTGTAAAATGTTTTCTAAATCAGTTTGAATAATTGGCTTTGATAAATAATCATCCATTCCTGCTTCTAGACATTTTTCTTTATCGCCCATCATTATTCCCGCTGTTATCGCTACAATAGGCGTTTTAACAACATCTTCTAATTCTCTTATTTCTTGAGTGGCTTCGTAGCCGTTTTTATTTGGCATTTGTATGTCCATTAATATAACATCCGGTTTCTCCATATTATATTTTTCTAAAGCTTCATTTCCATCTTTGGCTTCAAAAATAATACAGTTTGAAATTATTTTTTTTACAAGTGTTTTAGCCAAAAGCATGTTGATTTTATTATCCTCAACAATTAAAACTTTTTTATTGGTAAGAATTTCATAGGAAATTGCAGTTTCCTCTGCATTTGCATTTATTTCTTCAAGCGGCATTTGTTTTTTTTCTTTAGGCTTTCTAAATTTAATCTCAAAGAAAAAATCGCTACCATCTCCATATTTACTGATTAACTGCAGTTTGCTGTTCATTAAGGCCAAAAGCTGATTTGAAATCGCTAACCCTAATCCGGTTCCACCAAATTTTCGATTGGTAGAGTTATCTTCTTGCACGAAAGAATTAAATATTTTTTCATTATTATTTGTTTTAATACCAATTCCAGTATCCTTCACAGAAAACTTCAGGGTGGTCCATTTTTTTTCCGCAGCAGCGATTTCGTTTATATCTAGCTGTATTTGACCAAAGCTTGTAAACTTTACGGCATTACTCAATAGATTTACCAATATCTGTTTTAACCTAATTGAATCCGCTAGAATACATTTTGGAACATTGCTATCAATATTTAGCGACAAGACTATGTTTTTTTGATTGGCTTGGAATTTAAATAAATCTATAACCTGATGAGTCATATCAAAAATGTCTATTTCTTCAATATGCAATTCTAAATTTCCCGATTCAATTTTAGAAAAATCCAAAACATCATTAACAAGATGCATTAATGTTGTAGCGGATTCATTGACTGTAGACATATATTCCAACTGATTTTTTTCCAGATCTGATTTCATTAACAAATGAGTAAACCCAATTATTCCGTTTAATGGAGTTCGAATTTCGTGACTCATATTGGCTAGGAAATCTGTTTTCGCTTTATTAGCGGCTTCTGCTTGTTCTTTGGATTTTAACAATTCAATGTCCATCAATTTTCGCCCAGTAATATCAATATAACTAATCACAATTTCAGTAATTTCATCTTTGCTGTTGTAAACAGGAAAACCATTGCCTAAAAGCCAAATTATATCATTACATAGAGGTCGATTGACACCAAGTGTAATGTTTTTAATTGATTTCCCAGTACTAATAATTTGATTTACTGGATAGTTTTCTACCTGCATTGCAGAATTATCTTCATTTAAAAATCTCCATTCGGGATCAATCGCATTTCTCCCCAACATTTGATTCACACTTAAACCAAATAATTCTGATGCTTTCATATTGCTTATAATTATTGAAGTATCAGGCTTATGCACAACAATCGCCGCATCAAGATTTTGTAACAGACCGCGATATCTTTCCTCACTTTTCTGTAGTGCATCATCCACAAGTTTAACATTAGTGATGTCACGTGAAAGACATATAAAATGCGTATCATGTTCGGCAGTTTCTTTCATCGGAGCTATGGAAAGTTCGTACCAACGCAGTTCCTTTTGTTTAACTAAAACATACTGGCGTCCTGTTGAAAATCCTTTTTCCGCTGCTTCTTGGATTGCTAAGTAGGCTAAATTAGCAGCATCCGCTGGTAATATTTCTGAAATTTTCTTGCCAATAAATCGATCAGATGGACTTAAAAGTTGATCTTTTCCATGCGAATGATAGTTGTAAATGGTTCCGTCTAAACCTACTTCAATCATTAAATCAGGAATAGCATTAATTATTGCCTGCATTTTTTTATTGGTTTTCTTGAGTTGTTCTTCCGCTTTTTTGCGTTCACTTACGTCTCTAACTATTGCAACAATACGTCCATCAACAAGCATTTTAGCAGAAATTTCTACGGGTATCAACGATTGATCTTTTCGCAACATATTCCGTTCAATTGAAGTTTTTTGTCCCCCGAGTAATTCTTCTCGCATTATTGGCCGAATTGCAATCTCAAAATCAGTATATAGATCTGTTATATTTTTTGTACAAAGTTCTTCTTTGGTATAACCAAGCATAGCACAAGCGCTTTCATTCACTTCCAATAAATCACCTGAAACATCATTAATAAAAATAGCATCTGAAGCCTGTTCAACAAGACTTCTATATTTCTCTTCACTGTTGATTAATAACTCTTTAACATTATTTAATTCGGTAATTTCAGTCATTGCTCCGTTTAAACGAATTGCTTTTCCAGATTCATCTCTGGATATTATTCCTCGATCGTAAAATATTCCATAACTGCCATCCGATTTTTGAAAACGAAATTCATCGGACCATAAATCTGAAGTTCCAGCATAAGAATCATCCAAATTTTTTATAACCCGTTCCCTATCATCAGGGTGAACTCTTGATCGCCATATAGCACTGTTGTTTTGACCATCTGACAAACTGCTTCCAAAGCCTAAAAGATCAGCAAAAGCTTGATTGTTCCAACTTTCTCTAGTAACTATATCGTATTCAAATACCGCATCATTAGTGGCGCGTGAAATCATTTCAAATCGTTCGTTGGCAATTTTTATTTTTTCCTCCGCTTTTTTAATGTCAGAAAGATCAAAACCCATTCCTAAGAGGCATTTATTTTCTTTATACGCAAAAGCAAGGGAATTAATATAATATGGAATTTTATCTTTGTTTTTTGTAAATAATTCGACTTCTATTCCTTGTGATTTTTTTTCAAATACGGTCTTTATTCTTGTTTTTATTTTTTCTTTAAAATCCTCATCATAAAAATCAACCGGCTCCATTTGAGCTATTTCTCCTGTTGTATAGCCAGTAATGGTCTCTAAATTTTTATTCCACTTCACAAATTTTCCACATTCATCATACAAATAAAAAATACCGGGAAGGTTATTGATTATTATTTCCGATAGTTGTTTCTCGTTTAAAATTGCATCTTCAGCAATCTTGCGTTCCGTTATATCAGTGGTTGTGCCAATATAACCCACAATTTGATTTTCTAAGTTTCGCTCTGGAATAGCCTGACTCATTGCCCAGACGATGGTACCATCTGGACGAACAAAACGATATTCTGACTCAGAGATTTCCTGATGTGAGGTAGCATTCTCCCAGCTTTTAATTAATGCTATTTTGTCTTCGGTATGGACCGCATCCATCCAACCATTTCCTAGAGCTTCCAGACGGGATAGGCCCGACATTTTGCACCAACGAGGATTAACATAAGTGGTACTACCCGATGCATCAGTTCGAAATATCCCCACTGGAGATAGCTCAGTTAGGGTATGATACCGTTGTTCGCTTTCAAAAACTGCTTGCTCTGCTTTTTTTCTCAAAGACTCTTTTTCAAAAATTTCCATTGCAAAGACAACATCATTAGTTGCTTCTTCTAATAACGCAATTTCCTTTTCATCAAAAAAGTTTTTCTCACTGGCATAAAAAGCAAAAATTCCAATTACTTTTCCGAATTTTTCTATTGGAAGTGTCATTAAAGAGAGAAAACCCCGCTCTAAAGCTTCTTCCTTCCATGGTTTCATCATTAAATCGTTTTCAACATCATTGCAAACAATATATCTGCGTTCTCTTATCGCAGTGGCACTTGGACCTCTACCTTCTGGGAAATCGTCATCAATAGAAATAGTTTTTATTGTAGAAAGATACCCGCGATCTTCACCTGCACTTATAACTGGAATAACTTTTTTAGTAGCTTCATCTACAATTCCAATCCATGCCATTCTAAACTTACCTACGTTTACAGCAATCTCACAAGCCTCTCTGAACAGTGTTTGCTCATCAGTAGTACGAACAATCGTCTGGTTGATTTGACTGATAAAAAAATAAAGTCGATTCGCTTTTTCAATTTTATGTTCAGCTTCTATTCTCTTAGTAACATCGCTGATAATTCCATGACAAATTACTGTTCCTCCAGATTCAAGGACCGGTAATGCGTTTAATTCATGCCAAACCAATCCTTTTATTGGATGAAAATAGCGATATTCCACTTTAAGAGGAGCTAACTTCGACTTGGTTTTTTCTATGCTACTCATCACTTTCCCCAAATCATCTGAATGAATTAAGGCGAAAATTTTATTCGCATCATTCTCAATATCTTCATAAGTAAATCCGCAAATTTCTTCAATTGCATGACTGGCATAAGGATAAGATAATGAACCGTCTTTATTTTGACGCATGGAATAAATTACTCCAGGCGAAGTAGCCGCAATTTTAGCAAATTTATCTTTTTCATTTAGTAATATTTCATTGGCTATTTTACTATCGGTGACATCTCTTAAATTAGCAATAATACCTTGCACACCGCTATGCTCAATCAAATTATTCAGTACACCTTCCAGCCAGATATAATTTCCCTTTTTATGTTTTACCTGAAACAAAACTGGATTTGATTTTCCAGGATTATCCAATGTTATTTGCATAATCTGTTCCATATATTCAATATAATCTGGATGAAAATAGTCCTTATTAGAAATTTCTCTTAATTCTTCATGTGAATATCCAGTAATTCTAGCCGAAGAAGGACTGCGAAAAACAGTATTTAAATTTTCGTCCAATAAGGTGATTATACTGTCATTATTTTCTACCAATGCACGAAAACGTTTTTCGTTTTTTTCTATTATAAAATCTACTTTTTTACTTTCTGTTATATCTTTTACAAATGCAATAAAACGATTCTCAGAAAGTTTCACTGCATCAACAAAAACATTTACGATTTCGCCATTTTTATTTAACGTTACAAGCTCTCCTTTTAAGCTGCCCGTCGACAAAAGAATTTTGAATTGTTGATTAGAATTCTCAAGTGATTCTGACGTTGATAAATCACCAAATTTCATTAATTGCAATTCTTCTTTTGAATAACCCGTTATGGAACATGCAGCAGGATTGACTTCTAAAAAATTTCCGTTTTTATCCACAACAAAAACTCCGTCAGGTGCATTTTCTATATAATTTTTAAATTTAGCGTTACTTTTTTCTTCAATTAATTTGGCATTAAGAACGATTTCAACTTGCTCTTTGGCTCTTAAAGCTTCTTCGTTTTGCTTTTTTAAGGTAATATCTTGAGTGTTTCCTCTAAGGACAATAACTTTTCCATTAGTATCTAATACCGGAATAACAATTACATTTAGCCATTTAATTCTTTTGTCCGCAAATACGACACGCTGCTCATACTCAAATCGTTTTTTATCAAATAAAGACTGTTTAATTTTACTTTGAAATACAGCAACATCCTCCTTCGTAAAACGACTTAAATAAAGCTCAAATAAATTTTGCTTCGGTTTTTTTTCAATTTCACAAATAGAAAACAATTCCTGAGACCAAATCATTTTTTTATTAATCAAATTAAATTCCCAACTTCCAATCTTAGCAATCCTTTGCGAAACATTTAAAAGATTTTCGCTCGATAGTAAATTTTCCTGAGCTTGTCTTATTTCAGTAATATCTCTCCCTATTCCATAAATAAGGTTCATCGACGGATTTACGCTGCTAGTCCACTGAATAATAACAGTTTCTCCATTTTTTTTTAAATATCTATTTTCAAAATTTAATGATGTTACACCTTTAGATAATCTTTCGACTTCAGCATCAGTATTTTTTACATCTTCGGGGTGAATGAATGTAACAAAAGGATTGTTAAGTAATTTCTGCTTTGAATATCCCAATTTATGTACAAAAGCTGGATTTATTTCTTTGAAATAACCATCAGTACCTAATATACAGAGTAAATCTTCCGATTCTTTGATGTAGAATTCAAAATTGGATAGTTTATGCCCTTTGGTCGCTAATCGAATTATTTCTAATTCTTGCTCGTGCGTTTTTTTGAGTAACTCGTCGTACGTTGGTCTGGCTTCTTTCATACCCATAAAATTCAAATAATTAGCAATAAATCTGATGTAAAGTCTAAATATAATAAAATAAAAACAACAAATATAATTAGACACATTATTATTAGAAAATACAATCCAAGCGATAAAGTGATTTGACGATGCTATTTCGGCTTAAACACTTTTTTAATTTAACACAAACAATATAATTAGAGAAAAAATAAAGAAAACAAACGAAAATAAATTTTCAGCCCAGATTGGGTTGGTAAAATGAAACTCCGCACCTTTAAAATTTCGCTACAAACAACTCCAAGTTTCATATATTAATTCGTTAATTGTAAATCACCAAACACAAAAAGAAAAATTATCCATGAAATAAGTCCATTTAACAAATATTTTTAGACAAGGACTAAGCACATTAAAAAACATCACTTTAACTATTTTTCAGTATCATAAATAAAAAAACCGAAATTTTCATTTCGGTTTTTTCTCGACTGTATAGTTAGGTTTTAAATTAAAAAAAATCCATTATAGCTCTTCCTCACGATCCCAAAAACGATGTTTGCCCATAGCGTCTATAAAAGAAGTTGTAAAGGTTTTGTCTGGATTTTTTGAATTTAAAATAATTCCATTTTCACCATCTTTCAAATCCAATTTATCTTTTACATTCGTATTGATAAAAATATCAGATTCATCAGCGCCAATAACTTTACAATGTTTGTAGGATTCGTTTATAAATTCAATCACTGCTGCATTGGAATTCATGAATTTAGCATTTTTTCCTGCTGGAATATATACCGCATCAAATAAAACTGAGGAGGCAATCAGAAAACTTTGATCCACTTTGACTTCACTACCATCATTCGTTTTTATATGTCCTAAATGTGGTGCGATAATTTTTATGCTTGCGCCTTCTTTTTCCAACGCGGCTTTCAAAGCATTGACAGAAGACCTTTCAACTCCCTCTGAACATAAAAACGCCACTTGTCTTGTCGCAATCGTTTTGGATAGTGTTTTGTTTTTAAGCATACTTAACGCATCGGAGGATTTCACGCTTTGTATCACTTTTTTAGGTTCATATTTCATTTTGTCCGCATTTGCACCCACTCCATGATTTATTGGTTTTGCTGGACTTTTTGGGACTTTCAGTCCTAAACCGTGTGCTACTTTATCCGCCAGTGTTGTATCTATTTGAGATAATAATCCCAGCATTCGGGTTTGAATAGCTATCGTTTCTAGTTTACCCAGCTCAAAACGCAAGGCAGTTATAATATGACTCTTTTCTGTTTGAGTCTGACTGTTAAAGAATAAAGTCGCCTGACTGAAATGATCGGAAAAACTTTCGCTACGGTCACGCACTTTTTGGGCATCTATTCTTTCATTAAAACTAGCAAAACCACCTTCTTCAATTTTTGCTTGAAAAGGACAGCCACCACCTAAAGAGTTTGGGTGGTAACTAACTCTACCTACATTAATTTCCTGGCGCATGTGTCCGTCACGCTGATTATTGTGCATTGGGGCAATGGTTCTATTGATTGGAATTTCATGAAAATTTGGACTGCCTAAACGCGATAATTGCGTGTCTGTATAAGAAAACAAACGTCCCTGCAATAAGGGGTCGTTCGTGAAATCAATTCCGGGAACAATATGTCCAGGATGAAAAGCCACTTGTTCGGTCTCGGCAAAAAAGTTATCCGGATTGCGGTTGAGCACCATTTTCCCTATAATAGTAACCGGAACTAATTCTTCGGGCACGAGCTTAGTGGGATCTAATAAATCAAAATCAAATTTGTGTTCATCGGCATCTGGTATGATTTGCACTCCTAATTCCCACTCGGGAAATTGTCCGTTTTCGATGGCTTCCCATAGGTCCTGACGATGGAAATCTGAATTTTTTCCTGATATTTTTTGGGCCTCATCCCAAAGCACTGCATGTGTTCCTAATTTTGGTTTCCAATGGAATTTAACAAAATGAGATTCGTTTTTTTTATTTATAAAGCGGAAAGTATGCACCCCAAAACCTTCCATCATTCGCAAACTTCTCGGAATTGCTCTATCGGACATCACCCACATGATGGTATGCATCGTCTCTGGCATTAGGGAAATGAAATCCCAAAAAGTATCGTGTGCAGAAGCAGCCTGTGGCATTTCATTATTAGGTTCTGGTTTAACGGCATGGATTAAATCAGGAAACTTAATGGCATCTTGAATAAAAAATACCGGTACGTTATTTCCAACTAAATCATAATTGCCTTGCTCTGTGTAAAATTTTACCGAAAATCCTCTAATATCTCTTGCTAAATCTGTAGAGCCTCTAAATCCCGCAACCGTAGAAAAACGGGTGAAAACCGGAGTTTTAATGCTTGGATCTTGCAGAAACCCTGCTTTAGTATATTTCTCCATAGATTCGTAAACCTGAAAATAGCCGTGTGCTGCTGAACCTCGAGCATGCACGATTCTTTCCGGGATTCTTTCATGGTCAAAGTGAGTAATTTTTTCTCGTAAAATAAAATCTTCCAGTAACGAAGGTCCACGTTCACCAACCTTAAGCGAATTATTATCATCGTTTATTTTAAGACCCTGATCAGTCGTCATAAACTGATTGTTGGCATCGGATCTATTAAATTCTAAATCGAGATTTTTCTGGTTTTCAGAATCGTCTACATGTTTTTTTTCTTTTTTCATTTCTGTAGTTTTTACAATTTCTAAATTCTTAAAATTTTACTGTTCAGAATATTTTTTTTTATTTTTTTTAAAAAAAAACTAAATTTACAAAACATATATGACTGTTTCACATAACATTACAATTTTACTTCAAAATTATTTGAAGAATTTGGTCGGGGCACTTTTCAAATAAAAATTATTAAAAATGTACTTGCAAATCTGAAGGCTCCCGCACAAATCCTTTCTTCTGGAAATCGTAATTCCATAACCATGAACTGTCCAACGATATTGCTTTTTTAAATGGCTCCCGACTTTGCCCACATAAAAATAGACAACACAAACTACCCAACCTACAATAATCACTTCATTAATTAAATACACAATGTTTTCCTAATAAATTCTCCACTACAAAACAATTGATTACATTTGTATCGCACACGACATAAATAAATACAATTAAAAAAAAAAGATGATAAAATCCGTAGAAACCACATTGACACAAAACATTTTCAGAATTCTATTGTCCATTTTCATGGTCTTTGCCGGATTCAGCCATCTAACTTTTAATAGAGTTGAGTTTCAGGCACAAGTACCAGATTGGATTCCGTTAAGTAAAGACTTGGTAGTAGTATTATCAGGTATAGTAGAAATCTCGTTGGGTCTAGGTTTAGCTTTTTGGAAAAAGGAACGAGCATTATTTGGTTGGGCATTGGCACTGTTTTTCGTTTTAGTGTTCCCTGGCAATGTTGCGCAATACTTAGGCCACAAAGATGCTTTTGGCGCTTTAGATTCAGATAACGCGCGTTTAATACGTCTGTTTTTTCAACCTGTTCTTATTGTTTGGGCATTATGGTCAGCAGGTTCTTATAAAGCTTGGAAAAACAGTGAAATAGAAGACTAATGGAAGACGCTCAATTAAAATTAAGCAACCAAATTTGCTTTCCCATCTATTCCGCATCTCGTCTAATCACGAAGGCCTATAAACCTTATTTAGACGAAATGGGTCTTACGTATCCACAATATTTGGTACTGATGGTCTTATGGGAAAACGATGGTCTTTCTGTAAATCAGATTACCGAGAAACTACTCCTGAACACCAATACCCTTTCACCTTTGCTGCAACGCATGGAGAAAATGGGGTTGTTACAACGGAATCGTTCCATTAAAGATGAACGAAGTGTTATTGTACAGCTTACCGAAAAAGGAAGGAATTTGAAAACCCAGGCGAAGCCCATTCCAGAAAAACTCATCAAAATATTACTGACTGAAAATATCAAGGTATCGGATGTCCTTCAGTTAAAAGAAATGCTGAATGAATGGATTAAAATACTCACAGAAGAGAGCAAAGATTTAGAATAAACATAAAAAAAGTTAAAACAATTGACATGGAATTATTAGACAAATTAAAGTGGAGATACGCTGCTAAAGCAATGAATGGCAAAAAAGTGCCACAAGAAAAAATTGACAACATCATTGAAGCGATATCACTTGCTCCAACCTCAAGTGGTCTGCAACCGTTTGAGATTATTGTAATCACAAATCAAGAAGTAAAAGAAAAAATCAGACCTATTGCTTGGAATCAATCCGTAATCACTGATTGTTCCCATTTATTTGTATTTGCAGCTTGGGACACTTATACTGCGGACCGAATTAACAAAATGTTTGATTTAACAAATGCAATTCGTGGCTTTAAAAACGAAGGATGGGAAAATTACCGTCAAATGTTGTTAAGCAGTTATCCGCAAAAAGACGCGGAAGAAAACTTTAACCATGCCGCTAAACAAGCGTACATTGCCTTTTCGCAAGCCATTGCCGCTGCAGCTTTCGAAGGAGTCGACAGTACGCCTTTGGAAGGTTTTGATGCTGCTTCATTGGATGAAATATTAGGATTAAGAGCCAAAGGACTTAGAAGCTGCGTGATGCTTCCTGTGGGTTATAGAGACAGTGAAAACGATTGGTTAGTAGATCTTGCTAAAGTGAGAAAAAGTAAAGAAGATTTAGTCACTGTAATTGATTAAAAGCAGTAGCTTACTTTTTATAAGCAAAAGCGGTTTGGGTAAACACTCAAACCGCTTTTTTTTAATTCCTATGAGTGTACCAGCTAAATTAAATTGTTAAACATCTCAAGTCAATCGCAGAAATAATTTTTAGGAAAGCTACTACCAAATCAATTGAATGCTCATCTATTGAGTACATAGATACAAAATAAATCGGAGATTTTCCCTCTCCGAAAGGACAAGTTTACATGTAAATAAAACTTCTGCTGTAAAACTATTGCTAATGCCAAAAGTACAACAAGGAAACTTTTTTTAAACCGTATAATTCTAATAAACAATACTTTAAAATACATTTTATGAAATTAAAATAAAAATATTAACAAAATAATAACTAACACTTGTATATACAAATAAAAAAAGTGTTACATTTGTACCAACAAATAAAACTTTGTTGGTATGAAAATTGAAGAAATTATAAAAAGTACAGCTCCATTAAACATTTCGACACGAACTGTTTTGAATGTAATGTACACTCAAAATGTAATTACAGATAATTTTAATGAAATCCTGAAGCCTTTTGATCTTTCTGGAGAACAATATAATGTTTTACGAATTTTAAGAGGTCAAAAAGGATGTCCAGCGAATATGTGCGTCATTCAAGAACGCATGCTAGCCCGAACCAGCAATACGACGAGATTAGTGGATAAATTATTATTAAAAAATCTTGTGACAAGGAATGTTTGTCCTGAAAACAGAAGAAAAATTGAGGTATTGATTACTCAAAAAGGATTAGATATTCTAAAAGAATTAGACCCTAAAGTAACAGATCACGAACAATTTTTTTCAAAAAATTTAAGGCCAGAAGAATTAGAACAATTAAATCATTTATTAGAAAAATACAGAAATAAATAACAATCATTATGAGTACATTTTTAGAACACCAAAACTGGAGATACGCAACAAAGAAATTTGATGCTACAAAAAAAATTTCAACAGAAGATTTAAACACATTAAAAGAAGCCATTCGTTTAAGTACTTCTTCTTTTGGATTGCAACCATACAAGGTTATCATCGTTGAAAATCCTGAACTAAGAGCACAATTGCAACAAGCTTCTTGGGGACAATCACAAGTAGTTGATGCTTCCCATCTATTTATTTTTGCTAACCAAATTAACATAGGTGATGCTGAAGTTGATGCTTATGTAAAAAATACTAGTATTGTTAGAGAATTACCAATCGATGCTTTAGCAGGTTTTGGTGATTATATGAAAGGATATATCAAACCGTTAACGGAAGACGCAAAAAACATTTGGACTTCAAAACAAACTTATCTTGCGATGGGTAATTTATTGAATGCCGCTGCCGAATTAAAAATTGACGTTACCCCAATGGAAGGTTTTGTTCCAGCGCAAGTAAATGAAATTTTAGGATTAGACAAACTAGGTCTTAACGCTTCTCTTATCGCCACTTTGGGTTACAGACACGCAGAAGATGCGTCGCAACATTACAAAAAAGTTAGAAAATCAAACGAAGAATTATTTATCACATTATAATTATTAATCAAAATCAAATTAAACACTTTACACATGAAAAATTTAAAATCAATTGCATTAGCATTAGTAGTAGTTTTATCTACTTTATCATTAACAGCACAAACTAAAAAAGTAGATGCTTCAAAAAGTAGCATCAATTGGCTTGCTAAAAAAGTTACAGGAAAACACAATGGTACAGTAAACCTTAAAGATGGTAAATTAGTTTTCAAAGGAAAAAAATTAATTGGTGGTGCTTTTAATGTTGATATGACATCATTAACATGTACAGATCTTACTGGAGAATACCAAGGAAAATTGAACGGTCACTTGAAATCAGAAGATTTCTTTGGAACTGAAAAATTTCCAACTTCAACATTAGTTTTCAAAAAAGTAGTTCTAAAAGCGCCTAATTTATATACCGTAAATGGAGACTTAACAATAAAAGGAATAACTAAACCTATTACTTTTGATCTTGCAACGACAAAAAATACTGCTGCAACTACATTCATGGTAGACAGAACAAAATACGATATCAAATATAATTCTGCAAGTATCTTCAGCAGTATTGGAGATAAAGCAATTTCAGATGAATTTGAATTAGCTGTTGCTTTGAAATACTAAACTCTTTCACAAAATACACTAAGCCCCAACAAGAAATTGTTGGGGTTTCTTTTTACATTACAATTTAATAAACAAATTCAAACTTGAAATTCTTACGAAAAATAAGTCGTCCTCCATTTTACTCCTTTAAAATAAAAATCATACTTTGACAACTATAAGAAATGTCCTAAATGCATCTATTTATCAGGCTACTAATTAATACATTATCGATTAATTCTAATTGATTACTCTTGTTTTTTGTAACTTTGATAATCAATATATAAACATAATCCTTGTTTAAATTTTAGTACAACATTGGCAATTAACTTAAATTTTTGGACCATGAAAAGTATAAAAAAGATTATTATTGTTCTGATAGTTACGCTATCTTTTCTTCAGACTGAAGCACAAACCTACAAAATTGACGTTTCTAAAAGTAAAATTACATGGATCGGTAAAAAAGTGACCGGACAACATGAGGGAATTGTAAAATTTAAAGATGGAAATCTAATTTTCAAAAACAAAAAATTAGTTGGAGGAAATTTCAATGCAGATATGAAATCGCTAACAAACACCGATCAATCAGGCACATCGAAAATGAAATTGGAAGGTCATTTAAAATCAAATGATTTTTTTGCGGTAGATGATTATCCAATAGCAAACTTAATTTTTAAACATATTAGAAACCAAGGTGACAATGTGTATTCCATTTCCGCCGATTTGACCATTAAAGGAAAAACCAATCCTGTAAAATTTGATCTTGTTGTTAAAAAGAATTCAGCAAAAGCGGATTTCACCCTAGACCGAACTAAATTTGACATTAAATATGGTTCAGGCAGTTTTTTTGATGATTTGGGAGACAAGACTATCTATGATGATTTTGATATGAATGTCAATTTGGTATTCTAAGAAAAAATTTAACAAAAAAATAAAAAAATAATGTTTTTTTAGTTTTTTTAGTTTTGTAAAATCAAAATTCATTTATATATTTGTATTCAAGAAATAAAAATGAAAACAATTCTAAACAATACTTGGTGGTGGAACAATTTACGTCAGTCGTCGTGAACAAAGCTCCTGTATAGTATTAGTAAACTATAAAAATAAAAGGCTTGTCATCACGACAAGCCTTTTTTTATACCTTATTTATTCATTATCAAATAATAATAAAATTTACAACTTGAAACATTTTAAACTAAATACAAATTACAAGCAAATACTCGCAGACACGATAACTCCGGTAAGTGTTTATTTTAAAATTAGAGATAAATTCCCTAATAGTTTGTTGCTGGAAAGTAGTGATTATCATGGCAGTGACAACAGTTTTTCCTACATCTGTTGCAACCCGATAGCATCCATAAAAATAGAAAATGAAACCATTTACAAAACCTATCCCGATGGAAGTTTTGAAAATAGTACAATAGATAAAAACACTAACATCCCGGAAGTAATTCAAGAATTTTCAGGACAATTCCAATCGGAGAAAAACGGTTTTAAATTTATAAATAATGGTTTATTTGGATATATTTCCTATGATGCTGTTCGCTATTTTGAGAAAGTAACTATTGCCAAAAAAGACAACAGCATTTCTATTCCTGATGTGTATTATGCGGTTTACCAAAATATAATAGCCATCAATCATTTTAAAAATGAAGCGTATATTTTCTGTCACAGTTTAGACGGTAAAAATAATATTTCGGAAATAGAACAATTATTACAGTCCCGAAATATTGCATCCTATAAATTTTATAAAGAAGGTGAGGGTTTTTCAAATCTAACCGACGAAGAATTCAAACATAATGTGGCTTTGGCCAAAAAACATTGTTTCCGCGGTGATGTCTTTCAATTAGTTTTATCCCGAAGATTCACGCAAGGTTTCAAAGGAGATGAGTTTAATGTTTACAGAGCGTTACGCAGCATTAACCCTTCCCCTTATTTATTCTTTTTTGATTATGGTGATTTCAAAATATTTGGTTCTTCACCCGAGGCCCAAATAATTGTAAAAGATCGTAAAGCCGAAATTCATCCTATTGCAGGAACTTTTAAACGAACAGGTGATGATGAAAAAGATGCTGTTCTTGCCAAACAATTATCGGAAGATAAAAAAGAAAACAGCGAACATGTGATGCTTGTTGATTTGGCCAGAAATGATCTAAGCAGAAACGGTCATAATGTAAACGTAGAAAAATATAGAGAAGTTCAGTTTTTCTCTCATGTGATTCATTTGGTTTCCAAAGTAACAGGCCATTTGCATGAAAAAGCAACAACTATGCAAGTCGTCGCCGATACATTCCCCGCAGGAACATTGAGCGGAGCGCCAAAACACCGAGCGATGCAATTGATTGAAGATTATGAGAAAACCAACCGTAATTTTTATGGCGGTGCCATAGGTTTTATGGATTTTGAAGGAAACTTTAATCATGCAATTATGATTCGGACTTTCTTGAGCAAAAATCATCAGTTGCACTCACAAGCGGGTGCGGGAATTGTTGCCGGTTCCGATGAAGAAAGCGAAATGCAGGAAGTCTATAATAAATTGCGCGCTTTGAATACTGCTTTGGATTTAGCCGAAACGATATAAATAATTTAAAGATTCAATAATTTAAGAATTTAAAGATTGCTGAAACACTAGAATTTTTCAATCTTTAAATCTTTCAATTTTTCAATAAAAAAAATGAAAAAAATACTAGTTATAGATAATTACGATAGTTTCACTTATAATTTAGTGCATTATCTGGAAGATTTGAATTGTGAAGTCACCGTTTATAGAAACGATGAATTTGATATTGACGAGATAGCAATCTTCGATAAAATACTACTTTCTCCAGGTCCCGGAATTCCTGATGAAGCTGGATTGTTAAAAGAAGTGATTCGGAAATATGCGCCTACCAAAAGTATTTTTGGAGTATGTTTGGGTCAACAAGCGATAGGAGAAGTTTTTGGAGGAACACTCTCCAATCTTGACAAAGTATATCATGGTGTAGCAACAATGGTAAAAACGGTAGTCGATGATGAACTTTTATTCGAAGGTCTAGGAAACGAATTTGAAGTGGGACGTTACCATTCATGGGTTGTAGATTCCGATTTACCTGATGTTCTCGAAGCCACTTCATTCGATGAAAATGGACAAGTAATGTCCTTGCGACACAAAACATTCGATGTGCGTGGCGTTCAATTTCATCCGGAAAGTGTATTGACACCTAATGGAAAAAAGATATTGGAAAACTGGGTGAACTCATAGTTTGCAGTGTTCAGTCTCAGTGTTCAGTAGTAATCAGGTAGCAAAAATTATATTTTAAACATTGCCAATGTGTAATTCTTTGTGTGTAAAAACCATTTCGGTAAAACAATCAAAGTATCCAACAATAAAAAACCTTTGTGTCTTAGCGCCTTCGAGGCAAATAACAACAAAATGAAAAACATATTAAACAGACTTATCAATCACGAAATGCTTTCGAAAGAAGAAGCAAAAAATGTATTGGTAAATATTTCCAATGGAAGTTACAACACCAGTCAGATTGCTTCATTTCTTACCGTTTATATGATGCGCAGCGTTAGTATCGATGAACTTTCGGGATTCCGAGAAGCCTTGTTGGACTTGTGTATTCGAGTAGATTTATCCGCTTATAATACGATCGATTTGTGTGGAACTGGCGGCGATGGAAAAGATACTTTTAACATTTCTACTCTAGCCTCTTTTGTGGCTGCTGGTGCTGGGATAAAAGTAGCAAAGCATGGGAATTATGGTGTTTCATCAATTTCTGGGTCCAGTAACGTTATGGAAAAACTAGGAATTAAGTTCAGCAATGACAACGATTTCTTGGAAAAATGTATGGACAAAGCAGGAATTGCGATATTACACGCTCCGTTATTTCACCCCGCTATGAAAAATGTAGGTCCAATTAGAAAAGAACTGGCGGTTAAAACCTTCTTCAATATGTTGGGTCCAATGGTAAATCCATCGTTTCCAAAGAACCAATTAGTGGGAGTTTTCAACTTGGAATTAGCCAGAATGTACGCGTATTTATACCAAAATACCGATGTGAATTTTACTATTCTGCATTCGCTTGACGGTTATGATGAAGTTTCATTGACAGGTCCGACGAAGATTATTACAAGTAGCATGGAAGGAATGTTAAATCCTAAAGATTTTGGAGTTCGCCTTTTGCTGCAAAGCGAAATTGAAGGTGGAACAACGATTGATGAATCGGCGCAACTATTTACTGATATCATTTCAGGTAAAGGAACCGAAGCACAAAATAATGTCGTTTCTGCCAATGCTGGAATGGCAATCGCAACGGTCACAAAATGCACTCCTTTAGAAGGATTTCAAATAGCGAAAGAAAGTTTATTATCCGGAAAAGGACTTTTATCTTTGAATACGCTACAGGAATTGAGTAGATAAACACTGATTGCACAGATTAACACACATAAAAACTTAGTGACTTAGCGCCTTTGCGGCAAAATACAAAATGAATATACTTGATAAAATAATAATCGATAAAAAAAGGGAAGTCATTCTCAAGAAATCAATCATTCCTGTTTCACAATTGGAAGCGTCGATTTTCTTCGAAAAAAAGACGATTTCGTTACGTGATAATTTGTTAAACAGTACCTCTGGAATAATTGCCGAGCATAAACGTCGATCCCCTTCAAAAGCAGAAATCAATTATAGTTTCACTGTGGAAGAAGTGACAAAAGGATATGAAAATGCGGGCGCTTGTGGAATTTCGGTTTTAACGGATGGGAAATATTTCGGTGGTTCCTTAGACGATTTACTTTTGGCAAGAGCCACAGTAAGTATTCCTTTATTGCGAAAAGAATTTATTGTTGATGAATACCAAATACTGGAAGCCAAAGCACACGGAGCCGATTTGATTCTACTAATAGCAGCCGTTTTAACAAGAGACGAAATAAAAACCTTATCTGAATTTGCTAAAGGTATTGGACTGGAAGTTTTATTGGAAGTCCACAATCAGGAAGAATTAGAAAAATCGATTATGCCAACATTAGACATGATTGGGGTAAATAACAGAAACCTAAAAACTTTCGAAGTGAGTTTGGATTTCAGCAAGCAATTAGCAGCACAAATTCCAGATGATTTTGTGAAAGTTTCCGAAAGCGGAATTTCATCTATTGAAGCAATTAATGAATTAAAACCTTACGGTTACAAAGGATTTTTGATTGGAGAAAACTTTATGAAAACGGATAATGCCGGTAAAGCAGCAAGCGAATTTATTTCAAAATTGAATAAAAAATAAAACACAAATTTCACAAATTCACACAGATTTAATTTGTGAAAATTTGAGAAATCTGTGTTAAAAAAAATACTATGAAACTCAAAATCTGCGGCATGAAATACCCCGATAATATTATCGAAGTAGGCTCGCTCCTACCCGATTATATGGGTTTTATATTCTGGGAGAAATCAGCTCGATATTTTGACGGAGTGATTCCAGATTTACCAAAATCAATTAAAAAAGTGGGCGTTTTTGTAAACGAAACCGCCGAAGTAATTTTGGCGAAAGCCATAAAATACGATTTGCAAGCTATTCAATTACACGGTCACGAATCCGTTGAATTTTGTTTAAATTTAAAAAATGAATTAGATTCTAAAATCGAGATAATTAAAGTTTTTTCGGTCGATGATGATTTTGATTTTGAAGTATTGAAACCATTTGAAGCGGTTTGTGACTATTTCCTTTTTGATACCAAAGGGAAATTACCCGGCGGAAACGGAACCACATTCGACTGGAAAGTATTAGAAAAGTATCCTTCAAGCAAACCATTCTTTTTAAGTGGTGGAATTGGAATTGAGGAATTGGAAGCTGTGAAAGAAATATCAAAAACCAATTTACCCCTTTACGCCATCGATGTAAACAGTAAATTTGAAATCGAGCCAGGATTAAAAGATAAAAAAATATTGAAAAAGTTTCAGAACAATTTGAAACTTTAAACTTATAAACTTTAAACAAAATGAGTTACAACGTCAACGAAAAAGGCTATTACGGAGAATTTGGAGGAGCCTACATTCCTGAAATGTTATATCCAAATGTAGAAGAATTACGTCAGCAATATCTGAAAATTACAGCTGAACCTGAGTTTCAAGAAGAATTTGAGGCACTTTTAAAAGATTATGTAGGTCGCCCTACTCCACTTTATTTTGCAAAGCGCTTATCAGAACAATACAACACCAAAATCTACTTGAAAAGAGAAGATTTGTGTCATACCGGTGCGCATAAAGTCAACAATACTATTGGACAAATCCTTTTGGCAAAACGTTTGGGCAAAACCAGAATCATCGCCGAAACTGGTGCCGGTCAACATGGCGTGGCAACGGCCACCGTTTGTGCGCTAATGGGATTGGAATGTATTGTGTACATGGGTGAAATCGACATCAAGCGTCAAGCGCCAAATGTGGCTCGTATGAAAATGCTGGGTGCCGAAGTTCGTCCCGCACTTTCAGGTTCAAAAACCCTTAAAGACGCGACAAATGAAGCCATCCGTGACTGGATTAATAACCCAGTTGATACCTATTACATCATTGGATCTGTGGTAGGACCACATCCTTATCCGGATATGGTGGCCCGTTTTCAAAGTGTAATTTCTAAGGAGATCAAGGAACAGTTACTGGAAAAAGAAGGACGTGAAAATCCGGATTATGTAATTGCTTGCGTAGGTGGCGGCAGCAACGCCGCTGGTACTTACTATCATTTTCTAGACAACGAAGACGTGAAAATTATCGCAGTGGAAGCAGCTGGTTTAGGTGTTGATTCTGGCGAGAGTGCTGCAACTTCAGCTTTAGGAAAAGTGGGTGTTATCCACGGTAGTAAAACGCTGTTGATGCAAACTACGGATGGCCAAATCACCGAACCGTATTCCATTTCAGCAGGACTTGATTACCCTGGTGTAGGCCCTATGCATGCTAATTTGTTCACCACTGGCAGAGCACAATTCATCTCTATTACTGATGATCAAGCCATGCAATGGGGAATTAAATTATCCCAAATGGAAGGGCTTATTCCCGCCATCGAAAGTGCTCACGCCTTTGCCGTTCTCGATGAAATGAAATTCAAACCAGAGGATATTGTAGTGATCAATCTTTCTGGTCGTGGCGACAAAGATTTGAATACCTATATCGATTATTTTAAATTATAGTTGCGTTTAGCCCGAATTTATTTCGGGGCGTTCCCTCGCTTTCACTACCGTTACAGCAAGGTCAGGCTTTCCGTTACAATCTTTTTTATCTTGTTAAAAAACAAGATAAAAAAGGATTTTCACTATAATCCTTAACGCAAACCCAACAACATTAAATGAATTCAGATTGACATTTTCAAAATACAAACTATGGAAAAATTATTCACTTACGGCAGCTTGCAGCATGATGAAGTACAACAAGACCTTTTTGGGCGAACACTACAAGGAATTTCAGAAACGTTAATTGGTTATGTGGTAAAAGAAATCCAAATCGAAGAAGAATTTGGATTAGTACAATATCCAATCATCGTAGAAACGCATAAACCCGAAGATACCATAAACGGAATTGTATATACCATTTCGTCCCAAGAACTTCGCCAGTGCGATCTTTATGAAGGAGTACATTATAAACGTGTTGAGGTTCATTTGCAATCGGAACAAAAAGCTTGGGCCTACAGCGCTTCAATATAAGATGTTACATTAAATAAACCTGTAAGTATTAAAACTTACAGAAGCTACTGAAAATTATAAAATACACCTCTAACCTCCCAATAAAATTAGGAGATGAGTTCTGAATAGGGAAATAAAAAAATTAAAATGAACAGAATAAACCAAAAATTACAAGAGACTAAAAAGATACTTTCGATCTATTTCTCAGCGGGATATCCCAACTTAAATGACACCGTACAAATCATTCAGGATTTAGAAAAAAACGGCGTTGATATGATCGAAATCGGATTGCCATTTAGCGATCCTTTGGCTGATGGACCAACCATTCAAGCCAGTTCTACCCAAGCGTTACATAACGGAATGACAACACAGGTTTTGTTTGACCAATTAAAAGACATTCGGAAAACAGTTTCAATTCCGTTAGTAATTATGGGATATTTCAATCCAATGTTGCAATACGGAGTAGAAAATTTCTGCAAGAAATGCGCGGAGATTGGTATCGACGGATTAATCATTCCTGATCTTCCGGTGGATGTCTATGCCGATGAATACAAAGAAACTTTCGAAAAATACGGCTTGAAAAATATTTTCTTGATTACACCACAAACCTCAGTAGAACGGATTCACTTTATTGATTCCGTCTCTGATGGATTTATTTATATGGTGAGTTCTGCGAGTGTCACCGGTTCACAAACTGGTTTTGGAAGCGTACAAGAAGACTATTTCAAACGGATTGCCGACATGAATATAAAAAACCCTCAAGTAATTGGATTTGGAATCAACAATAAAGAAACCTTCAACCAAGCCACGCAATTTGCCAAAGGAGCCATTATAGGAAGTGCTTTTATTCAGGATTTAACTGAGAATGGAACAGGGAAAATTGGGGAGTTTGTTGCTGGAATTCGGAAATAACATCCATTTCAAGTTATAAAAAAATCCTTCTTTACATTCTTTGAACGGAATGAGAGAGGGATTCTATATTTTAATTTTATTACAAAGTTTTCTTTAAATTTCTTTAGCTTCTTTTAGTGCCTGAAGTTCAATTTCTGCTGTAATTCTAAAGTTTGTTTCTTTAATTTTTTCAATATAGGGCTTGATAGAAGGAATAACGCCATTCAATTTTGCTTTAATAATAACTCCAATAGTTCCAGTAAATACTAATCCTAGATGGCTAGCTATTTTTCTTGCTTTGAAATCATCAAGAATTAAAACACTATTTGAAATTTCCAGAGCCAATGCAATTGCACTCGACTCTCCTTTGTCAGTTTGCATTTCGAGTATTTGCTGTCTGTATTTATCAATGACATTTTTAATAACAATCCATTCTGGCAGCAATTCTCCAAATTCTTCTGCAATAACTGATGTCGTTATAATTTGACCGTAAACTTTTTTTAGTAAATCAAGTTCACCAATTTTTGATAAGATGATAAAACAACTGGTATCTGAAATAATTATTTTATGCGTTTGCGACATCATTACTTAAATCATTTGAAGGAAAATTAAATATCGAAACATTGTAACGATTTAGCAATTCTGCAAATGTACGTTTAGTTAATCCCGCTAGCTCGGCGGCTTGCCCCAAAGAGAGTTTTCCCTGTTCATATAATTTAGATGCAAGAAGCATTACAAGCTCTTTGTTGTCTATATCTAAATTGTCTGGTATGGTAAGAGTTATTGTTTTCATATACCAAATGTACAAAAAATATTGACATTCATAATTTTACATTCTGTTTGTCTCTCTAAAGTAAATCGTTTAATCAAGTCACACAATTTGAAAAAGGAGCGATTATTGGTAAGGCGTTCACCCAGCATTTAACAGAAAATGGAACAGGAAAAATTGGGGAGTTTGTAAAAGCAATTCGATAAATTCTTTTTTTATATAAAAGCAAATGGCGTTTAAAGTTAATTTAAACGCTGTTTTTTTTTATGCCGCCAATTTATCAAATGCCATAATAATTTGTAATAATTTATTTATATATTTACAAAATAACAAAAGCGATTTTTGTGTCATAAAGCCAACCTAAATTGAGTTCTTGGATTCACTTTATGGCTGTTATATACAAGTTAGGCAAAATATAACAACAAAATCAGAAAACAGAGATAATGGCAAAAAGAGCTACACCAACTCCACAACAAACAGAACCAACTTTTTTAATAAAATCTAAATCTATTTTTAAAACTGAAATTGAAGATAGAATTTCCAAAGGAGAAGAGATTTTAAAAAGTACTATTCAAACTGAAACTGACTTCATAAATATTAAAAAAGGATATTCATTGTGGACAGATTATAACCTTGAATTGCTTAAACAATCTTTCAATAAACCAATAAATGAATATCGTAAAAGTTATGATGATGCTGGTGAATGGAGCGGGTTATTTGTCTCAACAATGGATTCTAGAACAAGTGTTGGAGAGCAAGTTCAAAAATTCACTAGTAAATTCAGTACTAAAATAGATAATCTTAAAAAACTATTGCAAAAAATTGATTTATTAAAATCGAGTGAACCTGAAATTGAACAAAAGGAAAATTTAAAAGCTGAATTTGACATGACCCAAGTTTTTATTGTACATGGACATGACGAACTAGCAAAATCAGAAACTGCTCGATTTGTTTCAAAACTAGGATTTGAACCAATAATTCTTCATGAGCAGGCAAGTTCTGGAAAAACAATTATTGAAAAAATTGAAGAATATACTAATGTAGGCTTTGGGATAGTTCTTTATACACCTTGTGATTTAGGAGCCAGAAAAGGAGATGAAGAGCATTTAAAAAGTAGAGCTCGTCAAAATGTCGTATTTGAACATGGATATTTAATCGGAAAAATTGGTAGAGAAAATGTTTGTGCTTTAGTTAAGGGAAATATTGAAACGCCTAACGATATTTCGGGTGTAGTATATGTTTCAATGGATGGAAATTGGAAACTAGATTTAGCTAAAGAATTAAGGAATAGTGGCTATAAAGTAGATATGAATTTAGTTATTTAAACAAATATACTGTGCCTAACACCCGCTTGTGCCCGCTAAAATAAGAGGGGAAAAAATCAATTAAAAAATCAATTCACCCGATAGTGCAAGCGTCCGCTATCAAAAAATAGCTAAAACAATCAATTCAAAACAGATTCCTCAACAATTTTAGCGACCTATTTTTAAATTATAAACCGCAAATTCGCAAATTAAATAGTCCTAAATGGAATTTTTAATTTGTGAATTTGCGGTAATTTTCTTTATCAGAATGACTAGGAAACTGGTTCCTCTTCAACGGCAAATTCCATGTGATCCACAATCTCTACTGCTACTTCAGGTTTGGAGGCTTTTACCGCATTAAATTTTTCTATTTGTTCTAGTTCACCTTCTTCACCAGAAAAATAAGGGAACACATCCATAATAGGAGATTCCATAATAGCGGGAATTGTGTAGTCACCCATCGTGCCTTTCATCACGCCTGTGGTATTGTCAAAAGCTTCTTTTACATCATTGGCTTGCACCAATAAATACATGCTCGTTTTGCGCTCTTTACCGCTTTCTTCATCATAAGCCAATAAAGAAACTTTCGATTTAAACCAACGATCCGCATTTTCAAAAGGATGAATCTCGGCATAATTTGCCATTTTTATATTCGTGATTTTAAACTCTTCACTAATATAAGCCGACATCTCTTCGGTAATTCTGCTTTCGGCTTCTGTATAAGACATAGCGTCAACCAAATAAGGTTCGGTTGTAATCTTTTGTCCGCCAGTTTCATCTGTTTTTCTATATTTAACTTTGCATTCGTACCAAATTGTGCTCATCTGTTTTTTTTTAGGATGTCAAAGATAGATTTTAAAGAAAAAAAATAGCGCAATTCACAAAATAGATATTCACAATTTTGGATAACCAATCTTTTCATTTTGGAAACATCAATGTGTGACTGCTCAATCAGGTGAACTAATTTTTCAAAGAAGGGATTAATGGAAAAACCTTTTTACCGCATTTGACAGAAAATGAAACGGCAAAATTGAGGAATTCTGCAATAACTTATTTTGCACTTTCATCGATATCCCAGATTATGGTTATGATTGTAGTTAAAACGGTTTGTTTTCGTCCTTCCGATAAAGGACGAAAAATGTACCGCAAGTGTTATTTTTCAAACAAAAATTAGGCAGCCGCCACATTGGAAACTGCCTTTTTTTAATCTAATAAAAATAAATTATTGCTTAACTATCTTAGCGGAACGTTGCTCTGCTCCTTGATTCAAATGCACAATATAGACTCCCGACAATAAGCTACCTCCAAAGGAAACATTTTGATCTAAAGTCACATTTTCCCTGTGTTCGATTATTCTGCCTAATACATCTACAACATCCATATTAACTGCGCTAGTTTGATCCGGTGAATTTACATTAAGAGTAAATGCACTTGTACTTGGATTGGGATAAATCAAGGTTTTAAAATCATTTATAGTTTCAACTTTAACGGATGCTATCTGTGTATTTATTTTCGCCAAAGCTCCATTAAATGCAACAGTTCCTGCAGCTATCGTCACGTTGTCAGGGTCAAATTGTACCGTAGTGGGTGTAAAAGGTAAAGTAATTGTGATTTTATTGGTTCCTGTTCCGGCACTAATAGTTCCATTCCCAGCAATAGAAAGATCTCCTCCATTATCATATAAAACTATATTTTGTGATATACCTGCTGCATCCTTTACTTTGATCACAACTGGCATTCTAAAATAAGTAACATTAGAATTGCTACTTCTGGTCTGTGTCAGTTTCAAAGTAACCTTATTACCAACATTATTCCATTCTACATTATAAGATGGCGTTCCTACTCCATTTACCCAATCCGCAAAAAAACCAGACAAATCAGCTCCAGCTAAGGCCGTTTGGATATGCTGTCTCAGGTTATCGGTATCAGCAGATGCATAGGAAAGAGCTGCCACATAATTTTTGATGGCTTCGAAAAACTTGGTATCACCGGCCAGTGTACGCAACATAGACACAATCATACCTCCCTTGTCATAAACAGCCGTTGTATTGGGTCCTGTCCAAACAGTGTTGGAATTACTTACATCGGTAATATAAACCGGAACGGTGCAACTACGAGCAGACGTTTTTATAGATGAGATACGTGTAAAGGCTGATTTCCCTAAAGAAGGAATTTGCTCAGCCGCCAACACTTCCATGTAAGTGGCAAAACCTTCATTGAGCCAGAGATGATTCCAGGTTTTACAAGTTATTCCATCGCCAAACCATTGGTGGGCCGTTTCATGCGCTATAACAGACCAATTGGTTAAACTGCCTGCATCAAGTCCAATATTGGTCTGATGTTCCATCCCTCCAGGGAAGCCAAATTCATAAATACCATATTTTTCATTCTTAAAAGGGTAATCCCCAAACTTACTGCTAAAAAGTTGCACTTCGAGTTTAGAAAAATCCAAAGCAGCCAGAATCGAAGTATAAGACGAACGAGGAAACAATTGATAAGTAACTGGAACAATAGTACCGCCGACGGCTATTGCTGGGCGATTGAATTCGTTAAACTTTGCCACGCATATACTTACCAGATAGGAAGCAATAGGATATGAATGTCTATAGGTATATAAGGTGTTTGCCCCACTTACAACTGTTTTCAAAATCTTGCCTTGGGTTGCTACTTTATAGGTCGAAGGCGTACTTACGGTAATATCCATTCCTTCAATCTTATCTTGCATATCCGCTTTACAAGGCCACCAATCCCGATCTTCATAGGATTCTGACAAAGTATAAATATAACTGTTCCCTTTATAAGTAGCTTTTTGGTAGCCTAGAGCCTGCCCACTTTCGGCAGGCGGAACTCCTTTATAGGATATAGTCACCGAATCCATGACATTAATGGCTAAAAGACTTGGCAAAACAATGGTTAGTAAATTTTGATTTCCAGATGTTGGAAAGGTTTTAGCCACCGAAACACCATGGTAATTAACAACTAAGCCCGTATTGTTAAAAGAGGTTTTGTTCAAATCGAAAGTGACTGTACTTACATTAGCAACCTTGGTAAGGAATTTTGTAGTAACCGTCCCTCGAATATATTTGGTTGAATCAGGATTAACTCGCCAATAAATAGTATGGTGCTTTACATCAATATTAGCACCAGATCCACTAGTACCCGTAGTTTGACCCAACAATGTAGTCGTGGCAAGCATAAAACTAAAAAGCAATAGCATTGTATTTTTAAAAGTATTTTTTTTCATAATTTATATTTTTAACTCAAAAATAAAAAAATAACAATATACTTCTTATTTTTTTTGCAATAAAATGAGAAATAAGTATTTATTTATGATTTTTAATAACGAATTAAAAATATCATACTCTATCTATTTGTCAGTAAAAAACCGTTATCTGTCATTCCGACGAAGGAGCAAGCTTAGTTATGCGAGCAGTTTGATGCCATTCCTCCTTCTTCGGAATGACAAATAATACTTTACATCTGTTTTACAAGAAAAAAGATGCAAAATAATAGATTTATAGTAAAATCACACTCTTAACTATTAGGATAGAGGCCACAGCTGAGAAGTTACCTCCTATTTAATTAAAACACGTCCAGCCAAAGACCATATAGAAGTCCAGACCGGAGTGGCTTTAACCAAAACTCGGTATAAATTTTGGCGAAAGCCAATAAAATTTACTCCTTTTTTAACGAAAAATACACAAAGCAAGCCGTGTTAAAATTATGTTAAATGAAATATTAAACAATCGTTTAAATTAAACAGTTGTTTAATTTTGTGTCATATTTTTAAACGATGGTACTGGAAGATAATTTTAACGACAAACAAATTCAAATTCTAGTAGTAGCAGAAACGCTATTTGCCGATAAGGGATTTGATGGGACTTCAATTAGGAATATTGCCAAAGAAGCCAAGATAAATATTGCGATGGTTTCTTATTATTTTGGTTCCAAAGAACGTTTGCTTGAAGCTTTGATAATATACCGGACTTCCGACTTAAAATCGCAATTGGACAATCTCGTAAAAGAAAATCTTGAACCGCTGGAGAAAATCAACAAACTAATTAATTTATATATCAATCGAATCAATACTAACAAAGGTATTTACAGAATTATCCACTTTGAATTTACAGCTAAAAAAAGAGATGGTGATCTTCTGGTTTTCTCTGAATTAAAAAAAGGAAATCTGAATTCATTAGAAGCCATTATTCTAGAGGGTCAAGCCAAAGGTGTTTTCAGAAAAGACATTGTTATTCCGCTTATAACTCCCACCATTCTTGGGACTTTTTTTCATTTTCACATGAACAGACCATTCTTCGAAAATTTATTAAATTTGAAAACCGAAGATTTATATAACAATTACATAAAAACTATTTTGACAAATCACATCCAACAAATTATTAAAGCACTTCTGATATATGAAAGTTAGTCAATTAATGCTCTTCGGGATTTTCTTTATGGGGATTTCGGCTGTAGAAGCACAGGAAAAAAAGAGTTTAAAACTCGATGAAGCCATCAGTATGGCTTGGAAAAACAGTAATGAAGTGAGTTTAGCCAATGCTAAAGTAGCCACTAAAAAATACGAATTACAATCCACAAAAAACAGTCAATATCCTGATTTGAAAGTTTCGGGACAATACCAAAGATTGACAAAAGCTTCCATTGATTTGAAAATCAATAAAAGAGCCACATCTACTCCTCCTCCTATTGTAGATCAATTGATACTAGGACAAATCAATGCGTCCGTGCCGGTTTTTGCAGGATTTAAAATCCAAAATAGCATAAAAGCTTACGAAAATTTGTACCAGGCAGAAGCAGCTACCGCTTCTCAAACAAAGCAAGAAATAGCGATGAAAGTAGTCAGTCATTATGCTGATTTATACAAAGCACAAAGAACGATTGAGCTGCTAAAAGAAAATCAGAAGAGCGCACAACAACGCGCAACCGATTTTAGTGATTTAGAAAAAAACGGAATTATCCCCCGAAATGATTTATTAAAGTCACAATTGCAAGTGTCAAAAATTCAGTTGTCCGTAGATGAAGCAACGAAGAATTTAAATATTGTGAATTTTTATTTAGTGACGTTATTAAAATTGCCTGCTAAAACAAAACTGGAAATTAAAGAAAGTGATTTTGCCAACTTTCAGATGGATAATGTTCCAACGAATGATGAACCTGCACTGCAAAATCGTAAAGATCTTGAAGCGGTCCGTTTTCAAGAAAAAGCAAGTCAGGCTAACATTAAAATTGCAAAAAGCGCCTATTATCCGTCAATTGCATTCATTTGTGGTTATACCGCATTAGACCTAAAAAATGTAGTAACTGTTAAAAATGCAATGAATATTGGTGTGGGTGTTTCTTATGATATAAGCTCCATTCTAAAAAATGGAACTATGGTAAAAATAGCGGAAAGCAAAGCAATTGAAGTACAAAATTCTGAAGCGATACTTACCGATTATATCAAATTGGAAGTTCAAAATGCAATCGAAGACTACGATTTAGCACTGAAACAAAATATTGTTTATGCACAAGCGGTGGAACAATCATCAGAAAATTATAGAATCATAAAAGACAAGTATGACAACGGTCTTTCGGACTCCAATGATTTACTCGAAGCTGATGTAGAACAACTGGGTTCAAAAATTAATAAAGCATTAGCAAAAGCAAATATTATTCAAAAATATTACGAATTGCTTTCAGTTACCGGACAATTATCTCAATCTTTCAATCTTTCAAAAATATAATCAATCTACATGGAAAAGAAAAAAACAAATACAAAATTTATTATTATCCTAGTGGTTTTGGTAGTATTAGGTGGAACTTACGGAGTTTATAAATACATGCATTCACTGGTTCATGAAGAAACTGACGATGCTCAAATAGAAAAAAACATGAACCCTATAATCCCTAAAGTTTCCGGGTATGTGGATAAAGTGTATATAAAAGATAATGAATTTGTAAAAAAAGGTGATACTTTATTTACAATTGATCAGCGCGATTACCAATTAAAAATTGAAGATGCAAAAGCTGGATTACTTGCTGCCGAAGGGAATTATGAAGTTTCTAAAGCGGATATAGGAAGCGCTTTGGCTAATATTTCTGTTTCAGATGCCAATGTATTATCTGCCGGTGGAAATATTGAAACTGCAAAAATTAGATTGGGAAGAGCAAACAGCGATTACATTCGATACAATAATTTGTATAAAAATCATTCAATTACCAAGCAACAGTACGAGCAATCCTTAGCCGCAAAACAAGAAGCAGAGAATCAAGTCCAAATTTTAGAACAGCAACAAAGAGCCAGTGCTTTTCAAAAGTCAGTTGTTGTTGCTAAATCTAAAGTTTCCAGTAAGCAAACTGAGGTTGCTGGCGCAAATATAAAAAGAGCAAAAGCGATGCTTGACGCTGCAGAATTGAATTTAACGTATACCGCAATTACAGCAGCCATCGATGGTCAGGTTTCTAAAGTTGATATCCAACCGGGACAATTGGTTCAACCGGGGCAATCATTATTTTATATTATCAACAATAAAGTTGCTTGGGTAATTGCCAATTTCAAGGAAACTCAATTGAATAAAATGGTTATCGGTCAGAAAGTAACAGTAAATGTAGATGCTTATCCAGACTATAATTTTGAAGGGACGGTTACCTCATTTTCACCAGCGACTGGGTCCCGTTTCTCTATTTTACCTCCAGATAATGCAACAGGTAATTTTGTAAAAACTATTCAACGCTTGCCGGTAAAAATAAACTTAAACGCGTCAAATGATGTCGAAAAAATTAAATTATTACGACCAGGAATGAATGTTGATGTTGATGTACACTTAAAATAATGATTGAAGATCGGAGATTGAAGATTAACGATTTTTGATTTAAAAATCGTTAGTCATTTCATTAAATCTACATTCTAAACCCAAGCTTTTGCGAACTGGCGAAGCAATCGTTGATCAAAAATCTAAAATCCTTTTAAATGGTACAATCAGAAGATGATTTAGTAGAATACGGCTATAGACGAGTTATTATTACGATAACGGCAGTACTTTGTGCTTTGCTGGAAATCGTAGATACAACTATTGTAAATGTGGCTTTGACCAATATGAGAGGAAGTCTAGGCGCTACATTAAATGATGTTGCTTGGGTGATCACTGCTTATGCGATAGCCAATGTAATTGTTATACCAATGACGAGTTGGTTATCACAACAATTTGGGCGACGTAATTATTTCGTGGTTTCCATTATCATTTTTACCGTCGCCTCTTTCATGTGCGGGAACTCTGATAATATTTGGGAACTCATTGTTTTTCGATTTATTCAGGGACTTGGTGGTGGCGCTTTATTAGTCACCGCACAAACTATTATAACCGAGAGTTATCCTATCGCTAAGCGAGGAATGGCGCAGGCAATTTATGGTATGGGTGTAATTGTAGGCCCTACTTTAGGTCCGCCATTAGGAGGCTATTTAGTAGATCATTTTTCCTGGCCCTATATTTTTTATATTAATATTCCTCTTGGTATTATTGCCACTATTTTGGCTTTCAGTTTTGTACGAAGTCCAAAATACGGAGAGAAACTTAAAGCCAGTCAAGTCGATTGGTGGGGGATTTTTCTTTTGACAGCATTTATTGGCTCTTTACAATTTGTTTTAGAACACGGGCAACAAGATGATTGGTTCAACAATACAACAATTGTAACCTTAAGTACCGTATCATTATTTGGATTAATATTATTTATATGGCGAGAACTCACATACAAACATCCTATTGTAAACTTAAGTGTTTTAAAAGACGGAAATCTTAGAATTGGTGTTTTAATGTGTTTTATCCTTGGATTTGGTCTTTATGGGTCTACGTTAATTATTCCAATTTACACACAATCGATTTTAGGTTGGACGGCAACGGATGCTGGTTTATTACTTATTCCAGGGTCAATTACCACTGCTTTTATGATGCCAATTATTGGAAAATTAATTCAAAGAGGCATTCCTCAGGGCTATATGGTTGGTGTTGGATTTTTAGTTTTCTTTTTCTTTACTTTCATGATGCACAATAGAATGACACCTGATACTGGTGCCGAACATCTATTTTGGCCATTAATATTAAGAGGAATTGGATTAGGATTACTTTTTGTTCCTATAACGACTTTATCGCTTTCTACTTTAAAGGGAAAACATATTGGGGAAGGTGCTGCTTTTACTGGAATGATGAGACAATTAGGTGGTTCATTTGGTATTGCAATTATCACCACTTTTATCACGCGATTTAGTCAAAAACATCGCGTTGACTTAGTTGCGCATTTAGACGGAAGTAAATTTGAAGTGCAACAACGTATAGCTCTATTACAAAAAGGTTTCATGTCCAAAGGATTTAGCAGTAATGCAGCCTTGAAAAAAGCCTATCAGGCCATTGATTATTCTATCATGAAACAAAGTACCGTTTTATCATATATGGACATTTTCCTTTATCTGGGAATTATGTTTCTATGTTGTATTCCTATTATATTTTTGATTAAAAAAGGAAAAAACAAAATTAATCCTGCCGATGCCATGCATTAATGGATTTGATTTCAAAAAATAAAAAACGCCGAACTCTTTTTGAATTCGGCGTTTTTATTTTTAGTTTAATGCTACTATCTCGTGAAAACCAAATGATTTCCTTTTGATAAATTGGCATCAAATTGATATCCGTCGTAATTGAAACCTTTCAAGTCATCAATAGTCTTGGCATTGGTATCAATAATGTAACGCACCATCATTCCCCTTGCCTTCTTGGCAAAAAAGCTAATCATTTTTAATTTTCCATCTTTATAATCTTTAAAATCCGGGGTGATTACCGGGACTTTCAAAGCTTTGACATCGATTGCCGAAAAATACTCATTACTGGCCAGATTGATGAACAATTCATCTTTTTTGAGTTCTTTATTTAATGCTTTTGTAACGGTTGTTTTCCAAAATTCGTAGAGATTTTTGCTTTCGCCAATAGGAAGTTTTGTTCCCATTTCCAGTCGGTACGCTTGCATCAAATCCAATGGTTTCAGTAATCCATACAATCCTGATATTATTCTCAAACTGTCTTGTAAAGTTTCTAATTTTTCGATTGGAATTGAATAAGCGTCTAATCCAGTATATACATCACCATCAAAAGTAAAAATGGCGGGACGGGCATTTTCTGTAGTGAAAGGCGTTTTCCATTTTTGGTTGCGTTGCCAATTCAAATCGGATAATTTATCCGAAATATCCATCAAATTAGATAATGCTGCAGGCGATTTTTGTTTTAAAACGGTATGAACTTGTCGCGCTTCTTTTAGGAAGGAAGGCGCTGTATGCAGTGCTGTTGGTAACTCTTTTTCAAAGTTTAAAGATTTGGCTGGCGATATAACAATTTTCATTTGCAGAGGCTGTTTCAGTTCATTTTAATAATAGATTCAAAAGTACAAATTGAAAGTAAGAAATGAGTGCCTCTGAATTGTTTTGTTTAATGATACAATAGATAATAAAAATCGTTACAACTATATTTTTACTATTTTTGATTGAATCAAACCATACTACCATTATTCTATTATGTCCAAAATTGAAATTAAAAAAGCGTCAATATCTGACCTTAAAGCATTGCAAATAATAAGCATACAAACCTTTTCTGAAACTTTTGCAGAAGTGAACACGCCCGAAAATATTGAAAATTATAATAAGGAAAGTTTTAGCGAGGTACATTTAACTTCGGAACTAAACAATCCAAATTCCCAGTTTTTTATTGCTTATTCGGATTCAGAACCTATTGGATATTTAAAAATAAATTCTGGCAAGGCCCAAACTGAAGCCATAAGCGATCATGCTTTAGAAATTCATCGAATCTATGTCTCGCAATCTTTTCACGGAAAAAAAGTAGGCCAATTATTGCTGGACAAAGTAATCGAAATTGCGCAACAAAGTGCGGTAGATTATATTTGGCTTGGAGTCTGGGAAGAAAATCATAGAGCATTACGCTTTTATACAAAAAATGGTTTTTTCAAATTTGATACTCATGTTTTTATTCTTGGCGACGATAAACAAACCGATTTACTAATGAAATTGGAAATACACAAAAAATCATAATGAATAATAATTCTCTGGACATAAAAAAATCGGTTTCTATTCTTAATGCGGCAGTAATTGTGGCTGCGCTTGGCTATTTTGTAGACATTTATGATTTACTACTTTTTGGAATTGTACGTACCGATAGTTTAAAAGACTTAGGAATCACGGGCGATGCCATCAGGAATCAAGGAGAATATCTAATAAGTATGCAAATGTTTGGAATGCTTTTTGGCGGTATTCTGTGGGGAATTTTGGGTGACAAAAAAGGCAGGATTTCTGTTTTATTTGGGTCTATTTTGATTTATTCTGTGGCCAATATTGCGAACGGAATGGTAACTACAGTGGATGGTTATGCTTTTTGGAGATTGATTGCAGGAATAGGACTTGCAGGAGAATTAGGCGCAGGAATTACCCTTGTTACTGAATCCTTACCCAAAGAAAAACGAGGTTATGGAACCATGATTGTCGCTTCGGTAGGTGTTTCGGGTGCCGTAGCCGCTTATTTAGTCTATCAGATTTTTCAGGATTGGCGTTTGTGCTATTATGCCGGAGGAGTTTTGGGAATCCTCTTACTGTTTCTAAGAATAAGCATTTCCGAATCAGGAATGTTCAAAAAAGTGCAAGAAAGTGAGGAGAAAAAAGGGGATTTCTTGTCTTTATTTACCAATAAACAACGTTTTTCAAAATACATTCAATGCATTCTTATTGGTATCCCTTTGTGGTTTTTGGTTGGTGTATTGATTACTTTTTCCCCTGAATTTGCCAAAGCTTTGGGTGTCCAGGGTTTTGAAACTATAGCTGCAGGAAAAGCTATCGCCTGGTGTTACGGTGGATTGGTTTTTGGCGACATTGCCAGCGGTTTATTGAGTCAGTGGCTGAAAAGTAGAAAAAAAATCATGTATTTATTTTTGGTTTTCAATCTCTTAATGGTTTTTGTTTATCTGAATGCGTTTGGAATTAAAGCTAGCACTTTCTACACCATTTGCTTTATTATGGGATTCTCCGTGGGCTATTGGGTATTATTTGTAACTATTGCTGCAGAACAGTTTGGAACCAACATCCGTGCAACGGTAACAACTTCAGTTCCTAATTTTGTTCGAGGTTCACTTCCGCTCATTATTATAATTTATGGTTTTTTCAGAAACAAAATCTTCGACGGAAACATTCTTCAATCCGGAATGATTGTAGGTTCTATACTTTCGATAATCGCATTATTGGCGCTTTGGAAATTAAAAGAAACTTTTTATACCGATTTGAATTATTTAGAGCAGGACACACAAAATTTACCTTAGACCATTAAATTCAATATCAAAAAATTCATCAGGACTCGATTAAGGCTTAGTAGGTAAGAACCCCAAATAATACGTAGTTGTGTATGGTAAAAAAAATAATTTTAAATTTTAAATTGTCCCTTATTTGAGCCACTCGAAAACCGTATTTGGCTTATTTTTGTACAAAACATTATCAAAAAAACATGAAACAGGATGTAATTATTGTTGGAGCGGGACTGGCGGGATTATCTGCGGCTGTTCATTTGCACCGTCAAGGGCGAAAAGTACTTCTTCTAGAAGCAAGTGACCGTGCGGGAGGAAGAATAAAAACCGATTCTTACGAAGGGTTTCTATTAGATAGAGGTTTCCAAGTACTTTTGACCGCTTATCCGGAAACAAAAGCATTACTCAGTTATAAAGACTTAAAACTAAAAAAAATGTTACCCGGAGCAACTGTACTCTATGAAGGAGGCTGTTTTGAAATCGCAGATCCATTCCGAAGACCTTCAGCGGCATTGGCCACCCTTTTTGCTCCCGTTGGCACATTAAAAGATAAAATTAATACCCTTTGGTTAAAAAATAGATTGCAAAAATTAACAATCGAAGCCATTTTCGAACAACCGGAACAAACTACCCTTAAGCAGCTGGGTGATTATGGTTTTAGTCCAAAAATGATTCAGCGTTTTTATGCCCCTTTCCTTTCTGGAATTTTTTTGGAAAATGAATTGCAAACTTCCAGAAGAATGTTCGATTTTGTGATGAAAATGTTTTCCGATGGTGACGTGGCGGTTCCTGCTTTAGGAATGGAAGAAATTCCAAAACAATTAGTCGCCATGCTTCCAGAAGGGAGTATTCATTGTGATACAAAAGTAACTGCCGTTGATGGAAATAAAGTTACCACGGCAGACGGAACCGTTTTTGAAGCCAACCAAATCCTTTTGGCTACCACCGCAAATGCTCTTACCCAAAAATTCTTTCCTAAACAAAAAATGACATCACATCAAGTGACTAACATTTATTTTGAAGCAAGTGAAGCGCCTACAAAAAAAGCGGTGGTGGTTCTAAATGCTTCAACACAGAAAAAATGGGTGAATAATTTGACGGTGATGTCCAATGTTTGTGCTGCTTATGCTCCAAAAGGAAAAGTACTTATTTCTGTTTCCTATAATGGAATTCCAGCTGCTGATGACGTGACTTTGGCTGAAAACATGAAACAAGAATTGAAACAATGGTACGGTGAAAAAGTAAATTCGTGGAAAATGCTTAAGGCATACCAAATTGAATATGCTTTGCCAACTCAGGAAAGTGTACGGAATGAAATCCCTGCTTCTGAAATAAAAATCTCCGATACATTATATATTTCTGGAGACAACTTGCTGAATGGCTCTATCAATGCCGCTATAAAAACGGGACGATTAGCTGCTGAAGCAATGAAAATATAGCTTATTATTTTTAAAAAAGATAGGAGTTTATGTTCTAAATTTTTAAATTCAAGCAAAAATATCCATCTTTGACCAATTAATTTTTTTCAAACAAACTTTAGAAGAAAAACTAAAAGACAAATTTTGAAACATTAAAAAAACAGATACTTCAATAAAAAATATTCTATGAAATTATTTCTCTCCTTTTTTCTTTCCATGCTGTTAAACGTTGGTTATTCACAATCAACAAATACCTATTTTGAAAAGATTAGAGATAATGAAGCGGCTTTAACTGCTTTCTTTTCGCAAATGCCCAAAGGAGGCGATTTGCACCACCACTATTCTGGATCAATCTATGCTGAACCTTTACTAGCACATGCGATTAGTGAAAATTTTTACCTCAATACCGAAACGATGCAGGTGCAAAAAGAAAAACCAGCAAGCGGTAATTGGGAACAATTTTCAACATTGAAAAGTCGCGGAGAATTAGATATTTACAAACAAAAAATAATGCAAAAATGGTCCGTGAAAGATTATAATCATGTTAATTATCCTTCGGACAAGTTGTTTTTTGAATCCTTTATGAAGTTTGAGCCAGCAATCAAAGGAAATTTTGAACAAGGATTATTGGAATTGAAAAATAGAGCCCTAAAAGAAAATCTAAGCTATATAGAAACCCAATTATCTACAATTCCCTGTTCTATGAATACAGATGATTTGGTTAAGTTTAATGCTCGATTACGACAATTGGCGATTCGTCAAGATGAAAAGGCGATCTTAACTTCATTAGATTCCTTGTACAATTCCTTGCTGAAAAAAGATGCTCCGGCTTACGCCAAAGATTTCAATACTAATTTTGTTACTAAGATGCACAATGAGCTTAAGATTGATGACGCCCGTTTCACGATGCGTTATCAAAATTTTGTATTGCGTTTTATGGAACCGGTTGATTTATTCAAAAATCTGGTCATTGCATTTATCTCCGCAGATAGCAGCACTCTTATGGCTGGTGTAAATATCGTTTCTCCCGAAGATGGCGAAACTTCCATGAAGGATTACTGGTTGCACATGGTTATGTTTAAATATTGTCATTCCCGTTTTCCAAATGTAAAATACTCGATGCATGCGGGGGAACTAACCTTAGGATTAGTTCAACCAGAAGACCTTACTTGGCATATTAGTGCCGCTGTTTACACTGCTGGCGCAAATAGAATAGGACACGGCGTTGACATGGCTTATGAACAGAATTCATATGATTTATTGCAATATATGGCTAAAAAGGACATCCCTGTAGAGATCAATTTAGTGAGTAATGAGTTCATTTTAAAGGTCAAAGAAAACCGCCATCCATTAACTTTATATAAAGAATTTGGCGTTCCAATAGTTATCAGTACCGATGATGCAGGGATTCTGCGAACTAATATGACCGAGCAATATGTTCTATTAGCAAAAAGATACAAGGACATCACTTATGCCGATATTAAGCAATTTGTTTACAATAGCATTAATTACAGTTTCATAAAAGATGCTTCGGTAAAAAAAGATTTACTGAAAAATTTGAACACGAGATTTAAAACTTTTGAATCTCATTTTCCGCAAAATAAATAATTTCAACAAAATAAATTATTCTATAATCGAATAAAATAAAGCATCTAAAACAAGAAAAGTTCCTATTCGGGACTTTTTCTGTTTTATAATTTCCCTCTCCCTAAAATTTAGTTTTTTTTTACAAATATTTTTTTATACTTTTATAGTACCTACTTAACTACATGATAGTTACACTTTACAATAAATCCCAATTATTTTTAATTTTGAAATTTTAATTGTTTGCTAACTATCTAAATTAGTGAAGATGAGTAGAACTTTCCTTTGGTATTTAAGAAGACATCCTTTACTGTATAAAATAAGATTTAGATTAGTTTCTAAGAAGACTTCTATCGATAAAATTGAACGTTTTTGTTATAATGGCTTGAACAAAAAAACGGATATGCCAGTTATTTATTTTCAGCTAAATAATATGATTTTCACCCGTAAAAAAACTGACTTAACCGATATAGAAAAAGTCAAAAAAATAGCAAAATGGCTCAGAAATCACATAAAAGGAGGACCCGGATTAGGTAAATCTTCTGAAAATGCGCTATTAAAAATGATTAAAGGCGAAGGAGGCGTTTGCAGTGATTTCTCGCAGATTTTTAATAATTTTTGTGTCATTAATGATTTGAAAGTAAAGGAATGGGGACTGAAAATTTCAAAGGGAAACTCTTCCGTTTTAGGCGGACATTCCTTTAATGAAGTGTATTGCAAAGAATTTCAAAAATGGATTATAATCGATGTGTCCAAATCAATATTTTTTTATCATATCAGTCCAAAATTACCCTTGTCAGTTTTGGAGCTAATTGATTTAAAAAAACAAAATAAAGAAATCTATTACTCAATTTTCAATAAAAAATTGATTTCCGATGAACAAAACATTGATGACCTTTATCTTAGTTCTGACTCGTCTCCTTTCGTAATCACTAATTACTGCAACAAAACGTATGACTATTACCTAAACAAACTAACCATGTTTCCAGAGTCAATTATTCATGGTATTGTTTTTCTTAGTGGCAACAGTTATGCCTATGAGTTTCCGAAGTATAAATGTTAATAATCTATCCCTTGCTCCTGTATAAATAAATTATTCCAGTAAAAGTCTCATCTGCTAAGGATTGGGGTTTTCTGTAACATAAAAGTGAATCTCCATAAAAAAAGCCCCAATCCGGGGCTTTATATATTTTAATTTTCTTCTTCTTCAGTGCTATGTGATTTCGAGTAATTTCTCCATTTCTCTATACAATCCTGAAAATCTTGAGGGAGTTCTGTATCAAAACGCATCATTTCTCCCGTTGTTGGATGCACAAAGCCCAAAGTTTTGGCATGTAACGCTTGGCGAGGCAACGCTTTAAAACAATTTTCTATAAACTGTTTGTATTTGGTAAACGTAGTTCCCTTCAAAATCAAATGACCACCATAACGCTCGTCATTAAACAAAGTGTGCCCTATATGTTTTAAGTGAACACGTATTTGGTGTGTTCTGCCTGTTTCCAGTTGGCATGAAATCAAAGTAACATAACCAAAACGCTCCAACACTTTATAATGCGTTACAGCAGGTTTTCCTATTTCCGGATCAGCAAAAACTGCCATTTGCATGCGGTCTTTGACGTGGCGCGCCACATTCCCTTCAATCGTACCTTGATCAGCAATTACGTTCCCCCAAACCAAAGCTATATATTCCCTTTCAGAGGTTTTGGCTTCAAACTGTTTGGCAAGATGCGTCATTGCCGCTTCGGTTTTGGCAATCACCAGTAAACCCGAAGTGTCTTTGTCAATTCTATGAACGAGTCCTGGACGTTCGCTGCTGTTCATTGGCAAATTATCAAAGTGATACGCCAAAGCATGAACCAAAGTCCCTGTATAATTCCCATGACCGGGATGAACTACCATTCCTGGCTCTTTGTTTATCAATAACAACGCATCGTCCTCATAAACAATATTCAACGGGATATTCTCGGGAATAATGTGATTTTCAAACGGTGGATGCGACAACATGACGCGAACCACATCATTTGCTTTCACTTTGTAATTCGACCTCACTGTGACGTCGTTTACAAAAATATTCCCTTCTGTTGCTGCAATCTGTATTTTATTCCGTGTTGCATTTTGTATCAGACTCATCAAGTATTTGTCTATTCTTAAAGACGCTTGGCCTTTAGGAACTTCAAATCTAAAATGTTCAAATAACTCCTCTTCTAAATCTATTGTTTCTATATTATTGTTCATTTTCTGGTGCTTGTTCTGGTACTGGTACCGCCGTACTGTCTACTGTGCTTTCATCTACATAACTCGCTTTTCCGTCTCCTAAAACCAAATCAATTTTAGAAGATTTCAAGACCCTGTCCCCTACTTTTAGGTTTCTTCCCTTATAACGCATTTCCAGAACCATATCCTTTCCAAGATTTGGAATATAAGTAATCGTCCCTTCTTCAAGTCCCAAAGCTTTCAACGTTGGAACCGCCTCACGGTATGTTTTTTCAATTAAATCAGGTATTTTCACGGACGAAAACCCCGAAGCATTTATTTTAATATATACTTTTCTACCTACTTTTACTTTTTCGCCAGGCAAAGGATCTTGCTCAACTACACTAAATTTAGGGAATTCACTTCTAAAATCTACGCTGTCCAAAAGCACATAATCTAAATCCAACTCGTTTAACTTATCCTCCACCTGCTCGACAGTCAATTTTCTCAAATCTGGAACCGTAATTTCATGCCCATGATCAGTGGTAAAAGTCAACCAATGGATAAACAAATAACCTAAAACGGCAATAATAGCAATAGCAATTAATATTTGACCAAAAAAGACACGGCTAGTAAGATACTTACGTAAACTCATAAATTTATTTTTATATGCGGCAAAGATAAAGCTATTTCGTTTCAAAAAAAATGATAATTTTGTTTAATGCTTATCGTCATCCTGAGCTTAGTCGAAGGGAGGAGCTATTTCCCGCTATTCGTTACAATCTTTTTATCCGCCGAAAAGGCTGACAAAAAGGATTTTCACTGCTATCGGGGCTAAAAACAAATCGTTTTCACAACACATAATTTATAAAATGAAAAACATTGCTATTATCATGGGCGGCTATTCCAGCGAGTACAAAATCTCACTCATTAGCGGAAACGTCGTATATCAATTTCTGGACAGAAATAAATTCAACGGATTCCAAATTCATATTTTCAAAGAAAAATGGGTGTATGTTGATGTTAATAATGTTGAATTCCCTATAGATAAAAATGATTTTTCAGTAACAGTGGATGGAGCTAAAATTACTTTCGACTGTGTTTTTAATGCGATTCATGGTACTCCTGGCGAAGACGGATTGATGCAGGCGTATTTCGAATTGCTAAATATTCCACAAACATCTTGTGATTATTACCAAGCCGCATTAACCTTCAATAAACGCGATTTACTGTCAGTATTAAAACCATACGGAATTAAAACAGCTATTTCCTATTATTTAAATAAAGGTGACATCATCAACACCGAAGAAATTGTAACTAAAGTAGGATTGCCTTGTTTTGTAAAACCAAATAAAGCGGGTTCCAGTTTTGGAATTTCAAAAGTAAAAATGGCCGCCGAATTGCCAATCGCTATCGAAGTGGCTTATAAAGAAGACAACGAAATCATCATAGAAAGTTTCCTTGATGGAACCGAAGTTTCTGTTGGCGTCATCAATTACAAAGGAACCGTGACCGTTTTACCCATAACCGAGATAGTTTCTGATAATGATTTCTTCGATTATGAAGCCAAATATCTAGGTAAATCGCAGGAAATTACGCCGGCAAGAATCTCAGATGAAATGACACAAAAAGTAAGCGAAATAGCCAAACGTGCCTATGAAGTGCTAAAAATGAAAGGCTTCTCCCGTAGCGAATTTATCATTGTAAACGATGAACCACACATGCTGGAAATGAACACTATTCCCGGTCTGACCACCGAAAGTTTAATTCCGCAACAAGCCAAAGCTGCCGGAATTTCATTGGAAGATTTGTTTAGTAATGCCATAGAATTGGCTTTAAATAACTAAATTTCCAATATGACAGAAATATTTGAATGGAACCGCTTATTGTACAATGATTTACCCGAATCCTTCCTTTTAGAAGTTATTTTCCGATCAACGATAATGTTTACGGTTTTACTTCTGACCTTAAAAGTGGCCGGTAAACGTGGCGTGAAGCAGTTGTCTGTTTTTGAAACAGTGATCATTATCGCGTTGGGTTCTGCAGCTGGAGACCCCATGTTCTATGAAGAAGTTGGAATAATACCACCCATTACAGTCTTTTTAGTCATCATTCTTTTATACCGTTTAGTTACATGGCTCACCGGAAAAAGTAAAAAGTTTGAAGAGTTTATAGAGGGCAAAACGGAATGTATAATCAGCGAAGGAAAATTTTCAATTGCTACTTTTAAAAAAGAAAGTCTGGCACAAGATGAATTCTTTTCGGAACTTCGATTGAAATCAGTGGAACATTTGGGTCAGGTAAAAAATGCTTTCATGGAAACCAGCGGTGAAATCAGTGTTTTCTATTATGAAGATAATGAAGTGCCACCAGGATTACCAATCCTGCCATTTTTATTCGATCTAAAAAGTAAAATTATCCCTTCTGAAGGTATTTATTCATGCACTTTTTGCGGAAATACAGAAAGTCATAAACCTGGAAATGCGGAATGCACAATTTGTGAAAAACTGGAATGGGTAGAAGCTATAAATACAGTCCGAAAAACCTAACTTAGCCCTAAATAAAACATCTGTTTGATGTACTTATATTTGCAAAATGAAAAAAGCTATATTTCCCGGATCGTTTGATCCCATTACCTTAGGCCATGAAGACATCATCAAAAGAAGCATTTCGTTATTTGATGAAATCGTAATTGCTATTGGTATCAATGCCGAAAAAAAATACATGTTTTCCCTTGAGGAAAGAAAACGCTTTATCGAAGAGACATTCAAAAATGAACCCAAAGTTTCGGTGATTACGTACGAAGGTTTGACAATAGATTTGTGTCATAGAATAAAAGCGGACTTTATTCTCCGTGGCTTACGCAATCCCGCCGATTTTGAATTCGAAAAAGCCATAGCACACACCAACCGCCGTTTGTCAAAAATAGAAACCGTGTTTTTGTTGACTGCAGCCAGAACTTCCTATATCAGTTCCAGTATTGTAAGAGACGTTATTCGCAATGGCGGACAATACGAAATGTTAGTTCCCGATGCCGTAAGAGTGAAAGATGTATATTTATAGAAATACTAAAGCAACCCTCTTCCTAACTTCAATATAAATTTGTGGAAAGCACTATTTAGCCGTATTTTCGCCAAAAATAAAAGCCATTAGACATGAGTATAGAAAGAGAATTAAATAAACGCAGCGGATCTAAATGTGAACTTTGTGGAGCAACTGAAAACCTAAAAGTGTATGAAGTGCTACCAACAAAAAAAGGAGGAATCGACGAAAGTATTATGGCTTGCAGTACGTGTATCGATCAAATAGAAAATCCTGATAATATAGATTTAAACCATTGGAGATGTTTGAATGATAGCATGTGGAATGAAAATCCAGCAGTACAAGTTGTTGCATGGAGAATGTTAAGTCGCTTACGCTCTTCTGGGTGGCCGCAAGAATTATTGGATCAAATGTATTTAGACGAAGATACTTTGGCTTGGGCTCAAGCAACTGGTGAAGGAGAAGAGGAAGAAAACAAGGTGATTCACCGCGACAGTAATGGCGTAATTCTTGAAATTGGAGATTCTGTAGTTTTAATTAAAGATTTAAAAGTGAAAGGATCGAGCATGGTTGCTAAACAAGGAACTGCAGTGCGTAACATCCGTTTAGACCACGAAAATGCTGAATACATTGAAGGTAAAGTAGACGGTCAAACTATTGTAATTATTACACAATACGTGAAGAAAATATAGTATTTATAGTTTTCAGTTGCAGTCACAGTTTTCAGTGCCTGAAGTTGAAAAAAGTACTCGGTTGCAATGCACTATTTTCAATTGATCTAACTAAAAAAATCGTTAAAAGTAAATTTGATTTATTGTTAACGATTTTTTAATTGTTAGGCCATTTTTACTGCTCATTAAAAGCCAATCACTGAATACTCCCCTTTTTTCACTGATCACTGCTCACTCTTTTAAAACTGAACACTGAAAACTGATCACTAATTACTCCTCTTCTTTTTTTATCACTTTTCGGGCAACTTCAATTTTAAATTTCTTGCCCTTCATTTTTTCATCTTTTATATTGTGCAGCAAATCTTTTACTTTATTGAATTTAACAGCAGCAAACGAGATAAAATCTTTTACTTCTATCAATCCTAAATCTCCTTTTTCCAACTTTCCTTTTTGGGAAAAGAAACCCATAATATCAATTTTATTTAGTTTGTTTTTCTTTCCACCACTGATGTAAATCGTTTGAAATTCAGGTGGTTTTGGCAATGAAGTTGCGCTTTCTATATTGAAAACACTCATTCCATAATCAATATAATCCATTTTTTTCTCACTTTCATGAGCAATAATATAAGCGGTTCCGGATGCAAGCATACGAGCCGTTCTACCGTTTCTATGGGTAAATTCGTCTTCTTTGGATGGCAAATGATAATGAATTACGTGATTCATTTCAGGGATATCAAGTCCACGAGCGGCTAAATCTGTAGTGATTAAGTAACTCGCACTTCCATTACGAAACTGGATTAATGCGCGTTCGCGTTCATCCTGATCCATTCCACCATGATAATAAGTAGAATAAATCCCTTTTTCATTCAATGTATCGCTGATGCGTTCTGCAGCATCACGATGATTACAAAAAACAATGGCCGATTGCGATTTCAACGAACAAATCAGGTTGAATAAACTTCCTATTTTATCCTTCTCTTTTGAAACTACCATTTTCATGGAAAGATTCGTCTCTTCTAAATTTTCTGGAATAAAGTCCAAAATCGTTGGATTCACCACTCTGGTATATCTTGGAATCTCAATATCGGAAGTTGCAGAAACCAAAACACGTTTGTTCAGTTTCGTCAATTTTCCAATGATAAACGACATTTGTTCATGGAAACCCAATTGCAACGATTTATCAAATTCATCCAGAATCAAGGTTTGGATTTTATCCACGCGGAAAGTTCCTCTGTCAATATGATCAGCAATTCTCCCTGGCGTTCCTATTAAAACTGCCGGTGGATTGCTTAAATTCTTGATTTCTGTATCGATGGAATGTCCACCGTAGCAAACATTTACTTTATAATCAGTTCCCATTTTTTTCCAAACCTGCTCAATTTGCAATCCTAATTCACGAGATGGAACTAGAATTAAACATTGAACCGACTGGAATTCAGGTTGCAACATCTCCAAAATAGGCAATAAAAAAGCTAAAGTTTTCCCTGATCCTGTTGGCGAAAGCAATAAAACATTGTTATCATTCAAGATTGCATCTTGGGCTACTTCTTGCATTTCGTTCAGACTTTCGATGCCTAAATTCAAAAGTATATTGTTGGAATGGTGTTTCTTATTCATTTTTTCTATTTCGGCAAAGGTAATTTTTAATTTTGAGTTATGAATTTTGAATTATGAATTTTCATATTTTTTAATGACAACCTTCCTTTTCTAACTATCTTTCTGTACTTGTCTAAAAAAAGCTACATTTGAAATTCAAATTAAAAACCGAAATATGAGATTTTTCACATTCCTTTTTTTACTATTTTCCTTTAGTACATTTGCTCAAAAAGGCAATAAATACGACACTTTTTTCGAAAAAGGAAACGGAAATCAATCCGCTACCTATCAAGAAACCATCGCATATTACAAACTTTTAGCTCGTGATTTTCCTACCATAAAAATGCAGGAAATGGGCCTGACAGATAGTGGAGAGCCTCTGCACATAGTAACTTTCAACCCTGAAAAACAATTTGATTTTGAAGAAATTCAAAAAAATAAAGTAGTATTATTTATCAATAACGGCATTCATGCTGGCGAACCGGACGGCATTGATGCAACCATGCAATTGTTTCGGGATTTGGCTTTAGGCAAAATAAAAATTCCAAAAAATACTGTCATTGTTTGTATTCCGGTATATAATATTGGCGGTGCTTTAAATAGAAATTCTACGACAAGAGCGAATCAAAACGGTCCTGAATCTTATGGCTTTCGTGGAAACGCAAGAAACTATGATTTAAATCGTGATTTCATCAAATCAGATACAAGAAACACGAAGAGTTTTGTCGAAATTTTTCATAAAATTAATGCTGATGTTTTTATTGATAATCATGTTAGTAATGGCTCTGATTATCAATACAAACTCACCTACATCATGACGCAACAAAACAAACTAGGGACCGTTTTAGGTGTTTTTTTAAATACCGAAATGATGCCTGCTTTAGTTAAGGATTTACAAAAGAAGAAAATAGAAATGACGCCGTATGTCAACTCATTTGCAGATACGCCAGACAAAGGTTTTGGGCAGTTTTTTGAAAGCCCAAGATTTGCAACGGGTTACACTTCATTGTTTAACACCATTGGGTTTGTGGTAGAAACACACATGCTGAAAAAATATGCGGATCGCGTGAAAGTAACGTATGAATATATGAGATCTGCAATTGATTACACCGATGCTAATTTTGAAAAAATTAAGCGGCTCCGTTTGAAAAATGAAGAACAATACCAACCCAAAAAATCGTACACCATAAAATGGGAAATCGACAGTACAAAAAAGACAACTTTCCCCTTTTTAGGGTATGAAGCCATTTATAAAAACAGTGATGTTACCGCAGGAAACCGTTTATTTTACGACAGAACAAAACCATATAAAAAAGACGTTCCCTACATTAAAGAATTCAAATCTGTAAAAGAGATTATTATCCCAACAGCGTATATTATTCCGAAAGGATTTTGGCCAGTTATTGACTTATTGATAAGCAATACCATTACCTACACTCAATTAAAAAAAGATACAATAATTGAAGTTGAAAGTTACAAAATCGCTGATTTCAAAACGACAACATCGGCTTATGAGGGGCATTATTTGCATAGAAATACTACTATAAATTCAAAAATTGAAAAATTGGCTTTCGCCAAAGGAGACTACATTATTCCAACGCAACAAAAGGGCATAAAATATTTATTGGAAACATTAGAACCCGAAGGAATTGATTCTTTTTTCAATTGGAATTTTTTCGACACAATGCTACAGCAAAAAGAGGGATATTCTGATTATGTTTTTGAAGATACTGCAACACGAATTTTAAAAGATAATCCAAAAATAAAAGCAGAATTTGAGTTAAAAAAGCAGAATGACTCAAGTTTTCTTAAAAATCCGGAAGCACAATTAGACTGGATTTACAAGCATTCCGTTTATTATGAAAAAGCGCATTTACAATATCCGGTGTATAGAATTTTAAAATAAAAAAACTTCTATTTCAGGAGTTCTTCTTCTTCGAATAATAATTTTATATTTTCATAGGAATTTTTTAGCGCTTCCTTAATTTGTTCTGGGTTCATCCAGGCCACTTTTTCTATTCCTTCTTCTAATTGACCTTCTGGCGTGCCTTCAAAATCAGATTGCATTTCGAACCAATGCGTAATTTTTAGTTTGTATTTTCCATTACGTCTAAAAACGTGATATGTTTTTTGAAGTTTATGAGAAATGGATAGTAAATTAACACCTGTTTCTTCCTCTACTTCTCGCATGGCGGTATCTTCAATTTCTTCTCCTTTTTCGATTCCACCTTTAGGTAAATCCCATTTTCCGTTTCTAAAAATAAATAAAACCTCCCCTTTTTTATTGTAGACTAGTCCTCCACCAGCTTTGGTAACCGGAATTTTAGCCTTCAAAGTCTTCATGATTTCCTTTTCATCAGGATGATACAAGTAGGCTTTTTGAATTTTATTTTGAAATATTTTTACTATAAGTTGCTCGATGTCAATGCTCTCTAACAGGAACAATTGAAAATCTGTCTCTTTAGAGATGTGATTTGTCAAAAAAAGTGGTTTGTCGTTAACAAAAACTTTATACATTTGTATTATGATTTTTAATAAAGAAACAGCCGAGAAAACAGCCGAATTGCTTTTGCAAATAAATGCAATTAAATTGAATCCAAGAAATCCTTTTACGTGGGCTTCGGGATGGAAATCGCCTATTTATTGCGATAACCGTTTAATCCTCTCATTTCCAGCCATAAGAAATTATGTGCGAGATGAGTTTTCCAAAAATATTGAAAAACAATTTGGAAAACCAGATGTTATTGCCGGTGTAGCCACTGGAGCGATAGGAATTGGTATGCTAGTTGCAGAAAGTTTAGGATTACCATTTGTGTATGTTCGTCCAGAAGCAAAAAAACATGGAAGGTTAAACCAAGTGGAAGGATTTTTACAAAAAGGACAAAACGTTGTCGTTGTAGAAGATTTGATAAGTACTGGAAACAGCAGTTTACTTGCCGTAGAAGCATTACGAGCAGCTGGGGCCAACATTAAGGGAATGGCGGCAATATTCACATATGGATTTGATGTTGCGGAACAAAATTTTAAAAATGCCAATATCGATTTATTGACATTAAGTAATTATCAGAATCTGTTAAATTTGGCTGTAGCCAAAAAATATATAACTGAAGAAGAAGAACAAACTCTGAGAGAATGGAACGGAAGTCCATCAACTTGGAATGTTCAAGTGTAAAAATTAATAATATATTTTTTTTTAAAATAAACAAAAACAAATCTATGAACTTAGAAAGTCCAAAAGTTACCGTCGAAAAATCAGCACAAGAATTATTTGAATTATTAAGCAATGTTCAAAATTTCGAAAAATTAATGCCTGAAAACATTGCGAAATTTGAAGTTATCGGTGATGATGCGTTTATTTTTGGATTGAAAGGCATGCCGGAAATAAAATTAAAAATGAAAGAAAAAGTAGCGCCAAATAAAATAGTTTTGGGTGCTGCCAGCGACAAACTTCCATTTACATTGGTTGCTAACATTAATGCTGTAACAGATAATTCAAGTGATGTTAAACTTGATTTTGAAGGAGATTTCAATCCCATGATGGCTATGATGATAAAAGGCCCTATTGGGAAATTTATTGAAACTTTAGCCACTAATATGGTGAAATTATAAGCCCCCTAACCCCCGAAGGGGGAATTGGAAAACTTTGGTAACGAGAGAAAAGAATATAGAGAAGTAGATATACTATTCTATATTCTTTTTTCTTTTTCTCTTTTTCTCTTTTGCCTTCTGCCTATTTTCTTCCCTAATACAGCATTTGAATTTCCTTGATATCAAACTCAACAACACTGTCGTCTTCAAGCAGAATTTCAAGTTTACCAATTGCTGTTATTCCTTGGATAATCCCCATAAAATTTTGATTATTTTGGTCTGAAAAAGGCATTGGAACTCCTTTCTTAAATAATTTATTGGAGTAGTCCGTCCAAAAAGTATCCGAATTTTGTTTACCTACCGATACCTTTCTTTCTATGTTGTCAATTATCGAAAAAAGCAAATCCTCTTTATTAAATTTTAAGTTACAAATAACCGACAATGAAGATGCTTTAGGTAAATTTTCGAATTTGGTTTGATTGACATTTAAACCTAAACCTACAATAGAAACAATAGTTCCGTCACTTTTAATACTGTTTTCAATTAAAATGCCACCTATTTTTTTATTGTCTGACATTATGTCGTTTGGCCATTTGATACTAAGATTTGGTATATTATACCATTCAAGAGCATCAATTACTGCAAGTGAAGCTATAATATTGAGATCATATATCTGACAAATATCTGATAAAAAATCCTTTACCAAAACACTCAATATTAAGTTTTTACCCACCTCAGATGCCCAAACGGCTCCCATTTGTCCTTTTCCTTTAGTTTGATTTTCGGCAGTGACAACCGTAAAGTTTTCTAGTTCTTGTTTGTTCGATAATCCTTTCAGGAATTCATTTGTTGAATCTATGGCATCGAGTTTGATTAGTTTCATATAACGTATTTTGTGAAACAGAATTTAATATTATGTTAAGGTTCAAAAATAATCACAAAAAATGGTAACTTTACAAACTTATATAAAAATAATTCATGGCGAAAAAGACTATAAATAATGATGACCTATTGGCGAACATCATTAAGGGAATAGAAGAAGTAAAAGGAAATGATATCGATATTCTTGATTTAAGAGAAATAGACACCGCAGTTTGTGATTATTTTATCATTTGCAATGGTAATTCAAATACACAAGTTAACGCTATTGTTAACTCAATTCAAAAAACAGTTTCAAAAGAATTGAAAGATAAGCCTTGGCATGTTGAGGGAACTGATAATGCAGAATGGGTTCTTATGGATTATGTAAATATAGTTGTCCATGTTTTCCAAAAACACATCCGAGAATACTACAATATAGAAAGTCTTTGGGGTGATGCAAAAATCACTACTATCCAAAACAAATACTAAAGAAAAAACTTCTAATGGCTAAAGATAATAATCCAAATTCGAATAAATTTAAAGTAAGTCCTTGGTTAATTTACACTGCAATCTTATTAATTTTCTTGTTTATAAGTTTTATAACTGGTGGCTCGAGTTTAAATGAACCTGCACAACTGACCTCTTCTAAATTTAATAATTTTTTAGAAAAAGGACAAATTGAAAAAGTAATAGTTTACAACAAAACGGAAGCAGAAGTATACCTAAATGCTGCTGCATTAAAGGATGCGGTGCACAAAAACGTAGCTAAAGATGTTTTTGACAGACCAAACAAAGGTCCTCATTACTCTTTTGATATTGGTAATGATCAAATATTCCAAAATAAACTGGAAAAAGCGGTTAGTGAAGGAAAATTGAAAGATTTTAATTTCTTACCAAAAAACAATTGGACAGATATCCTAATTAGTTTATTGCCTATTATTATTATAATTGGAGTTTGGATTTTTATAATGAGAAAAATGTCAGGCGGCGGCGGAGCTGGTGGCGGACAGATTTTCAATATTGGAAAATCGAAAGCTAAACTTTTTGACGAAAAAACAGATATTAAAACTACATTTAAAGATGTTGCTGGACTAGAAGGTGCAAAAGAAGAGATACAAGAAATTGTAGAATTCTTAAAAAATCCTGAAAAATATACTAACCTTGGTGGTAAAATTCCAAAAGGAGCACTACTTGTAGGACCTCCTGGAACAGGAAAAACTTTATTGGCGAAAGCCGTAGCTGGTGAAGCACAAGTGCCATTCTTCTCTTTATCAGGTTCTGATTTTGTGGAAATGTTTGTTGGTGTAGGTGCATCACGTGTACGTGATTTATTCAAACAAGCTAAGGAAAAATCTCCTGCTATCATTTTTATTGATGAAATTGACGCAGTAGGTAGAGCTAGAGGAAAAAGCAACATGTCAGGTGGAAATGATGAACGTGAAAACACATTAAATCAACTATTAACTGAAATGGATGGTTTTGGTACCAATTCAAATGTAATTGTTTTAGCTGCAACGAATAGAGCTGATGTACTTGACAAAGCATTAATGCGTGCAGGTCGTTTTGACAGACAAATTTTTGTAGATCTTCCAGATATTCGCGAACGTGCTGAGATTTTTAAAGTGCATCTTGCGCCTTTGAAAAAAGTAGAAGGACTTGATACCGACTTTTTAGCGAAACAAACTCCTGGTTTCTCCGGAGCGGATATTGCTAATGTATGTAATGAAGCAGCACTTATTGCTGCCAGAAATAACAAAACAGCGGTTGATAAACAAGATTTTTTAGATGCTGTTGATAGAATTGTAGGTGGTCTTGAAAAGAAAAATAAAATTGTAACTCCAGAAGAAAAGAAAGCAATTGCTATTCACGAAGCTGGTCACGCAACTGTAAGTTGGATGTTAGAACACGCTGCCCCTCTTATAAAAGTAACGATTGTTCCAAGAGGACAAAGTCTTGGAGCGGCATGGTATTTACCAGAAGAGCGCTTAATCGTTCGTCCTGACCAAATGCTAGATGAAATGTGTGCAACTATGGGAGGAAGAGCTGCCGAAAAAGTAACTTTCAACAGAATTTCAACTGGCGCATTGAGTGATTTAGAAAAAGTAACTAAACAAGCTCGTGCCATGGTTACGGTATATGGTTTGAATGAAAAAATAGGTAATGTAACTTATTATGATTCGACGGGACAAAGTGAATATAGTTTTGCAAAACCTTATTCTGAAGAAACAGCTAGAATAATTGACGAAGAAATCTCATTACTCATTGAAAGTCAATACCAAAGAGCCATCCAAATTTTAGAAGAAAATAAAGACAAGCTTAATCAGCTGGCTAATATTTTAATTGAAAAGGAAGTTATTTTCAAAGATGACTTAGAAGCTATTTTCGGAAAACGAACATTTGATAAAAATCTTGAGGAAGTAGTGTCTTAATAAAACACAAATTATTTAATTATTTTTAAAATCTTAATTCAAAAACAGCTTTTGAATTAAGATTTTTTTATCTTTGAACGTTTTCAAGTAATAAATTAAGTAGTTTAAAAGTATATGAGTCTTTTTAGAAAATTTTTTGGTTCTAGTAATCTAGCTTCTGATGAAGATAAAGAAAGTGAGAGTAGTAAATACTTTACTGAAAACGCTACATCTATAGATGAGAAATTCATCTATAATTTTAAGAAAAATGGTGGTAAATTTTTATACTGTGAAAACTCAGAAGAAGTAAGCGAACATTTTGAAAACATACTCGCAGAGAACGACTGGTTCGAAAGTGACGTTCTATGTTATGATCCTACTCTTTTCAAAATTCTTGATGACAATAAACTGACTTATAATAAATCAGCTAATCCTAAATTTCTACTTGCAAGTTGTGAAAATTTAATCGCTGAAGAAGGGTCTATTTTATTTTCTTCAAAACAAATAAAGCAAAATAAACCACACGAATTACCTACCAATATTGTAATTTTAGCTAATACAAGCCAAATTCTAGCGGCAAAAAGCGATGGACTGAGTGCCATAAAAAAGAAATACGAAAGAGACTACCCTACCAATATTACTACAATAAAATATTTCGAAAAAGCAAAAGAGGAAGATTTTACACAATACGGAAGTTCAGCTAAAAATCTTTATTTATTGCTTTTAGAAGACCAATAAGATGAATGAAACACTCAAGAGAGCCATATCTGGTGCTATCTACGTAATTTTATTATTAGTTTCAATATTATATTCAACTGAAAGCTTTTTCCTTTTATTTGGAGTTTTCTTACTTATCGCTGTATATGAATTTTGCAATTTAGTTCAAATTAACAAAGTAATTCCAATACTATTTGCACTAATATTTTATGGCGGAATCAATCTAATCTCTTTCTACAAACCTCTTACCGAAGAAATAATATATTCCATTGTTGGAGAAAATTATATTATCCTTTTGGATATGGACATTATATATAAAGTATTATTGCTCATTACCATCTTAGTGTCTTTAAAATGTATTTATTTTCTGTTTAATGACAAAATCCAATCGATTACACCTACTTCTAAATATATTTATTTACTGGGATACATCATACTGCCTTTCGTTTTTATTACAAAAATATCCTTTGGTATAAAAGATTACAACCCTAAAATAATAATAGGTCTTTTCATTCTTATCTGGACGAACGACACTTTTGCTTACATTGTTGGCAAATCTATTGGAAAACATAAATTATTAGAGCGTATTTCTCCAAAAAAAACCATCGAAGGTTTAATAGGGGGTGTTGTTTTTGCAGTTTTTGCAGGTTTTTTAATATCAAAATATTATATTCAAGCTAGCCCGAATCATTTAGAGAAGTCAATTATCATTTGGACAACAATCGCTATTATTGTTGGCTTTATTGGAACAATTGGAGATTTAATTGAGTCCAAATTTAAAAGAATTGCTGGTGTAAAAGACAGCGGAAAAATAATGCCAGGACACGGTGGCATTTTAGATCGATTAGATAGTGTTATATTTGTAGCACCATTTGTATATTTATTTTACCAAATTTTAAATTATGTTTCATAAAGAAGGAACCCCGTCTATATTAATAGGCATCATTTTCAGTACTTCGGTGCTTTTATTGTCTGATAAATTTATAGACACAAACTGGATTAAAATGTTAATTCAACTAAGTGCTTTCTTAGTGTTAATTATCATTTTACAATTTTTCAGAAATCCAAAAAGAACTGTACTTCTTGACGAGAATCAAATTCTTGCTCCCGTGGATGGAAAAGTAGTCGTTATTGAAGAAGTTTTTGAGGCTGAATACTTCAAAGACAAACGCATTCAAGTTTCGATTTTCATGTCACCTATAAACGTGCATGTAACTCGTTATGCCCTTAGCGGAATTGTAAAGTTCAGTAAATATCATCCCGGAAAATTTTTGGTAGCTTGGCATCCTAAGTCAAGTGAAGAAAATGAACGAACTACAGTTGTAATTGAAAATAACACATTTGGTGAAATATTATATCGTCAAATTGCCGGTGCTTTGGCGCGAAGAATTGTAAATTATGCTGAAGAAGGCATGCAGGTGATTCAAGGAACTGATGCTGGTTTTATAAAATTTGGTTCAAGAGTAGATATCTTTTTACCTCTTGGCACACCTATAAATGTAGTACTTAACCAAAAAGCCATTGGCGGAAAAACTATTATTGCAACCAAAGGGTAATGATCGAAAAAGATTTAGATACACGATTTCAAGAGGCAGTTGAAATTGCTTCTGATATGACTCAGGCATCTTTACCCCAAGATGTGCAATTAAGGCTTTACGCGTTCTATAAGCAGGCTACTTTAGGAACTTTGGACCTAAAACAAACGACTAATTATCATTTAAGAGATGCTTTCAAAACCAATGCTTGGATGCAAATTAGCCATCTTACTTCGGAGGAAGCCAAAGAGCACTATATAGAAATCATTGAAACTCTTTTAAAAAAATAACTTCCAAATGAAACAAAATATTTTTTTAATATCTAATTTACTGTTAGTTACAATATTATTTTCTTGTAATAACAAAAAGCTTACTGAAGTTGTTGAAGTTCCACTTCCTACCGCCCAAGAAAAAATAGCTATTGGACTCCCTGAAGATGTGAAAGCGAATGAAGGTGCTTTTCAAATGGAAAAATTATCTTATGCGTACGATGCTTTAGCCCCAAACATTTCGGCGATAGCATTAGAGATGCATTATTCGAAACATTATCTGACGTACACTAATAATTTGAATAAGGCGATTGCAGGAACAGACTTAGAAAATCTGACTATTGAAGAATTATTATCAAAATTAGATTTGAATAATGCCAATATCAGAAATAATGCAGGCGGTTACTATAATCACACCTTGTACTGGCAATGTATGGGTCCTAAAGCTGGAGGAGAACCCAAAGATACTCTGGCAGACGCAATCACCAAAAGATTTGGAACATTTGCAAATTTCACTTCACTGTTCAAAAATGAATCAGAAAAAATATTTGGTTCCGGTTGGGTTTGGTTAGTCGTTGATAAAGCAGGTCAATTACAACTTACTAGTACTCAAAATCAGGACAATCCTTTAATGGCAGATGCATTAATCCAAGGAAAACCTATTTTGGCTCTGGACGTTTGGGAACATGCTTATTACCTTGATTATCAATATAAAAGAAAAAATTATATAGACGCTTTTTTTAATGTCATCAATTGGAAAAAAGTGGCTGAAAATTATGAAGCTGCCATAAAGAAATAGTCGTTTCGCTTTTAAGCTAAAAAAATGCTGTTACAAAAAATTGTAACAGCATTTTTTTTTAAATGGAAATCAATAAAATTTATATAATTGATTTATTTTATAACTGATAAATAAACGATTCTGATGGAGCAATAGTGATTTGGGCTTTTCCTTCTCCGTTCTGAACTTGTAATCGTATAGAACTCTTTTTATACAATTGATCTGTTAAAATATAATTTCCATCTTTCAAATTCCACTTTTTAATAATATCCGAAGGGATTTTCAGTTCGAAATTACTGGTTGTAAGCCAAGAAAAATTAGTTACCACAAGTAACTTTTGAGAATCAGACCAACGAACAAATGAATAGATTCCAGGAGCGTAACCCTTTGTAACTTGACGATTAACGGTTTGAATTTCTTGATATTTCCCCATTAATGCAGAACTATTGATAGAAAAATTAAGCAAACGTTTGTAAAAATCACGTAAGTCTTTTTCATCTTGAGTCAATTGACCTCCGTCAAATTTACCACCGTTCATCCAGCGTTGATGATTCGGCACACCAACATAATCAAAAATTGAAGTTCTGGAGTGTGTCCCGAAACCTGCATTTTCATTTCCCGCCTCTCCTACTTCTTGCCCAAAATAAATCATGGTTGGCGACGTACTTATTGTTGTGGAAACAACCATCAGTGGTTTTCCTTTTTGTGGCGTTCCTGCAAATTCTGGGCTTGCCAAGCGCTGTTCATCATGATTGTCTAAAAAATGCAACATATGATGTTCGATATTTTGAATCCCTTTTTGGATATCAGATAACCCGTCAGGTAACGATTTACCTTTAATGACATCTTTCAATTTATCGTACGTTTCGACTTTATCATATAAATAATCCATTTTACCCAGATGAATGTAATTCCTATATTCTTTAGGATTATACACTTCGGCTAGTAAAAAAGCATCTGGATTTTTTGTCTTTATTGCTGAATTCATATAACTCCAAAATTCATACGGAACCATTTCAGCCATATCATATCGGAAACCATCTACTCCTTTAGCTGTCCAATACAATGCAATATCTCTAAATTTAGTCCATGAATTTGGAACCACTTTTCCTTTCCAAAATGCGAAATGTTCTTCATTTGATTTGGTATCAAAACCAGCGGGAAGTTCTGGAAAATCTTTCGAACCGTCAGGACGAATTCCATAATTTACTTTTACGGTTTCGTACCAATCATTCTTATCTGGTTTTGCCATTCGTGAACCATTACCAGTCCATTTAGCTGGATTTTCTTCAAATTTCCCGTCAATTAATGGATTACTTTCTCCATTTAATGGTTTTACATTATCTGGAATTTCAAAATGGGTATTTGGAATATAATAGAAATTATTGTCTCTTTTATATTCAACAGAAACATCATCATCAGCACCAAAATCTTTAATCCCGACCGGGTTACTCTTTCCTTCGTATTTGCGTGCAATATGATTAGGAACAATATCAATAATCACTTTTAATCCCGCTTTATGGGTTCTGGCAATTAAGGACTCAAATTCTTGCAAACGATTAGCTGGATTTACAGCTAAATCAGGGTTTACATTATAATAATCTTTTACGGCATAAGGTGATCCGGCTCTTCCTTTTACTACTTCCGGATCATCATTCGAAATTCCTATAGCAGTGTAATCCCGAACCAAAGCATGATGTGGAACTCCAGTATACCAAATATAAGTTACACCTAAATCTTTTATTTCATGAAGTGCTTTATCCGTAAAATCATTAAACTTCCCAACTCCATTTTCTTCAATAGTTCCCCAAAGTTTATTAGTGGTATTTTTATTTCCGAATAATCGGGTAAAAACTTGATATACTACAATTTTCTTCTCAGAGACTATCTCTTTCTTTTCTGCATTCATTTTTAAATCTTTTGTTTTGCAAGCAGTTGCTAAAAGCACCACGCTAATCCCTGCAACTATAATTGTCTTTTTTATCATATAAAATTATTTATGCTGGTTTCAATTCGTATTTTTTTAGATAAATCGTCCTATTTATTTATTCAATTTTTAAAATTAATATAATTTATAGAAAGAAGAGAAGATTGATATCAATTAAAACAAATACACTTTTCAAAAGAACTACTACAACGAAAGAGTAGCTTTATTTGTTGATAACTTTAAAAACGGAATCCCACCATTTTTTGCTTATTTTTCAACTATTATAAATAAATCCTAATATCGATTAGGATTGTAACCTTTTTCATAAATTTGACAAAAAATAAATCCATTGAAGAAATTCCTATTTCGTTGTTGTTTAATACTGCTTGGTACAAATTTAGTTTTGGCTCAGGCTCCTAAAAAAATTATTGTTGAACATTCTGATTTTGCAGATGTTAATCAAGTAGAAATTCCGGATGCTTTTTTGCTTACAGGAAATGTGCGTGTCAACCATGACGGCGTAGTTCTGACCTGCAATAAGGCGTATTTTTTTCAAAAAGAGAATTATATAAAAGCATTTGGAAATGTGCAAATAGTGCAAGGTGATACTTTATTTTTAAACAGTAAATATGCGGAATACAATGGAAATGTAAAACAAGCATTTGCGACAGGAAATGCGGTAATGAGTTCTCCAGATGCAACATTAGCCACAGATACAATCAACTTTAACAGAAACACTCAAGAGGTATATTACAACACACAAGGCACAGTTACTAACAAGGAGAATACTTTGCAAAGTAAGTCAGGAAAATATTATGTCGCACAGAAAAAGTTTAAATTCCTTACGGCGGTGACAATTACTAATCCAACTTATGTTATAAAATCAAACCATTTAGATTATTACAGTAATTCAGGTCACTCCTATCTTTTTGGACCATCAACCATTACTAGCAAAGCTAATTATATTTATACTGAGAAAGGGTTTTATGATACTAAAAAAAACCTGGCTCATTTTGTCAAAAAATCCTATATCAAGTACGACGATCGAATAATTAGGGGAGATAGTTTGTATTATGACCGAAACAGGGAATTTGCGTCGGCAACACGAAATGTAAAAATCACAGACTCTATCAACAGAGGAATTATTAAAGGACATTATGCCGAATTATATAAAAAAAAGGATTCTGTTTTTGTAACCAAAAGAGCGGTGGCTATAAACTTTGTCGATAATGACTCCGTTTATATTCATGGAAAAAAATTGATGGTAACTGGCAAAGAAGGCAATCGCATCATTCGTGCTTTTAATAATGTCCGTTTTTATAAAACGGATATGAGTGGCAAATGCGATTCGATACATTCAAGTTCAAAAACTGCCTTGACAAAAATGATAGGAAACCCTATACTTTGGAATGGAGAAAGCCAAATTACGGGCGATGTTATGCACCTTATTGGAAATAATAACACGCAAAAACTCGATTCCCTCAAAGTCCTCAATAACACCTTTCTGGTCTCTAAAGACACACTGGGAACAGGCTATAATCAGGTAAAAGGGCAAAATCTATATGGGAAATTCGAAGAAGGGAAACTCCATGATGTGGACATTGTAAAAAATACTGAGGTCATTTACTATATGCGAAATGACGCCAAGGAACTCATTGGGATCAACAAAAATGTGAGCAGTAAAATCAATCTTATTTTAGAAAAAAATGCGATTGAAAGTATTACTTTCTTCAAACAAGTGGATGGCGATATTTATCCCGAAAAAGATCTGCCAGAAAATGCACGAAAACTAAGAGGATTAGTGTGGCGCGGTGACGAAAGGATAAAATCGAAAGATGATATTTTTCCCCCAGAAGAAAATGAACTTAATGACAAATTAGTCAAACAAGGAAAAACGGAAGATGCGAAAGAAAATGTTCCAATGAAAGTGCGAAAGGAAACCTTTAATTACGATAAAAAGAAAGTGAAGAAAAAGTGATAAATGTTCATCCCGAAGCTTCGGGAGCAGTCTTCAGTCTGAGACACACGAGTAAATAAGCCTCTTTAAAAACTTCGTGAACTTTGCGAAAATCTTTGCAAACTTTACGGTTAAATTTCTAAAAAAGTGAACACCGATTTCTTAAAATACCAAGCACAAACTTCTCCTTATCCGTTGGGTATGGAAGTTTCTCATGCTATGGGCTCCTATATTTACGACACCAATAATAAAAAATATTTGGATTTTGTGGCCGGCGTTTCGGCTTGTGCGCTTGGACATCAGCATCCCAGAGTAAACCAAGCTATTAAAGATCAATTGGACAAATATTCGCACGTGATGGTCTATGGCGAATATTCCCAAAGTCCCGCCGTCCAATATTGCAAACTATTAGCTTCACTCCTGCCAAAACCATTAGACAAAACCTACTTGGTAAATTCTGGTACGGAAGCCATAGAAGGCGCCTTAAAACTCGCCAGAAGAACTACGGGAAGAAGTCAATTAATATCTTGCCATAATGCCTATCACGGAAATACTATGGGCTCAATGAGCGTGATGGGATTTGAAGAGCGCAAACAAATCTTTCGCCCATTGATTCCTGATGTGGATTTTATAACGTTCAATAATGTAGAAGATTTACAAAAAATAACGACTAAAACGGCAGGAATTATTCTGGAAACCATTCAAGGTGGTGCAGGATTTATTCAGCCGCACAACGATTTTCTCAAAAAAGTGCGTCAGCGTTGTACTGAAGTTGGTGCGATCATGATTCTTGATGAAATCCAACCGGGTTTTGGAAGAACCGGAAAACTCTTTGGATTCCAAAATTATGACGTCGTTCCTGATATTCTTGTGATGGGAAAAGGAATGGGTGGGGGCATGCCGGTAGGCGCTTTTACCGCTTCATCTTCCATGATGGATTTATTGAGCGATAATCCAAAACTGGGACATATCACGACTTTTGGAGGCCACCCTGTCATTGCGTCAGCCTGTTTGGCGACTTTACAGGAAATTACTGAGACCAATTTAATGGCTGAAGCGCTGGAAAAAGAAAACCTATTCAGATCACTTTTGGTACATCCTTTGATAATAGAAATAAGAGGAAAAGGATTAATGCTTGCCGCAATGACCAAAAGTGCCAATATAACAAATGAAGTAATTCTCATATGTCAAGACAAGGGACTCATATTATTCTGGTTACTGTTTGAAGGATGCGCAATCCGAATCACGCCGCCGCTTACCATTTCTATTGAAGAAATTCGCGAAGGCTGCGCTATAATGCTAGAAGTAATGGATGCCATTTTGAATAAAAATTAGTTTTTTTAGGAGCTATATCCTGCTGTCCATTACAATCTCTCTAATCTCGTTTTAAAAACGAAATTATAGAGGATTTCCACTTCCATCAGGGCTATGGCATTTGTAATAAATCAGCACTAATTTTGTTAATTAAATTGTTCAAAACAATTCCTACTTTTCCTCACAATAACAGTAAGGATGTTTACTTTTAAGTAGGCCAAATTCTAAAAAAACAAAAGATGCAATTAAGCAACGAAGAAGAAGACTATAACTTATCCCTGTCTAAATTTGAGTCGATGTTGAAAACCAACAAAGTCCTCTTTTTTGACTCCGAAGAATTTGAAGAAATTATACTTCATTACCTCGATATGGGGAAGGCCGCTTTGGCAAAAAAAGCACTAAAACTAGCACTGGATCAACACCCAACATCAACAGGACTAAAATTAGTCCAAGTGGAGATGTTAGTCTATGATGACAAACTAGAAATAGCTGAAAAACTATTGAATGAGTTATATGCGATTGAGCCAACTAATGAAGAAATTTACATTCAAAAAGCCAATATTTATTCGAAAAGAGACCAACACGAAAAAGCAGTTGAATTATTAAGAATTGCTTTAAAATATACGGATGACTATGCCGATGTCTATAATTTAATCGGGATGGAATACTTATTCATGGACAATCTAGAATTGGCGAAAGAAAGCTTCATTAAATGTTTAGAAGAAGATCTTGAAGACCAATCAGCATTATATAATGTGGTGTATTGTTTTGAATTCTTAGATCAAAATCAAGAGGCCATAACCTACTTGAATAAATATATCGATAAAAACCCGTACAGCGAAATTGCCTGGCATCAGTTGGGACGTTTGCATTATGGCGTAAAAGAATATGAAAATGCAATTCGCGCCTTCGATTACGCTACTTTAATCGATGATGAATTCCTAGGTGCATTCATGGAAAAAGCGAAAGCTTTTGAACGATTAAAAAAATACGAAGAAGCAATAGAAAGTTATGAAAGAACAATCGAATTAGACGATGCCACTTCTTATGCTTTACTCCGAATAGGAAAATGTCATGAGAAATTAGGACACAAAGCCCTAGCATTGAAATATTTCAACAAAACAGTTCATGAAGATCCCCTTTTGGACAAAGGTTGGATTGCAATTACTGATTTTTATGTTCGCCAAAAAAACTATCAGAAAGCACTTATTTATGTCAACAAAGCATTAGCTATTGACAATCAAAATCGTTTGTACTGGAAACGTTTTGCATCTATAAACAAACAAATGAACTTTTTTGAGGAAGCTGAATTTGGCTATAGAAAAGCGGTGGAATTTGGTGATTATCAAATAGACACTTGGTTGTTCTGGGTTGATATTCTTCAGTTTTTAGGTGAATTCGAAAGTGCGATTCAAACCTTGTTACAAGCATCCGAATATTTTCCGGAAGAAAATGAAATCGAATATCGTTTAGCTGGATTGTATTTTATGATACAAGACAATACGAAGGCAAAATTCCATTTGAGTAATGCCATGAGATTGAATTTTGATAACTATATTATTATTGAGGATTTATTTCCTGTAGTTTGGACCAGAAAAATGGTGCAAAATTATATTGCAAAACATAAAAAATTATAATGATTGAAATAGTAAGAAAACGTTTTGGTTTGTTGGGAAGAAATATCCATTATTCCTTTTCGAAAGGGTATTTTACAGATAAATTCAATAGCGAAAACTTTGAAGGGTGTACATATGAGAATTTTGACATTCAAGAAATAGCTACATTTCCTGAGATAATAAAAAGTACCATCGACTTAAAAGGTTTGAATGTTACTATTCCGTATAAAGAAACAGTGATTCCATTTTTGGATAAACTTTCAAAAAAAGCAATGGTAATTGGTGCCGTAAATACGATCAAAATTACCAAAAAAGGAAAACTGAAAGGCTTCAATACCGATTATTTTGGTTTCAAAAAATCATTAGAAACTCTATTGCAACCCCACCATAAAAAAGCTTTGATTTTAGGAACAGGCGGCGCGTCAAAAGGTGTTGCATATGCTTTGGACGAATTGGGTATTTTATACACCTTTGTTTCCAGAGAAGCCAAAGAAAATGCAATTGACTACAATAGAATCAATGCTACAACTTTTGATAATTACCAAATAATTATTAATTCAACTCCTGTAGGAACAAGTCCCGATACGGATTCATTCCCATTAATTCCTTACGAATACTTTACGGAAAATCATATTGCTTTTGACTTGATTTACAATCCCGCAGAAACGCAATTTCTTAAAAAAGCAAAAGAACAAGGAGCGCAAATCAAAAACGGTTTGGACATGCTTATTTTTCAAGCAGAAAAAGCTTGGGCAATTTGGAATAAGTAATTAAAACAAAATACTATTCTCCGAAGTATTCGTTGCGACTGATGATTTAAAATTTCTGAATTTACTTTGTTGCAATAAAATAACAAATTATTGAAAATAAGATTAAAACAAAATAATTATCTTTGAGATGCTAAAAATATAGAAATCATGGACTTGCAACTCACAAAAATGGAATTAATAGAAATGCTTTTAAACACCCAAAAAGAAGAAATTTTAGAAAAAGTAAGAGCTGTTTTAGAAGAAGATCAAGAACAACTTAATGAAGATGATTATAAAATAATAGACAGCCCAAGATAAAGACATTTAAAAGGGGAAAGCAATTCGTGCACTTGGGAAGATGTGCGACAAAATATAAGTTCTTAATTTTATGAATTACATATTGGATATTAAAGAAGATGCAGTCTACGATATCAAGGAAGTTTACCAATATTAGGAAGAAAAAAGAGAAGGATTAGGAGAACGATTTTTAGATACGTTAGAAAATTATTTAGAGCGAGTAAAACAATTTCCACAACATTATCAAGTAAAACGAGAACTTTAGAGAGAAGCTTTTATAAAAGATTTCCCTTATCCATAATTTACGAAATCGAGAAAAATAAAATCATTGTTTATGCAATTTTTTGCACTTGGAGAAATCCAAACAATAAGCCAAAATAATAATATCCTATCCAAAAATGATTAAAACTACAACCTTAAAAGTTGTAGTTTTTTTTTGAAATACATCTTATTTCCAAATTATTGAATCATTTCATGGTTTATTTCTATACAATTTGTTTCGGCTAAAATTTGTCAAAATAAACTTATGAAAACTATTTAAAGTAATTACAAACGAACCAAAAAAAAATTTTTTTATCAAAAATTTTCTGTATTCAAATAATTTATTTTGTAAATTAGTACTGCTTTCACTACCTTTCGAATTCGGAAAAAAAATAGAAACCTTATACATTGAAAAAATGTTAGAAGAAATGAACGATAACCTGTCCCATAATGAAAATGAGACAGATGGAAAATTATCACAGGATTCAGCTGAATCAAATCAATCCAAAACAGAAGTATTGGAGACAGAACAGTTGGCTGAACCAATTGATGTGCCTGCAGAAGAAAATGTTGTTGTTCCTCTTACTGAAGACGTGACAACTATTGAAACTGCTTCTAAAACGGAAAACCAAACAGCTCTTAACGCCATTGCTGATACAAACGCTGAAGAAAGTGAAGACGAAACTCTGAAAGATCGTCACGAAATTCCCATGCAAAACTTTGATGCGTTATCATTGGAAGAACTGGTAGAGGAATTGATAAATTTGGTTTCCGATGAAAAAGTGATGTCGGCTAAAGACCATATCGAAGAAATCAAAAAATCATTCGTCGCAAAATACAACCATCTTTTAGAAGAGAAAAAAGAAGAGTTTCTTGCCGAAAATCAAGATATAAACGAAGAATTTCAATATCATTCTCCATTAAAGACCAATTTCGATAAATACTATTCCATTTTTAGGGATGCAAAAAATACTCATTTCAAAAGTTTACAAACGAATCTAAAAACTAATTTAGAAAATCGTTTGGCAATTGTTGAGGAATTAAAAGAATTAATCAACCCGCAAGAAAACATCAAAGACACTCTAAAACATTTTAATGATTTAAGAGAAAGATGGAAAAATGCCGGACCAATCCCGAAAGATAAATACAATCACGTTTGGAATAATTTTCACTTTCATGTAGAAAATTTCTATGATTATTTACATCTTGACCGAGAAGCACGAGATTTAGATTTCAAACACAATTTAGAACAAAAACAAAAAATTATTGCTCGCGTTGAAGAACTGATCAACGAAGCTGATATCAACAAAGCATTCCGTGAATTGCAAGATTTACATAGAATTTGGAAAGAAGATATAGGTCCGGTTTCTAGAGAAAATCGCGATGAAATCTGGAACAAGTTCAGTGATTTGACTAAACAAATGCATGATAAACGTGAAGTTCTTTTCGAAAAATTAAGAGGAACCGAAGTAGAGAATTTAGAAAATAAAAAACAAATTGTAGCTAAAATTGAAGTTTTGGCAACAGAGAAAGTAGACGCTCATTCTCAATGGCTAGCTCAAATTGAAAAAGTGGAAGCCTTACGTTCTGAATTTTTCTCAGCTGGAAAAGTGCCTTCGGATGTAAATGAAGAGACTTGGACGAGTTTTAAAACTGCTGTCAGAAATTTTAATACTTTCAAAAATGCTTTTTATAAAGACATCAAGAAAGACCAAAATGACAATTTAAGCAAAAAAAATGCACTTGTAACCAAAGCTAAAGAATTACAAGAAAGTATTGATTTTGCTACTACTACTCCAATAATGAAACAAATTCAAGAGGAATGGAAAGAAATAGGTCATGTTCCTAGAAAATATTCTGATAAAATTTGGAAAGAGTTTAAAGATGCCTGTAATCACTATTTTGAAAAATTAAAAGAGCAAAAAAACGAGGAAAACGTTGAAGAAGTGGAAGCTTTCAATAATAAGAAAGCTTACTTAGAAACCTTGCGCGAATATGAATTAACAGGAGATCACAAAACTGATTTGGATGCTATCAAATTACATATTGAAACTTGGAAAAATTTTGGTAGAGTTCCTTTTCCAAGAAGACATATAGAAGGAAAATTTAATAAAATCCTAGATGCCCTTTTTGAAAAATTAAGTTTGAGTAAAAAAGATACTGAAATGCTGCGTTTCTCCAATAGAATGGATCATTTATCAGATAGTAACGACACCCGAAAATTAGATAACGAAAAGATTTTCTTAATGCGTAAAATCGAAGAAGGTAAGAACGAAATTTTCCAATTGGAGAATAACATTCAATTTTTCACCAATACCAGAAATGCTAAAAAAGAAAATTCCATAGTTTTAGAGGTTCGTAAAAATATTGCTGTTCATAAAGAAAGTTTAGATGTTTGGAAAGAAAAACTAAAACAATTGAGAAATTTGAAGCAAGAATAAAAAAATATTCAGTTAATTGGACCCGTACAAATAGTACGGGTTTTTTTTGTTTCAAAATTAAAGATATGATAAATATCATTTTAAATATTTAAGAGTTGCGGTACTTTTGATTCATGATAAATGTTCTTCCCATGAAAAATTCTCTAATTCGAAAGTACAATGTTCCGGGTCCTCGATATACCAGCTATCCAACTGTTCCTTACTGGGATGAAAGTGATTTACCGTATGACATTTGGACAGCTACTTTAAAAAAATCATTTAAAGCAAGCAATACTTCAGAAGGAATAAGTCTATACATTCACTTACCTTTTTGTGAAAGTTTGTGTACTTTTTGCGGTTGCAATAAACGAATTACTAAAAACCATACATTAGAAAATCCATATATAGACGCCGTTTTGAAAGAATGGTCTATCTATTGTAAAATTCTTGAGGAAAAACCAACAATTAAAGAAATACATTTGGGAGGCGGAACACCCACTTTTTTTTCTCCAAAGAATTTAGAAGATTTGATCAACGGGATTTTAAGCCATGCAAACAAAGCAAAAGATTATAAATTTAGTTTTGAGGGACATCCCAATAATACTTCACATGAACATTTACAAAAACTCTATGATTTAGGATTTAGAAGAGTCAGTTTTGGTGTGCAGGATTACTCCGAAAAAGTACAAAAAGCAATTCATAGGTTGCAGCCATTTCACAATGTAGCCAAAGTCACTTTTTGGGCAAGGGAAATTGGTTATACTTCCATTGGTCATGATATCATTTTCGGATTGCCGTTTCAGGAAATTGAAGATATTGTAGATACCATTGAAAAAACAAAATCATTACAACCCGATAGATTAGCCTTTTATAGTTATGCCCATGTTCCTTGGATAAAAGGCAATGGACAACGTGGATTTAATGATGAAGATATTCCGAAAGATGGTAAAAAACGAATGCTGTATGAAACAGGGAAAAAATTATTGTTTGAAAATGGATATCATGAAATCGGAATGGATCATTTTGCATTGGAAACGGACAGCTTATACAAAGCGTTTCAAAATGGAAATCTACATCGTAATTTTATGGGTTACAGCTCTTCAAAAACTCAATTGATGATTGGTTTGGGCGTTTCTTCAATAAGTGATAGTTGGCTCAGTTTTGCCCAAAATGTAAAGAATTTGGAAGATTATTACCAAATTTTAGAATGGGATAAAATACCAGTTTATAGAGGACATTTATTAACTGATGAAGACCTAATCATTAGAAAACACATTCTGAATTTAATGTGTCAATTTGAAACTTCTTGGAACAATAATGAAGCTTATTTTGATGAGATTCCGGAAGTTTTAATTCAATTAAAAGAAATGGAAAATGATGGACTCGTCATCATTAAAGAAAATAGTATTCAGGTCACAGATGCTGGAAAACCCCATGTACGAAATATTTGCATGGCGTTTGATCTTCGTTTAAAAAGAAAAGCACCAGAAACCGAATTGTTTTCTATGACGATATAATGGCCACTACTACATTCGAAGATTTTAAATAATCTTTGTCAAAATGTAAAAATCTGACAAAGATTGATATTTAGATTTATCAAGATTTAAAAGCCAATTTAATTTAACTAAAGCACTATGAACAGAAAGTCCATAGATTTGGTATGGCGGACTGAAAGTCTGCACTGTTAATATTTTAACACGAATTACACAAATTAATTCATGCTAAGTTGTGTAATTTGTGGTAGAACATATTTTTAGAAGCTAAAGCTAAATGCACTAAATTACATAGTTTCAACTATTTTTGTGACCAATAAAAGAGTTTGTAGTTATTTAATATTGTTTTGCAACATGGAAAATAATTCATCTTTAATGAAAAGCAATTTGGCTTTCAATGTATGCATATATTCATCTATAACTATTTCTTCCCCACTATTAATGCGATGAATTTTATGTTCTAACTCATGATATTCATCAAACAATTCTCTAAAATGCGGATTGTCAGTTTTTAATTGATGGATTTTTTCCTGATATTCAGGAAATTCGTGTAATAAATCGTGTCTTTCCATGCTCACTTATTAATTTAAGTTAAAATATAGGAAATCTAATTTAATGACAATTGGGGTTCTGCTGTACAAATAAACTAATATTTGAAGGAGAAACATAAGGAATTCCTAATCCTAAACCTCTCAAAATAAATAATACTCCGATAATAACGGCAACATAAGGAATCGCTTTTTGAATTTTATTTCGGACGGGAATTGTCAAAAATGAATTTAAATACACTACGCTGCTCATCAATGGAACCGTTCCTAATCCAAATAAAACCATATATAACACGCCAAAACCAGCGCTTTGCATAGCTATGGCACCAAATAAAGCTACATAAACCATTCCGCAAGGTAAAAACCCATTGAGTAAACCTATTGTAAACAGTGATTTGTAACTCTTATTTTTAAATTGACTTCCCAAAGCCGATTTGATTTTAGATATCAATTTAAAAACTGGTTTTGAAAAATTATACTTAGCAAAAAATTTATCCGGTATTAAAATAACGAAAATCATTGCAATTCCAATAAAAATTGATAATTTTTGTTGCAATCCAGCTAAGAAAAAACCTTTGCCTAATAATCCAAAAACTAAACCAATTGTAGCATAAGCTGATAATCTCCCTAAATGATAGGTGAAAATTTGTGTAGCTTTTTTCGCCGGATTACCTCTGTCTACAGGTAACATTATAGCAATTGGACCACACATTCCTATGCAGTGCAAACTACTAATTAAACCAAAGATAAAAGCAGAATATAACATTTCACTTGAGATTTTAGAAAACAAATATTACAAAGTACATGTTAGAAAATAGAGGATAAAATATAGATTTTAAAGGATAAATGATTCCAAATATCGGTTTCGTGTTAACTCAATAAATTCTATTGCATTTTCTCTTCATTCTTTTCTCTACACTATATTTTACTAGTTAATATAAATCGTTTCCTTAGTTAAGTATGATTTCCCGTCATATTGCCATTCCATATTAATGTCCCAACGACCGCCTACCAGCCTTTTTTTAGGTATGAGCAAAGTAGGACTAGATAATGAAATAGGAATTTCAAAATCTAATTTTTTGTTAGACGGTCGATATAAGGACACATTTCCTTTTATTTTTTCAGGAACAAATACATCTGGAAATACAATTGTAATTCCTTCTTTTGTTTTTGTCTTTATAGGCTTTTCGGCTAAATCATGAGCGTTTTGAATACGCACCATTTCGTCCCCAAAATGAACGTCATGTTTGTAATATTCTTCTACAACCAACTCATTATCATATTTTGAATCTGACTGTACTTTGAAAACAAAATATAAAATAAAGGTCATAAATAATGCAAATGCAATTACAATTCCTGTTCCCCAATTAATTTTCATGCTTTTTTATTTATATGTTTAAAACTTAAAACCGTTAGTATTAGTCAAAGCTTCTTGGACTTAAAAAACTAGTTGTAGAAGTTTCAATTTTTTTATTTCCATTAAAAACTTCAATTATCAATTTGGTTTTATCACTATCTAGTAAATTTTGATTGATTTCTACAAATAAGGTTCCGCCATTCATACCTTGTTTAGGTACTTTTAGATCTTGTTTTCCTACCATTTCCAATTTTCCTTTTATACCAATTAATTTGAAATGAATGTCATTAAAATCATTATTGGTTTTATTGATAATTTTAAAAGTATAGATATTACTAATATTCTCGCCTTTGTGCTGAAACAATTGACCTGGCAAACGCAAAATACTTGCTTCAACTTCATTTCTCAAAAACAACAATCCAATTAAAATCCCTGTTAGGATAAACAAAACAGCGGAATACCCTTTCATTCTGGGAGTAAATTTAAACTTCGTTTTTTTCTCAATTTCCTCTTCGGAAGCGTAACGAATTAATCCTTTTGGCAATCCGACACTATCCATAATAGTATCACATTCATCAATACAGGCAGTGCAATTCACACATTCCAGTTGAACGCCGTTACGAATATCGATTCCCGTTGGACAAACATTCACACATTGTTTACAATCAATGCAATCTCCTTTTCCTGTTGATGCTCTGTCTTCTTGTTTGTTGAACTTAGCTCTTCCTACTTCTTTTTCGCCACGAACAAAATCATAAGCTACATTAATCGATTTATCATCTAATAAAACACCTTGTAATCTTCCGTAAGGACAGGCGATAATACAAACCTGTTCTCTAAACCAAGCAAAAATAAAATAAAATACTCCAGTAAAAATCAACAATGAAACTAAGGTACTCACATGATTTTCAGGACCTTCTTTAATCATTTTAAACAATTCGTCACTACTGATAAGGTAAGCCAGAAAAACATTAGCAATAAAAAACGAAATCATTAGAAACAAGCTCCATTTTAAGGCTTTCTTTTTTATTTTTTCCCCATTCCATTCCTGTTTTTCTAATCGGATTTGAGCACCACGATCTCCTTCTATCCAATATTCTATTCTTCGGAAAACCATTTCTAAAAATATGGTTTGCGGACAAATCCACCCGCAAAAAATTCTTCCAAAAATAACCGTAAAAAGGATTACGAAAACTACGCCTATAAGCATAAAAAGAACAAAGAGATAAATATCTTGTGGCCAAAATGGAAATCCAAAAATATTAAATCGTCGTTCTAAAATATTGAACATCATGAACTGATTGCCATTTATCTTTATAAAAGGATTCGCAACCAAAACAATCAGTAAAAAGTAACTGACCCATTTCCGATATTCATAAAATTTACCAGAAGGCTTTTTAGGGAAAATAAATTTTCGATTTCCTTCCTCATCAATTGTTCCAATGGTATCTCTAAAAGCTTCGTTTGATGATTGTGACATTTTTATATTTTTCAATATTAAATTATAAAGTAATTATGCCAAAGTTTTGAGCTTTGGCATAAGTACTAGAAAACCTATTATTTTTTTGGTGAAGTTTCGTCAACCCAAACTTCACCATCCGGTGCTTTTGGATCTTTAGGATTACTTCCTCTTAAAGACAAAACATAACTAGCAACGTGCTGCATCTCTTTTGGTTTTAATGTTCCTTTCCAAGAAATCATTCCTTTTCCGTCACGACCTCCATTAACTAAAGTATGGAATACATTTTTAATTCCTCCTCCTAATATCCAATGATCATCTGTTAAGTTTGGTCCAATTTGCCCACCAGCATCAGCTCTGTGACAAGCAGCGCAATTCGTGGTGAAAATTTCCTTACCTGATGCTAAATCTGCGGGTTCTGTCAGTAATGTAACCGTTTTCTCATCCATCATATCAGGAGCAGTTTTCATGTATTCTGCCACTTCAATTTTGGCTTGAGCTATTTCATTCTTAAGTTCTGTTTCTTGATTATCAGCTCCTAATATTTCATATCGAACCATATATATTACTCCAAAAACAATACCTGCATAAAATAAATACACCCACCACGGAGGTAAATTATTATCTAATTCCCTAATTCCATCGTAATCATGATCTAATAAAAGGCTTGCTTCATTTTCTAATGGCTCCGATTTAGTTAAACTTTTCATCAGTTTTTTAAACCATTCACTATCTTTGAAATGCAACGTATTTACTTCATTTGATTGGGCTTTCTGTTCTTCTGTTAACAATTGATACGTAATATTATCAACAGCTTTCAATGTAATTTCTATCGCTATCAAAAGGAAAAGAAATACAAATAAAAAGACAGCAACCATGGGGAATTTTATAAAAGCAGGTCTGTCACCAGAGTCTATAAAATATTCCATTGCTGCAAAAACAGCAAAGAAAATAATTAGAACTCTAATATATGCTGGAATTAATTTTTTCATTTTCTAAATTTTAAAAAATTATGTTGTTTAATTATCGTTTAATGGAATTTGGCTCATTTCAGTAATTTTTTCTTTTTTATACGAAAAAACCCACAAACCAAGTCCTACAAAAAAGACAAAGAAAATCAATAATGATAGGATTGGATATATCGCAACTCCGTCGATAGTTTCCATATTGTGTTTAATTTGTTCAAACATCGCTTTTAGTTTTTAATATTATCTTTTACTTTAATATCAGTTCCAAGTCTTTGTATGTAAGCAATTAGTGCAACAATTTCTCTTTCATTCATTGGAACAAATTTTTCTCCTCTTGCTTCCGCTTTTTTCTTACTTTCATTGTAACTTTTCACAAAGTCAGGATCATTTTTCAAGTTTTCTTCAATTTTCAAGGCTTGTGTTCTTAAATCTTTAAGTCCATTTGCCACTTGAGCATCAGAATAAGGAACTCCAAGAGTTACCATCGCTTTCATTTTCTTTTGAGTTAAAGAAATATCCATAGGTTTATTATCGAACAACCATTTGTAACCTGGCATAATCGATCCGGCAGATATACTTTGCGGACTCCAAAAGTGGTTAAAATGCCAATTATCATTGTATTTTCCTCCTTCTCTTAATAAATCCGGACCGGTACGTTTTGATCCCCAAAGAAATGGATGGTCATAAACAAACTCCCCAGCTTTAGATTGTGGCCCATAACGTTCCACTTCGCTTCTAAAAGGACGAACAGATTGTGAGTGACAACCCACGCAACCTTCACGAATATATAAATCACGCCCTTCCAGTTCTAAAGGGGAATATGGTTTTACACTTGCAATTGTAGGGATATTAGATTTTACCATAATCGTAGGCACGATTTGAATAACTCCTCCAATTAAAATTGCTACTGTTGCCAAAATCGTTAATTGAATAGGTTTTCTTTCTAACCACGGATGAAATTTTTCCCCTTGTACTCTTCCAGAACTAATTTTCAATAATGCTGGAGCTTGTGCTAATTCATCTTCGATTGGTGAACCTGCTCTTAATGTTTGAACAATGTTATAAACCAATGTCAACATTCCGATTAAATACAATGAACCACCAATAGCCCTCATCCAATACATTGGCATAATTTGGGTTACCGTTTCAAGGAAGTTACCATAAGTTAATGTTCCATCTGGGTTAAACTGTTTCCACATAGACGCTTGTAAAAACCCAGCAACATACATTGGAATTGTATATAATATAATCCCTAAAGTACCAATCCAGAAGTGAAAATTAGCTAATTTAAGAGAGTACAAAGTACTTTTAGTCATTCTAGGAATCAACCAATAAATCATACCAAAGGCCATAAATCCATTCCATGCTAATGCACCTACGTGAACGTGAGCAATAATCCAATCCGTGTAATGCGCAATGGCGTTTACATTTTTAAGAGACAACATTGGACCTTCAAAAGTGGCCATACCGTAACCTGTAATAGCTACAACAAAGAATTTTAAAACAGGATCTACTCGTACTTTATCCCAAACTCCACGCAAGGTTAACAATCCGTTTATCATACCACCCCAAGATGGTGCAATCAACATTATAGAAAAAGCAACACCTAAATTTTGTGCCCAGTTCGGTAAAGCAGAATATAATAAATGGTGTGGTCCAGCCCAGATATAAATAAAAATCAACGACCAAAAGTGAACAATTGACAATCTATAAGAATAAACTGGACGATTCGCCGCTTTTGGAACAAAATAATACATCAATCCTAAAAAAGGCGTGGTTAAGAAAAACGCAACCGCATTATGACCGTACCACCATTGCACTAAAGCATCTTGAACTCCTGCATATACAGAATAACTTTTCATTGCAGAAACAGGCAATTCTAAACTGTTGAATATATGTAAAACGGCGATCGTTACGAAAGTTGCCAAGTAAAACCAGATTGCTACATACAAGTGTCTCTCTCTTCTTTTTATCAAGGTTCCAATCATATTGATTCCCATCACAACCCAAATTATGGTAATCGCAATATCGATTGGCCATTCTAATTCAGCATATTCTTTAGAAGTGCTAAATCCTAATGGAAGAGAAATTGCCGCCGCTACAATAATTAACTGCCAACCCCAAAAATGAATATTACTTAAAACATCACTGAACATTCTTGCCTTAAGCAATCGTTGCATCGAATAATACATTCCCGCAAAAAAAGCATTTCCCACGAAAGCAAAAATAACGGCGTTCGTATGTAAAGGTCTCAATCTACCGTAACTTAACCACGAAATTCCGTCGGTTATGTTAGGAAAAAGAAACATGATGGCCAATGTAAGGCCAACCAACATTCCCACTACACCAAAAAGGATGGTCGCGTAAATGAATTTCTTTACAATTTTGTTGTCATAATAAAACTGCTGCATTTCCATAATTAAATTTGTTTTTCTTCTATTGTTTGTATTGGTTTTGGATTTTCAATTTTGAGCTCATCGTCAAAAAGCATTCTGACTGATGGCGTATAATCGTCGTCATATTGGCCCGTCTTTACTGCTCTTATAAAAGCAATAAAAAAACCAATAGCTACTACTATACTGATGGAGATTAATAAATAAATGACACTCATACCTTAATTTATGTTAGCAAAGTTACTTTGAGGTTCTTTAGTAAAATATGACATTTGTCATATCTATTGAATTATGTTAAAATTATGTGAAACAACACGGTGAAAACTTATGTAATTTTATTTTTTATTTGCATAATAGCTACTCATTACGGTTACAAAACTTACAATCGTTATCGTACTTAAAGGCATTATAATCGCCGCAACCAAAGGCAATAAATTTCCCGTAATAGCAAATGATAGTCCTACCAAGTTATACAACAAGGACAAAGCGAAACTCATTTTGATAGTCGTAATGGAATTCTTCGAGAGTTTCAAAAAATAATCCAATTTGGGAAATTCATTAGCATCCAAAATAGCATCACAAGCCGGTGAAAAAACATTGACATTTTCTGAAATCGAAATCCCAACATTACTTTGTGCCAAAGCTCCCGCGTCATTCAATCCATCCCCCACCATCATCACGTTTTTGCCTTCTTCTTGTAAATTCTTGATAAATTCTAATTTTTGTTCGGGTTTTTGATTAAAAATTAATTCAGTGCCTTTCGGCAAAAGTTTTTCTAGAGTGGATCTTTCCCCTTCATTATCGCCAGACAAGACTTTGATTTGATACTGTTTACTTAAATTCTTAAAAAGTTCCTCTAATCCGTCTCTATATTGATTATTGAAAATATATTTACCATAATAATCTCCATTAATTTTAATATGAACTGATGTTTGCTGAATGTTATTTTCTTCTATTTTTTCTACAAAAGCAGCGGAACCAATTTGTATTTGATATCCAAAAATTTGTGCTTGAATCCCCTTCCCTGTAATCTCCTCAAAAGTATCAACTTTTAATTTTTTTTTTTCCAATGCTGATCTATTTTGCAAAATTGGCAAAGGCAAATAATCATATAACATTCTACTTAAAGGATGATTTGACGCCCTAAGCACATTTTTAATCAACAGCAAATTTTCATCAGAAAGCAATTCTCCTTCATAAGAGATATTCGATTTTTTATTCGTGGTAATTGTTCCAGTTTTATCAAAAACAATCGTATCTACTTTGGCCAATTGCTCAATAACCAATGCATTTTTAAGATAAAATTTCTGTTTTCCTAAAATTCGCAAAATGTTGCCAAAAGTGAATGGAGCAGTCAATGCCAATGCACAAGGACACGCCACAATAAGCACTGCCGTGAAAACATTAAAAGCAATATTGGCATCTATAAAAATCCAATATCCAAATCCTGAGAAGGCAATTAATAAAAGAATAGGAGTAAAATAACGAGAAATTCGATCGGTAATGGTTTTGTGTTTTTGTTCGACATTTTTTTGAAAAACATCATTGCTCCATAACTGCGTCAAGTAACTTTGTGAAACAGAATTTAGTACTTCCATTTCAATCACTTTACCCATTTGTTTTCCTCCAGCAAATACTTTATCACCTGATTGTTTCGTAATTGGAATGGCTTCCCCGGTAACAAAACTATAATCAATTTCGGCTTTTTCAGATATTAAAATACCATCAACAGGAATCAGTTCTTGGTTTCTTATTAGCAGCCTATCCCCTTTTTCCACCTCATAAACCGAAACACTTTCTTCAGAAGCATCCGAATTAATTTTGGTAATGGCAATTGGAAAATATGATTTAAAATCTCTTTCGAAACTCAAAAAACTATAGGTTTTTATTTGGAACATTTTACCCAAAAGCATAAAGAAAATCAAACCCGTCAAGCTATCAAAAAATCCGGAACCGTAATCCATTACAATATCTACCGTACTTCGGATAAAAAATATAACAATCCCCAATGCAATTGGAATATCGATATTTAGCATTTTGGATTTAATGCTTTTATAAGCCGACACATAATATCCACTCGCCGAATAGAAAAAACTTGGAAGCGATAATGCAAAAATCAACCAACGGAAAAAGCCACGGTATTGATCCAACCAGAATTCTTTCACTTCAAAATACTCAGGAAAAGAAAGCAACATGATGTTTCCAAAACAAAAGAAAGCGACACCTAGTTTATAAGTCAAACTTCTGTCTACATTGTTCTTGCCCGTTTCATAATTTTCCAAACTAATGTAGGGTTCGTATCCAATGGAACTCAACAAATAAACAATGGTTTTTATTGAAACCGTTTCGGGATTATAGGTTATTCGGACTTTCTTTTCAGGAAAATTAACCTGAGAAGAACTTATTCCTTTTTGAAGACGCTGTAAATTTTCCAGAATCCAAATACACGAGCTGCAATGAATATGTGGAATGTTAAGCGAAATAATAGCAGTTGAATTCTCTTGGAATTCCAAAAGTTTTGAAACGATACTTTCATTATCTAAAAAATCATATTTACCATTAATGTCTTGAGGGGTTGCTCCAGGAGATTTTTCAAAATCATAATAGCAAGTCATATCATTAAGACTGAAAATTTCGTACACAGTCTTACAACCGTTGCAACAAAATTCTTTTTCATCAAAAATAATTTCTTCTGCTTTTATAATATCTAAACCACAATGGAAACAGTTTTGTCTGTCCATAAATCTTTGCTCATTTTACCTACAACAAAGGTGACAAATAGATTAAGTTAAAAATATGACATTTGTCATATAAAAGCCTAAATTTGTGCAGTTATAAATCCCCTTTCTATTATGAGTAAATGTGAACAATGTATCGTTAGAGAATTCAGCTCATTGAAAGCACTTACTAAAAATGAACTGGTTCATCTTTCTGATTGCAAAACATCACGAACGATAAAAAAGGGAGAAGTTATTTTTGAAGAAGGCGAAAACGTAAACGGAATCTATTGTATAAAAGATGGAGTTTGCAAACTCACAAAATTGAGTCCAAACGGTAAAGACCATATTGTTAAACTTGTTACAAAAGGAGAATTATTAGGTCAACGTTCCATGATTAGTGACGAACCAGTGAATTTGAGCGCTGTTGCACTAGAAGATATGCAAGTTTGTTTCATTCCAAAAACTGAAGTGATGGGGTTCTTTGACAAAAACAATCAGTTTTCGATGAACGTGATGAAAACGATATGTGGCGATCTAAAAGATGCCGATCATCATGTAGTCAATTTAGCTCAAAAAACAGTCAAAGAACGATTAGCAGAAACACTTCTTTATTTGCATGATACTTTTGGTCAAAATGAAGATAATACTTTAAAAGTTCAGCTTTCAAGAGATGAATTAGCCAGTATGATTGGTACAGCCACCGAAAGTTGTATTCGTTTGTTATCTGATTTTAATAAGTTAGGCCTGATCGAATTGACAGGTAAAAAAATTCTTTTAAAAGATATCAATAAACTAAAAAGATTAGCAGAATAATCTAGTCTTTCTTATTCATTACAAAATAATAAACTGGAATTCCCAAAGCTACAATACACAATCCCAATCCCGTGTTGAATGTATCATAAACCAGCAAGGTTACACAAATTGCCGTTGTCACTATAATATAAATTGCAGGAACAAACGGATAGCCAAAAGCTTTATAAGGTCTTTCTGTATTTGGTTCTTTTTTTCTAAGTATAAAAACACCCAAAATCGTTAAAATATAAAACAACAACGATGCAAAAGTAGCGTAGGTCAACAAATCCCCAAATTTTCCCGAAATACACAACACACAAGCCCAGACACATTGCACCCATAAAGCTTTTGCTGGAACTTGGTTTTTGTTGAGTTCGGTTGCTTGTTTAAAAAATAGTCCGTCTTTCGCCATTGCAAAAAATAACCTTCCACCAGAGAGAATTAATCCACTATTACAACCAAAAGTGGAAACCATTATTAATGCTGCCATAACAAAAACACCAATATTCCCCATAATCATACTTGCTGCAGCCGCTCCTACTCTATCATTACTGGCAAACATGATTCCGTTACTGGCAATATCTGATGCGTTAGGTGTTCCTTGTATTGGCAACAAAGCCAAATATGCCAGATTCGCCAAAACGTAAATAACCGTAACAATCAAAGTTCCAAGAAACAAACTACGTGGAATATTCTTTTTCGGTTCCTTTATTTCTCCGGCAATAAAAGTTACATTATTCCAAGCATCACTAGAAAATAATGAATTGATTATTGTAGCTCCAGCAGCTCCTAAAAGTGCCATTCCAGCGAGTTTGGTGACGGTAATAGTTCCATCTGGATTAACGACCGTTTTACTGGCATCCCACATATTTGCAAAATTATCAGACAAAACATTGGTTTGTAAACCCACGTACAATCCCAAGATAATCAATGCAAAAAGAGCAAATAACTTTGCAGAAGTAAATACTAACTGCACCGTTTTTCCGCTTTCTACTCCTTTAGTATTAATGTATGTCAGCAATATTATGCTTGAAATAGCTAAAACTTTTTGGTAGGAAAAAATAAATCCAGCTCCCACTTTAAAAAGCGGTTGGTCTAAAACGGGAAAGAAAATAGCGGCATAATTAGCAAAAGTAACGGCAATTGCAGCAATAACTCCCGTTTGAATTACCGTAAAAACAGTCCATCCGTAGAGAAAGGAAATTAATCTCCCGTAAGCGCGTTGTATATAAACAAATTGTCCGCCCGCATTAGGCATCATTCCGGCCAGTTCTCCATAACTCAATGCTGCAGCAACGGTTATAATTCCTGTTACCAACCAAATAACCAAGAGCCAAGCTGCAGAACCAATATCGCGCGCCATTGCTGATGTCACAATAAAAATTCCTGATCCTATCATGGAACCTGCAACTAAACTTGTAGCATCAATTAATCCTAAAGAACGTTTTAATTCGGTTTTATTTTCTGGCATTTATCTGTCTAAAATGATTTATAATTTCTTCGCTTCCTTCCAAATTGAGTTATTTGGAAATCATAGATTTCCAAATCCTATTTATTTGGAAGACGCTTCGCTTCCTCCCAAAAAATATCCATTTCGGCAAGGGTCATATCCATTAGAGGTTTCCCTAATTGACCTGCTTTACTTTCTAGATATTGAAAGCGTTTAATGAATTTTTTATTGGTTCGTTCCAAGGCGTCTTCGGGATTCACGTTCAGAAATCGGGCATAGTTTATCATCGAAAATAAAACATCGCCAAATTCAGCTTCAATTTTATCCTGATCTCCAGCATTGACCTCAACTTGCAATTCCTCTAATTCTTCTTGTACTTTGTCCCACACCTGATGGGATTCTTCCCAATCAAATCCCACTCCTTTTACTTTATCCTGGATTCTACTTGCTTTTACTAATGCCGGCAAACTCTTTGGAACACCTTCTAAAACGGAAGTTTTACCCTCTTTGAGTTTCAGTTTTTCCCAGTTCTGCTTGACTTCTTCTTCATCTTTCACCACTACATCACTATAAATATGTGGATGACGGTGAATGAGTTTCTCGCAAATCTCATTGCAAACATCAGCTATGTCAAAATCATTGGTTTCGCTTCCTATCTTGGCATAAAAAACCAGATGCAATAACAAATCACCCAATTCTTTCTTTACCTCGTTTAAATCGTTATCTAAAATCGCATCACCCAACTCATACGTTTCTTCTATGGTAAGATGGCGTAAACTCTGCATAGTTTGCTTCTTATCCCAAGGACATTTCTCGCGTAAATCGTCCATGATGTCTAGTAGCCTTTCGAAAGCCTGAAGTTGAAGTGTTCTTGAGTTCATTGCATTATTAGTTTTGGTAAAAATAAAAAAATCCTGTCAAGAAAACATCTTAACAGGATTAAATATAATTTATTAAAATATAATTTATTATTTTTTTTCTGGAGCTTTTTTAGCAGTAGCTTTTTTAGCTGTAGCTTTTACTTCTTTTTCTTTCGTTTCTTCAGTCACTGCTGCAACTTCCTCAACAGCTGCTGGCGTTCCTTCTGCTGCAGGAACATCATCAACGATAAGTCCTTTTGCTTGAAGCATACTGTACCAGTTTAATATTTTTTTGATATCTGATGGGTACACTCTTTCTTCATCATAATCAGGTAAAATTTCTTTGAAATAAGCCGCTAGTTTTGCGTTGTCTTCTTTATGAGAAAGCGCTGGACCTTTATTCTCTTTATCAGCAATTTTTTGCATGATTTCAGACAATGGTTTTTCGCCTTCATATGTATAAATAGAAATCTCCGACAATAAACTCACATTGCTTTTTAAATTTACTGTGATTTTTTTTCCGTCTAATAATGATTCTGCAACAAACCCTGTACGCGTTTGTACTTTTAATACATATAAACCTGGTTTCCCAGAAATGGCTAATATTTTTTCTAAATTCATGTTTTTTTAATTATTATTAAGAATTCGATTTATTTTACTTTTTAATTTACGCTCTAAAACCGTACCAATATTAAGTAATAATACTAGTTTATCTTCCTTTTTTAGCAAAAAATTTCATGCGATAATCTTGAAATGTTTTTCCTTCCAGAATGTTTTTTAGTTTCTTTTGAATCAAACGCTTTTTAAGTGTCGAGATTTTATCTGTAAACAAAATCCCCTGAATGTGGTCATATTCATGTTGAATTACTCTTGCAATTAAACCCTCAAAAACTTCCGTTTTCATAACAAAATCCTCTTCACAATATTCAATTGTTATCGTTGGATTACGATATACATCTTCTCTAACATCAGGAATACTCAAGCAGCCTTCATTAAAACTCCATTCTTCACCTTCTTCTTTTATCATTTTTGCATTGATAAAAGTTTTTTTGAATCCCTTTAACTCTTTTTGTTCAGCATCTTCTAAATCTTCATCATCGCTAAAAGGAGTAGTGTCTATTACAAATAAGCGCACTGCCAATCCTACTTGCGGAGCTGCAAGTCCCACGCCATAGGCATTATACATCGTCTCATACATATTGGCAATCGTTTCCTTCAAGTTGGGATGTTCTTCGGTAAGATTCTCTCCTACTTTTCTTAAAACTGGATCACCATATCCTATAATTGGTAAAATCATTCGTGTTGTATTAAGTATTATCTACTATAAATGGGAATCAATTTCCTTTTAATTCAGTTGGCAAAAATAGTAAAAAAATAGACAATCAATAAACCTCTAATGATAATTAGCGTTATTTTAGAATTTAAATTAAAACACGCCTAATTATTCTTGAATAAATCCTACAATTCTTAACTTTGCAGGTAATCTAATTTCTATGATTTATAAAATTCGAAAATTTACTGACAGTACCTATTTTACCAATGCTTTAAAAGTGACTATTGCAGCGGTAATCCCTTTTATACTTTTTTCACTCTTGGGTAATTTCGAAATGGGTTTTACTATTGCACTGGGTGCTTTTTTTACTTATCCAAGTGATATTCCGAGTAATCTTAAACATAAAATAAACGGAGTGCTAGTTGCGGCTGTAATCGTTTCGAGTGTCAATTTATTAGTGAATATTATCTATCCTTATAACTGGATTTTTTATCCTTTTTTAGCTCTTCTAATTTTCTTGTTTTCGATGATTTCTGTATATGGACAAAGGGCTACCGTAGTTTCATTTTCGGCATTACTTTCGATTTCATTGGCCTTTGCACATATAAATACCGGTTGGGATATGGTGAAACACTCGGGATTAATTCTTGCAGGTGGAATTTTTTACCTTATGATTTCACTGATTTTTCATTACATCAGACCGCATCGTTATATCGAATTACAAATTGCAGAATGTATCAAACTTACAGCAAAATATTTGAAGCTAAGAGGCGATTTATGGACCGTCAACGCAGATAAAAAAGCAATTATAGAGAAACAATTGCATCTTCAGGTAGAGCTGAACACCATTCGTCAAAATATAAGAGAAGTTTTAATTAGCAATCACACCAGTTCTGGTTCTTCGAATCAAAACCGAAAGATGCTAATCGTTTTTATTACATTAGTCGAAATTCTGGAACTGGCGTTGTCAACGTCATTCGATCATGACAAACTACATCAAAAATTTGACGACCATCCAAAGGTGCTACAAACCTATCAAAACTTAGCTTATAATCTTGCGGCAAGTTTAAAACAATTATCCAAAAGTGTACAGAATAAGACTAAATACGTTTCGAAACATACATTGATTAAAGATTTGAATGCTCTGCAACTTGCCATTGTTGATTACGAAAATGAATTGGGTAAAATTCCGGCTTCTGAAGGCGTTTTTATGCTAACTACAATGTTACAATACGCAGAAAAACAGGTAGAAAAAATAAAAATTGTAGAACGGGCTTTCACCTTAGCTTTCAATTCAAAAGATTTTAAGGAAAAAGATAAAGATTTAGAAAAGTTTTTAACCCCACAATATTATCCTTTAAGCACTTTGACAGGAAATATGAGTTTTTCCTCAACTATTTTCAGGCATTCGCTTCGGTTAACCATCACTATTCTCATTGGTTTTATTATTGGCACAATACTTCCTTTTCACAATGTCTATTGGATCTTGCTGACTATCATTGTGATTATGAGGCCAGGTTATGGCTTGACAAAACAACGCTCCTTTCAACGAATTTTCGGAACTATTTTAGGCGGATTAATTGCTTTCGGAATTCTTTCATTGGTACACAATAGCATTGTAATTAGTATTCTGTCCATTCTTTGTATGCTATTGGGTTTCTCGTTTACGCAAACAAATTATAAGGTCAGCGCAACCTTTGTGACCATGTATATAGTTTTTATTTACGGAATACTTACGCCTAATATTGCTGATGTAATTCAATATAGAATCTTAGATACTGTTGTCGGCGCAGCTCTTGCATTTCTTGCCAACCATTTTTTATGGCCTTCTTGGGAGTTTTTAAATATTCCAATTCATTTGAAAAAATCGATTAAAGCGAATCAAACCTACTTAAAGGAAATCTCTGTTTTTTATAACAAAAAAGGGGCTATTTCTACTTCTTATCGATTGGCAAGAAAGAACGCTTTCATCGAAATTGGTAATCTCATGGCTTCTTTTCAAAGAATGTCACAAGAACCTAAATCAAAACAAAAACAATTACCGCAAGTATATAAATTAGCCGTGCTGAATCATTCGCTTCTTTCTTCATTAGCTTCCTTAGGAACTTATATTCAATCACACAAGACGACATCGGCTTCTGAGGCTTTTAATATTGTGGTTGATACGGTGTATAAAAATTTAGATCATGCCATCGCAATTTTAAAAGAAAATGATTTAGATTTTAACGAAAATACTCCTAAAGAGGAATTAGCAATGCGGTTTACGGAGTTAAAAAATATCCGAGCCAAGGAATTGAAAGAGGGAAACCCCATTGATGAAGAAGCATTTCAATTGAAAATGCAGGAAGCACAATTAGTAATAGAACAACTAATCTGGCTTACTAATTTATCCGAAAATATTGTAAAAACGACTAAAGAATTAATCGCTACTTAAAACAAAAAAGCTGGATTTAGAACTTCAAATCTAAATCCAGCTTTATCGATTATATTGTGAAATTTCTAATTATTCAATTTTAGAATTTCAGCGGTATTTTTTCTGATTTCTTCCAATAAAGAAGGTTTATCATTTAATGTTTGTCCAAATGATGGTATCATTGTTTTCAGTTTTTCTTGCCATTCCGGATAAACAATTTCATTTTTGAAACATTTTCCAACCAAATCTGTCATGATAGAAACTGCTGTGGAAGCACCGGGAGAAGCCCCAAGTAATACAGCTAAACTACCATCCGCAGTTGTAATTACCTCGGTGCCAAATTCAAGTATTCCACCTTCTTTTTCATCTTTCTTTATAACTTGTACCCGCTGCCCCGCTCTTTCTATTTTCCAGTCTTTAGATCTGGCTGTCGGAACATATTCTCTAAGAGCATTAATCCTATCTTTAGGGGATTGACGTACTTGCTCAATCAAATATTTTGTAAGTGGTATATTTTTAATCCCTGCTGCTATCATCGGAATTATATTATCCGTTTTAATAGACAAAGGCAAATCAGAATAAGAACCATTCTTTAAAAACCGAGTAGAAAAGCCAGCAAAAGGACCAAAAAGAAGTGCTTTTTCTCCATCTATCATTCGGGAATCAATATGTGGTACAGACATGGGTGGCGCTCCCACGGATGCTTTACCATAAACTTTAGCCTGATGTTTTGCAATTACTTCAGGATTGGTACATTTTAACCATTGTCCACTAACCGGGAAACCTCCGAAACCCTTTCCTTCTGGAACGTCTGCTTTTTCTAGTAATGGCAATGACCCGCCTCCAGCACCGATAAAAACAAACTTGGTATATGCTTTTCTTTTTTGGCCGGTAGCCAAATCAGTAATTTTTATTCTCCAAGATTTATCCTCACGCTGTTTCAATTTTTGAACTTCGTGATGAAAATGCATCGTAACACCATCTAATTTAGCCAAATAATTAAACATACTTCTGGTCAATTCTCCAAAATTCACATCCGTACCAATTGCCATAGAAGTAGCTGCAACTTTTTCATTTTTGTCTCTACCCTCCATAACCAAAGGCATCCACTTTTTTAATTCTGAAAAATCAGTACTAAAAATCATTTGTTTAAAAAGTGGATTAGATTGTAAAGCTTCAAATCTTTTCTTTAGATATGCTACATTTTTTTCACCCCAAACAAAACTTACATGAGGAATACTTTTTATAAAATTTTCAGGGGAAGTAATCTTTTTTTCTTGGACTAAATAGGCCCAAAATTGGCGAGAAACTTCGAAAGATTCAGCGATACTAATTGCTTTTTTTGGATCAATAGTTCCATCAACACTTTCAGGTGTGTAATTAAGTTCACAAAAGGCAGAATGTCCGGTTCCGGCATTATTCCAGGCATCAGAACTTTCAGCAGCTGCAATATCTAATCTCTCGTAAATGTCAATTTTTAAATCTGGTTGTAATTCTTTAAGAATTAAACCAAGAGTGGCACTCATTATTCCAGCTCCTATAAGAACTACATCACTATTTGAACGAATGGTTGTATCAGGCATAACAAAAATTTAAAATGCAAAGATACTTCATATGATTGCAAAAAAAACCTTAAATTTTCTGTGAAAAGTTACATAATTACGAAAACGTTTTAGAAATTTAAAACAATTTTCGGGTCAAATAATCTTGTAGCATTATGGTTGCCGAAATTTCATCAATCAGTGCTTTATTTTGACGTTGTTTCTTTTTTAGTCCACTATCAATCATAGTCTGGAATGCCATTTTTGAGGTAAAGCGCTCATCAACCCGAATGACTTTCATCTCCGGAAAGTGGTTCGTAAAATGAGTTACGAATCCTTTTATTATAGAAGCACTTTCTGAAGGTTCACCATTCATTTGTTTGGGTTCACCAATAAGCACTGCTTCGACTTTTTCTTTAGAGAAATAATCCTTTAAAAAAGCGATTGTTGTTGCACTTGGAACCGTTGTTAATCCGGAAGCAATGATTTGCATTTCATCCGTAACAGCTATTCCAGTTCGTTTTTGTCCGTAATCTATAGCGAGAATTCTTGGCATTTATATGGAATCTTTATATTTTATGAAACCGAAGACGAAAATTATTTCTTGTTCTATATCAATGTAATAAACAATTGTGTAACCTTTAAAAACATAATCTCTAATATTTTCATCGTTGTAATAACTAGACTTCTTAAAATAAAAAGGATTCTTTAAATCTTTCCTTATTTTTTTTATTAAATCAACTTTGAACTTGCTAGCCGCTAAAGGTTTGTCTTTCGAAATATATCTAATTTGGCTATCTAAATCAAACCTAAAATCTTTAGTGATTTTAATTTTCATATTCAGAAATAGTCTTTTCAAGAAATTCATCTAGCTCGTCCAAAGAGCAACATTCGGCTGTACCGTTTTTTATCTTAGCCAAAGAAAGGTCCAGTTTTTTCTTATTTTCATCATAATCAGTGTCTTCCTGAACTATTTTCAGTTCATCTGATGAAAACGAACTCAATAATTCCAGAATTTTGGCTTTTATTTTTGGTTGAAATTCTAATCTAATTGTTTCCATAACTAATTTATTACTCATACAAAGATAAAACATTTTAGAGTTGAAAAAAAATGTCTCACTTTTTATGCCAATTGCAAATTTTTAGCCCCTTCCCTTTTAACCATTAATAAAAAAGTAAACATCGACAAGTTAAATTTGCAACATTTTCAAACTAATTCGGCTTTTTGCTATTGGTTAAAAAACATATCTTTGTCAAAAATCTATCAAAAATGAATCCTTTACAAACTATTATAGAACAAGCTTGGGAAAACCGTGCTTTGTTACAAGAAAAAACTACAACGGACGCTATTAGAGAAGTTATTGAGTTACTGGACACGGGAAAATTACGCGTTGCTGAACCTGTAGATCCCGAAGTTTCGGGAGGATGGCAAGTAAACGAATGGGTAAAGAAAGCAGTAGTGATGTATTTCCCTATTCAAAAAATGGAAACTTTACATTCTGGTATTTTCGAATATCACGACAAAATGTTGTTGAAAAAAGACTTTGCCGAAAAAGGAATTCGCGTTGTTCCTAATGCGGTAGCGCGTTACGGTGCTTACATTTCTAGCGGAGTTATTTTGATGCCAAGTTATGTAAATATTGGTGCTTATGTTGATGAAGGTACCATGGTGGACACTTGGGCAACCGTAGGAAGTTGTGCCCAAATTGGTAAAAATGTACATTTAAGTGGTGGTGTAGGAATTGGCGGAGTGCTTGAACCTTTGCAAGCAGCTCCTGTAATCATTGAAGATGGTGCGTTTATTGGTTCGCGTTGTATTGTAGTTGAAGGAGTTCATGTAGGTAAAGAAGCAGTTCTTGGTGCCAATGTTTGTTTGACTGCCTCCACAAAAATTATTGATGTAACTGGTGAAACTCCGATTGAAATGAAAGGTTTTGTTCCAGCGCGTTCAGTAGTAATTCCGGGAAGTTACACTAAGAAATTTCCAGCAGGCGATTTTCAAGTTCCTTGTGCACTAATCATTGGAACACGTAAGCCTTCTACGGATTTGAAAACATCGTTAAATAATGCATTGCGTGAATATGACGTAGCGGTATAAACCGTTTTTGTTTAAAAATCTTTATAAAAAAGACCTATTGGATATTTCAATAATTATAGTTAATTACCGTGGTTGGAAAGCCTTAGATGAATGTTTAGAATCTATTGATACAATCAATTCTAAAACTTTTTCTTTTGAAGTTATTGTTGTCGATAATTTTTCTAATGACGGTCAATTAACTGCTTTTAGTGAAAAGTATTCCAAATTTACATTTACCGAAAATTCCGGTAATAATGGTTTTTCCAATGGATGTAATGTGGGAGCATCAAAAGCAACGGGTAACTATTTTCTTTTTTTAAATCCAGATACAAAAGTTACTCTTGAAGCTTTAGAAACTCTTTTACAAACTGCAATTTTAAACCCTGAAATTGGAATTTTATCCTGTTTGCAAATAAACGAAAACAATGTTTTTTACAATCAGAGGAATTTATTTCCAGCTTTGGGACGGTTTTTTGGAATCTCAAGATCTATTTACCGAAAAGTGAATAAAACAAAACTCGAAGAACGTTTCAACAATACTTATGATCTTTTTTATCCTGATTGGGTTACTGGAGCCGTTATTTTTATAAGTCGGGACTGGTTCCACAAAATAAAAGGATGGAACGAAGATTACTGGTTATATTTTGAAGACGTTGATCTTTGTAAAAAGACTTCTGATTCCGGAGGAAAAGTAGCCGTTACCAGAAAAGCGACTATTTTTCATCAACATGGTGGTGCTTCAAGATTGAATGTGAAGACAAAAGCACTGACAAAAACAGAAGTGATTATTTCTAAACATGTTTACATTGATAATCAATTCTATGGAGGAACAAGACTATTTTTACAGAGCTTGTTGATTTTAGGGGTTATTTCTGAGAAAATAGTGTTGTCATTTTTAAGCCTTTTTTTATTTTTTATTCCAAAAATGAAAGTGAATGCATTAATCCTTAAAAATATTACTGTCTATTATTTTAATGCTCTAAAAAAACAAACTTGGATTAGTCCTCGTGCCATGAATTACATGAAAATAAAAGCTTAATTTTTCAACTTTACTTTAAATGAAAATACTTGTAATTCAACAAAAAATGATTGGCGATGTTTTAGTAAGCTCCTTACTTTGTGACAATTTACGCATCGCTTATCCAAATGCTCAAATTGATTACATGGTTTATGAATCAACAATTGAAGTATTGAAGGGAAATACAAGCTTTGACAATCTCATCCTTTTTAAGGAGAAACATCAAAAAAACAAATGGGAATATTTCAAATTATTGAAATCCATTCGCAATGAAAAGTATGACATAGTTATTGATGCTTACTCCAAACTAGAAAGCTGGCTTGTCGTATTATTTTCGGGAGCAAGACAGAAAATATCGTATTGGAAAAAAGGAAGAACGTTTCTTTATACGGATAACATTGAAAGAAAAAAAACATCCGATTCAAATTTAGGTTTAATCATCGAACAACGACTAGCGCTGTTAGATCCATTAAAACTAGATATTGAACTCGAAACTTTCCCTACAATTAAAGTAACTCAAAAAGAAAGGGATTTCGCGACTTCACTTTTAAATTCTCATGGAATAGACCGTTCCAAAAAAACAATTATGTTGAGTATCATGGGGAGCAGTTTAGAAAAAACGTATCCATTAGAATATATGTCAAAACTAATTGATTTTATTGCTGATAAAGGCGATGTCAATTTGCTTTTTAATTATATGCCAAAACAAATTGAAGAAGCAAAATCAATTTACAATGGCTGTAAAGAGGAAACTAAAACTAAAATTGACTTTATTCTTACTGGAAAAAATATCCGGGAGTTCATTGCCATAATGGATTCTTGCGACATGATAATAGGTAATGATGGCGGAGCGATAAATATGGCAAAAGCACTAGGTAAACCTTCATTTATTATTTTCTCACCGTGGATTGATAAAAAAGGTTGGGCAACTTTTGAAGACGGAATTAATCATGTTTCGCTTCATCTAAAAGACTACAAACCTGAATTATTTGAGAACAAAACGGACAAAACTGTAAAAACGGAGAGTGATTTATTTTACAAAGAATTTGTTCCAGCGTTATTGTTTCCTTCGTTAAATGCTTTTTTGACAACTCATTTAAAAAAATAAGAGGAAGTAAATGAATCGCAATCTAAACAAAAAATTATCGGTTTTAATCATAACTTTAAATGAAGAGGTTCATATGAATGCGCTTCTGTCAGATTTAGATTTTGCTGATGAAATTATTGTTGTCGATTCGTTTAGCACTGATGCGACTGAAAGTATCTCAAAATCATTCAACAAAGTAAAATTTATTCAGCATAAGTTTGAGGATTACACTTCACAAAGAAATTTTGCTATTGCTCAAGCAAAAAATGATTGGATTTTATTTCTAGACGCTGACGAAAGACTTACTCCCGCATTAAAAAATGAAATTTTAGTCACGCTAAAAAACAACGAAACATATTCTGCTTTTTTATTTTACAGAACTTTTATATACGAAAATACCATTTTGCGTTTCAGTGGTTGTCAAAACGATAAAATTTTCAGATTATTCAATAAAAATTACGCCACATACAAAACAGATAGATTGGTTCATGAAAAATTAGAAGTAAATGGAAAAGTTGGTGTACTCAAAAACAAACTTACTCATTATTCGTTTTCTGATTATGAATCCTTTAAATCGAAAATAATAAGCTACGGGAAATTTAAAGCTCAAGAGAAGTTCATTAAGAAACAAAAAACTTCTTATGTGCGCCACATATTGCATCCTATTTATAATTTCCTGTATAATTATATTGTCCGACTGGGTTTTCTCGACGGAAGAAAAGGCATGAATATTTGCTACCTAAATGCTTATTGTATCCATATTAGATACCAAGAACTTCGAAATCTTTGGGATAAAAAATAGCGACTATCTCCAAAAAAGCAATTTCTTTTTTCTTACCATTTTTCTGTGGTGTTTTGCCTGAAAATCATTAGTGTAAAAGCACATTTTACTAAAAATTTCCTCATATTCCTTATTGTAATATTTTGCATATTCATCACTCATTACAGCGAGCATTTCATTTTTTGGCGTAAGCCTGCTAAAATTTTTCATTCGCATGTCAAAATCCATAACTTCATGAAAATTCATTCTGTTTAAATCAACCAAGTAGAACTCATATTGATTTTCGGAAACTTTTTTAATCAACGTGTTTCCTGGTGAATGATCTAGAAATTCAATTCCTTTTTCATGCAAATCATAAGTAAATTTGGCAAACTGTCTTAGTATATTTTCATGATCTGGATAATCCGGGTTTTCAACTAATTCCCGGAAAGTCAAATCTGCTTGTAAATGTTCACTGATATAAAAACTCTTTTCTAATCCTGTAACTTTAAAATTTTCAGCGTAAGCAATAGGCTGTGGCGTACCAATTCCCTTTTGTAACAACTTATTTGCATATTCATAAGATCGTCTAGCTTTTGATTTCCGAAAATATTTATACGCTACCTGATTAATAATGTTAGGAATTTTAAACGATTTGATGTTAATCGTCTTACCGTCTAAATCAAAGAGTTTGATCGTATTCCTTTTACCATCACCAAAGAGAACACCAGTGGAACTAAAATCCGTAATATTCTTTTTGATCTCTTTTTCTTTAGAAATGAAAACTGTATTGACCGTTATTAACATGGATTGCAAACTAAGTTGTTAATCTACAAAAATAACGAAATGATTTTTGAGTCTCCAAATAAACCGTCCTATTTTATAATGATGACGGAATATTATATTTAATTAAAGTTTTTAAATAAAATGTATAAAAAAACGTTTCAGACATTAAACCTTCTTAATTTTTCTTAGTCTAAATTTTAAATATGCATTTTTCATTTGAGTATGAATGAAGCTAAAAAATGGCAATTACTAGCGAATTACACTATTAAATATGACAAAAACTGTATTTCTAGAATCACATAATCTTAAAAATAAAGCAACTGGATTAGGGACTTTTAATTATGAGTTGATAAAGGGATTGTCACAATTAGAATTTAATAATTTAGACTTATTACTAAACGCTAAAAATCCGGAACTACTAAAATCTGAATTTGGCGACAAATTTAAATATAAAAAATATACTGATTTATCCCGATATAGTATTTTTAGAACCCGAAAAAAATATGATTTATGGCATTCCATGAATCAGAATTCTAAAGTTGAACCTTATCACGTCAATAAATATTTACTAACCATCCATGATGTAAATTTTGTAAAGGAAATTTCATCCGATATGAATCACAAAGTAAATAAACTCTTTCTTAAAAAGCTGGAGAAAGCTAATGCGATAACTTATGTCTCGGAATTTGCAAAAAAACAAACCCATCAGTACTTTAAAGTTCCTAATATACCGGAATATGTAATTCATAATGGAAACCCTATTTCGACCATATTAGATACTTCCAGTTTTATTTCACCAATCCCGCTTGACAAACCTTTTTTATATTCCATAGGTGATTTTCTAGAACGAAAAAATTTCCTTTCTCTAGTGAAAATGATGCTTCATATTACGGATTATAATCTAATATTATCTGGAAATAAAAACAAAGCTTATGGCAAAGAAATAGAAGATTTTATACAGTCAAATAATTTACAAAACCGTATTTTTTTGACTGGTAAAGTGGATGAAGTTGCTAAACAATTTTATTTATCGAAGTGCCATGCTTTTGTATTTCCATCTATTCGCGAAGGGTTTGGCCTTCCTCCTATCGAAGCAATGCATTTTGGCAAACCTATCTTTTTATCCAATAAAACTTCATTGCCGGAAATAGGCGGAGAACATGCTTACTATTGGGATAATTTTGATCCTGAATACATGAAAAACACATTGATAAATGGTTTAAATCATTTCTATAATCATCAAAATGAAATGGAAATGCTAATGAAAAAAAGAGCCGCAAGTTTCGATTGGAAAGTTGCGGCTGCTGAATATTTGAAAGTGTATGAAAAGCATCTGTTTTGAAATTTAGACGTCAATTAAAAAACTTTCTTCCTTCCAAAAACTACTTTCTTTTTAAAATCTTCCATTGTATCTCTACCTCTTATGTCTATGCGCTGAATTAGGTAATTATTTTTAAAAGGGAAAACATTTATCCTATTGCCTATTCTAAGACCATATTTTATGCCGTATTTCTCGAGTAATTTAAAGAACTCATCTTGTTTAACTCCCTTCTTTCTATAATATCCGCCATAAGTGTATGCCAATGCTGGGTAAACATTTAATGCCTCCTTTTTAATCACTTCTTGGCACAATTGAAGATCTTTTTCTATTTCATCCAGCGATAATCCAGCATAATTGTCATGTTTAAAAGTATGATATCCCAATTCAATATGAGAACTTACTTCAAATAACTGCTGCTTATTCATCATAATCATATTATCACTGACGAATTCTCCATTCCAATCTGCTTTTTGCCCTATTCTTCCTAGAACAATAAAACAAACTGCCTTGAAATTATATTGCTGTAGCAAAGGATATAACTCCGTATGATTATCTAAAAAACCATCGTCAAAAGTAAGAACAACCGATTTAGGTGGCAATGGCTGTTTTTTATTCTTTAATTCTTCCACTTCAGATAATGAAAGTGTCTTGTAATTGTTATTTTTTAAATATTCAAATTGTTCTTTTATTTTCTCTTTGCTAATCGTAATCTGATCTTCAAAACCATTTACGGAAACGGAATGATATTCTAGAATTCTTAATTTTTTTGAGGCAGGAGAAAGTAATTTAAATTGAAAGTTCAAAAAAGCCAAAAAGGCTAATCCAATTAAAACCAATATGGAAATAACGTAAATCATAATTTATTTTATTTGAGCGAAATGTATTTATTAATTTACTAAAACTTCATTCAATACATTCAATATTTTTGTCCCGATAATTAGCCTTGTAGAAGTGGACAATAAAAATTCAGAACCAGCTTTGACAAATCTTTCTTGCATTACTTTATCATGAATTAAAGCTTCTGATTTATTAGCAAAATCCATTGAATTTCCAACTTCTGCTAATAAACCTGTTTCATTATCAATTAATACCGTAGGAATACCACCAGCTCTGGAAGCGACAACCGGCACATTACAGGCGTAACTTTCGAGAATAACTCCTCCAGTTGCTTCATTATTTGACGTGAATAAAAACAAATCAAATTCCGGGAGACATCTGTTTATATCATTTCTAAAACCGGCAAATATAACTTCATTTTCTAGACCTTTTGACTTTACATATTCTTTAATTTCTGGCTCCATAGAACCATCGCCAATCAAAAAATATTTTGCTTTCAATCCTCTTTTAAAAAGTTCTTCGGCAGTATTAACCCAAGTATAATGATCTTTTACTTTGCAAAATGCCGACACATTTCCTACTATTTTAAAATCTGAAGGGATATTAAATTCTTTGTGAAGATAACCTGTTTTTACATTATGACTAAAATTAGCGGTATCAACTACACTTCCTATAATTGTTAATCTAGAATGGTCTTTAATGGATAATTTAAGAATTTCAACCACTGGTTCAGAAATACAAATAATCCTTTTTATGCCCTTATAATTGTATTTATATTTCCTGAAAAAGTTGGTTCCTACGTTTTTAATTAAAGTTCGAAACAACACTAAAGGGATATCTAAACTAAAAAAAATAGAGGATAAAACTGCTATTGTATGTGATTTACTATTATGCAGTAGTATAGCATTAGCTTGAAACTCTATGGCAATTTGTTTGAATTTTTTAGCAAATTTAAGGTCATATTCTGATTTATAATCAAATCCTTGAACGCTTAAATTCCTTTCCGTGGCAATTTTGAATATTTCAGAATCATTCGGACAAACAATTAATTGACTTTCAGCAAAATTATTATCTCTAAACGATTCGCAAATGTCAATTATCATTTGTTCGTGACCTCTCCAAACTTTTGAAGCAGTAAAATGTATTAGTCTCATTTGCTTTTTATTACCTTTTATTTTCGCTGTAAAAATACACTTTTAGGAATACAAAGCAACTTAAAAAGCACTTAAAAACCCAAGCTAAAACTGCTATTTAATCCACATTAAAAACCACTGATATCCAATTACTTAACATGTATTTATTTAAAATTTCAAGTTTAATCTCATTGTAATCCGTTTCAAAAAAGGCAGTTGGTATTTCATAATTCGTTTCTGAAATAACCCAAATGTTATTTTTATCATAAAAATCATAATTTACAATATCATGATTGTTTGTGATTAATTTTCTTCGGTATCCCAAAGCTTCAAACACACGAAAACTCAAACCATATTGATTTTCCCTTTGAATATCAACCAAAATCTTACTTTTCGCTATTAATTTTTTCACTTCTTGTAATGATAAATAGTCCTCAATAATTTCTATATTGTGATGGTCGAATTTTTTGCTCTTTCTAACTATAAAATGGAAAGAAATATTTTTGGCTTCTAAATAATTTGCGATTTTTTCTAAAAATAGAAACCTTTTATCGAAGGAAGAAATATTAAATACGGTTTGGCTAGGTTTTACTTCTAAAATTTCATCGTCATATATATAATTGGGTAAAAACTGGAAATTATACTTCTCAACATCTTTCTTGTCATAGCTGTAAACGGTGTCAAAAAAATGCAATGTTTTTTTCTGTTCTTTATAATTTTCAATTCCGTCAAATAAATAACTAGTCATCTCGATAGAATTCTCTCTTAAACAAATCAGCGCTTCCTTTTGAAGTTTGTCTGGCCGAATAATCAATACTTGATCAAATATACCTTTGTCTTCTAATAATTTTTTAATGAAATTTGTTCTGTTTTTCTCTTTTAAGCCTTGGGACAAAAATAATTTAGAAAAAAAATTATTAACTCTTGAAAAAATATTTTTATAAGAAAACGAAATGGAATCAATATTAACATAGGTCAAATCAACACTTTCCATCAAATTCAATTTTTCTACTATAAAATCAACATAGCCAAAAGAATGTGTACTTATGATTGCGATTTTTTTAATTTTTGTCATATTTAAATCATTTGCTTAAGTTATTTGTCACAAAAATAGAATCTTAATTAATATTAGGAGTAAACATCTAATCTTTTTTAGATTCATTTTCCACTGTTAGATTCTTTTTTCTAAACATTAAATAAAAAACATATAATTTTGCAAAACACCAAAAACATAAATTAAAACCAAAAATAATAAATGAAAATTGCAGCATGTGTCGTATTATACCATCCTAAAAAAAAGGACTTAAATAACATATTGAGTTATTTACCTTTGGTCGATAAATTGTATATCTATGATAATTCTGAAAACATAAAAACAAATATTCCTTTTGAAGATCATGATAAAATCATTTATATTTCTGACTCTGAAAACAAAGGATTATCGTTCCAATTAAATCAAGCTTGCATCTTAGCTATTGCTGATGGCTTTGAATTTCTATTGACAATGGATCAGGATTCTTACTTTCTGAATGAAAACTTAATCCAATATTTTGATGATATTAAAAATTATTCCAATAACGACAAAGTTGGTATTTTTGGTTTAGAATATAGTAGCGATTCTAAAATTGCTATTCCAAAAAATATTTTCCATAAAGAAGTTGAATTCTTAATAACTTCAGGTTCAGTACTAAATTTAAGTAATTATAAAAAGATAGGAGGATTTGATGAAAATCTATTTATTGATGGCGTTGATTATGATTTTTGTTTTGCCACATTAAAAATGGGTTTTAAATGCATTCTTTTTAAGAATAATTTTTTCAATCATTCAATTGGTGAAAAAACAAAAAACGCTTCCATAAAAACGCTCTATTTAATTAAGAAAGAGAAGCAATTACATTCTCCTATAAGAATATATTATATAACAAGAAACTTGTTATATTTAGAAAAAAAATATGCTGCGTTGTTTCCTGAATTAATCCTAAAAATGAAAAAACGCTATTCAAGCCAAATAAATTCAAATTTGTTGTATTCAAAAAATCCATTTGCTCTTTATAAATTTATATTTAAGGCCAAGAGTGATTTTAAAAACAACAAAATGGGAAAAATTGAATCCTGATTCATTTGTAAAAATAAAATTTAAAAGAAATCTAAACTCTTTTTAATATTTAAATGATTTAAATTTTCTATAAAATCAAGCAAACCTTTGAAATTACCTCAAATTATTTTTAAATATCTTTACACCAATAAACCTAAAAAAAATGGACATCAATCAAGAGGTACATAATGCATTCGAAATTATACAACAAGGCGGCATCATCCTTTATCCTACGGACACCGTTTGGGGAATTGGCTGTGATGCTACAAACCCAGAAGCAGTTGCCAAAATCTACAAACTCAAGAAAAGAGCTGAAACACAAAGCATGATTGTTTTAATGAATGGTGAAAAAATGATGTACAACGTTTTCAAGGATATCCCTGAAGTAGCGTGGCAGATCATGGATTTATCCGAAAATCCAACTACATTAGTTCTCGACAAACCAAGAAATGTGGCACCAAATCTAATTGCTACAGATAACACATTGGGCATCAGAATCGTAAAAGAGCCTTTCTGTTTTAAATTATTGGAAAAGTTGAAAAAACCATTAGTTTCAACATCGGCGAATATATCAGGACAACCAACTCCAAAAAGTTTCAAAGAAATTAGCCCCGAAATTATAAAAGGCGTGGACTATGTTGTAAATTTGCATCGCGAAAAAATAGCAGGAAAACCGTCTACAATTATAAAATTGAGTGCTGATAGTCAGGTTAAAATTATTCGAAAATAAAGTTTATCACTATCGTTTGTCATTCCCAGGAACGAGGAATCTCAATGCTAGAGCAACTAAAGAGATTCCTCGTTTCTCGGAATGACAAAATGGAACTAAAATAATGAAATACAAACAAGCCTTAAACAATAAAATATTCGAAGTCATTTCTCAAGCTTCCCAAGAACTTAACATAAAAAGTTATGTAATTGGCGGTTTCGTCAGGGATTTGATTTTAAAAAGAGACTTCAAAAAAGATATCGATATTGTTGCTGTGGGCAGCGGAATAGAATTAGCTTTAAAAGTTTCTCAATTACTTCCAAAAAAACCAAAAGTACAAGTTTTCAAAACGTATGGCACCGCCATGTTGCGTTTTGAAGATACGGAAATCGAGTTTGTAGGCGCCAGAAAAGAATCGTATCACTTTGAAAGCAGGAATCCAGTTGTAGAAAACGGAACGCTTGAAGACGATCAAAACCGACGTGATTTTACGATAAATGCATTAGCCTTATCATTGAATGCTGAAAATTTCGGAGAATTATCGGATCCTTTTAATGGTTTAGTTGATTTAGAAAATAAAATAATAAAAACTCCCTTAGACCCAGATATTACTTTTTCAGATGATCCTTTGCGTATGCTGAGAGGTATTCGTTTTGCGAATCAATTGGGATTTGAAATCGATGAAGCTTCTTTGGAATCAATCGAAAAAAACAAGGAAAGAATTAAAATTATTTCAGGAGAGCGCATCGTTGATGAGCTTAATAAAATTCTTTCGACTGATAAACCTTCTATTGGCTTTTTGTTATTATTCAAAACTGGACTTTTAGATATCATTCTTCCGGAATTGACTGCTTTAAATCAGGTAGAAGAAATTGAAGGCCATACCCACAAAAATAATTTTTATCATACACTGGAAGTTGTTGATAATATATGCCCCAATACAGACGATGTATGGCTGCGATGGGCCGCTTTATTACATGATATCGGCAAAGCACCAACCAAACGTTTTAACAAAAAACAAGGTTGGACATTTCATGGACACGAATTTTTAGGTGGGAAAATGGCGAAAAAAATCTTCGAACGTTTACACATGCCTTTGAACCAAAAGATGAAGTTTGTACAAAAAATGGTCATGATGAGTTCACGACCTATTGTTTTGTCACAAGACACCGTTACTGATTCGGCAGTTCGCCGATTAGTTTTCGATGCGGGTGAAGATGTGGAAAATCTAATGACTTTATGTGAAGCGGATATCACCACCAAAAACGCAAGTAAATTCAAAAAATACCACAACAATTTTGAAATTGTTCGAAAGAAAATTGTGGAAGTAGAGGAACGCGACCATGTTCGGAATTTCCAGCCTCCTATTTCAGGAGAAGAAATTATGAAAATCTTCAATTTACAGCCATCAAAAGAAATTGGAATGCTTAAAGAAGCCATAAAAGAAGCTATTCTGGAAGGGGAAATCCCGAACGAATATCAAGCTGCTTATGGACTTATGTTAAAAAGAGCCGAAAAATTAGGCTTAAAAATTAACGCTTGTTGAATTAAAATTTAACTTTTTTTAAAATAACTTTGCGCTAATTCTTTCTGTAAAAAGAAATAAATAATCCTACTAAAAAATTAGTTTCATAAAATGAAAAAAGGGAATAAATCGGTTATTGTTTGGTTGTTATCGGGTTGTATTTTAATTTTTATAATGGTTGTCGTAGGCGGAATTACGCGATTAACTAATTCTGGTCTTTCCATGACCGACTGGCATTTAATCACGGATACTTTACCGCCTCTTTCTGAGGCAAAATGGCAGGAAGCTTTCGAACAATACAAGCAATTTCCTGAATACCAGAAAATCAATATTCATAATGATTTTACATTAGCTGATTATAAATTTATCTATTTCTGGGAATGGTTTCACCGTTTTATAGGACGTGCGATAGGAATGGTTTTCATTATTCCTTTTATCTATTTTCTAATCAGAAAACAATTAGATAACAGCACTATTAAAAAAAGTGTAATTCTTTTAGGATTAGGTGGATTACAAGGTTTTTTTGGATGGTTTATGGTACGAAGCGGATTGATTAACGATCCAGATGTAAGCCATTTTAGATTGGCGCTTCACCTTACAACAGCATTTATCACTTTTGCATATACGTTTTGGGTAGCACTGGATTTAATTTATCCTGAGAAGAAAAACATAGAGAAATCCTTGCGCACCATTGCCCGTGTCGCTCTAGTTTTCTTATTGTTGCAAATTATTTATGGCGGATTTGTTGCGGGCTTAAACGCCGGTTTAATCCACAATCACTGGCCATTGATGAGTGATGGACAATTTATTCACGACAGTGTTTTCTTGGAACAAAAAAATCTGTTGTTGAGCTTTACAGAAGGTAAAAGCGGCGTGCAATTCGTACATAGAACTCTTGCGTATTTTGTCGTTGGGATAATTGTTTTATTATATTTCAAAAGCAAAAATTTCACTTTAGATAAAAGGCAAACAAACGGAATAAAATCACTTCTACTATTGGTTTTTGTTCAGTTTGGATTAGGGGTACTAACCTTATTGTATGGAGTTCCACTGTGGTTAGGATTAACGCATCAGGTAAGTGCATTTTTCTTGCTTACAGCTATGACTTATACTTTGCATCGATTATCCAAATAATTTTCATACCTTTTATATCTGACTATATTGTCGCATTTCTTTGTTCATCAACTTAAATGTCTAAACTTGCAGCTCAAGATAAATTTCTTGATTTATCCGATTACGGAAGACCAATTGGAACATTCTTTGCCACTCAATTAAAAAATACGCGGTTTACTCCCATTCACGTGACGCTCCTTTTTGGAGTATCCGGTCTGATTGCAATTTACTGCATTCTGGAAAATCATTATTTTTTAGCGGCTTTTTTTATCATTCTAAAATCGATTATCGATGCCGCTGACGGCGAATTGGCACGGATAAAAAACACGCCTTCTTACACCGGAAGATATCTCGATAGTGTGTTCGACATCATCCTTAATTTTTTATTATTGATGTCCATTTGTTATGTTTCCAATACATCTTTTTGGTTAACGGCGATTGCTTTTTTTTGTATTCAATTGCAAGGAACATTATACAATTACTATTATGTGATTTTGAGAAATAAATCGGTGGGTGGAGATACAACAAGTAAAATTTTTGAATATAAATCACCCAGAGCTTTACCAGGCGAAAGTCAAAAATCAGTTGATATTTTGTTCCAAATTTACACTATAGTTTACGGCGTTTTTGACAAGATAATTCACACCTGGGACAAGGATGCTTACAAGGTAAAAACTTTTCCAAATTGGTTTATGACGCTCGTTAGTTTTTATGGTTTAGGCTTTCAATTACTGATTATTGCCATCATGTTACCTATGAATTTAATCGACTACATCGTCCCGTTTTTTATCGGTTATACTTTGTTTGTTTTTGTTTTAATTGGAATAAGAAAAGCACTTTTCAAGGCATAAAACCACTATAGAAATAATCTATACACAACATTTAGTTGTCTAAAAACTAATTATTTAAGCGACATCATATTCTTTTTTAATTTAATAGCAGTTTCACTTCAATCCATTACAGGTAACTATGAATTATACAACAATTCAGTCTAATTATATAACACTTTTTTAGCTTTAAATTCTCAACTTTGTTAAACAATAAGTAACAATTTAAAACTATAACATTATGCCGAATTCAACAGAGATTAAAGGAAATTATAATGAGTTAAAAGGTAAGCTTAAACAAAAATTTGCTGATCTAACAGATGACGATGTATTATTTGAAGAAGGAAAAGAAGATGAGACTTGGGGTAAATTACAACAGAAATTAGGTAAAACTGAAAAAGAAATTAAATCATTATTTGAATAATTTCAAGAATCCTAAATTACAATAACTGTTTCAGAATTAGTTATCAATATTTCCAATTTTGGGATTAGTTGATGCCATTTTGAAACAGTTTTTTTTATGTAAATAATTATCCAATCCAGGTTCTAAAATCAGATACTTTTTCTCTGCTTACAATAACCTCATCCTCTTTATAAGATGGCAAAATCACCTTCAAACGGGAGTTGCTATAAAGCACAATTTCCTTGATTGCTTTGAGCGGAATTATAAATTTTCTGCTTACGCGAAAGAAATCAGCAGGATCCAATTCCTGTTCTAAAAGTTCCAGAGTAGTTTCAATTAAGTAATTTCTATTGTCGAAAGTATGAATGTAAGTCCCTTTATTTTCACTGTAAAAACATTCAATTTCATCGGTAGCAATCACTTTTAGATGTTGTCCTATTTTTACGGTAAATCTTTTTTTGTAGTTTTTCTCAAATGGATTAGAAAGCATTTTTTTGATTTGCTCAAAGTCGAGTTGCAACGATTCTTGTTTTGGCAAACGCGCTTTAAATTTGGAAACCGCAATCTCTAAATCATCTACATCAATGGGTTTTAAAAGATAATCAATGCTGTTCAATTTAAATGCTCTCAACGCATATTCATCATATGCTGTCGTAAAAATTATAGCGCTTTTTATAGAACGCTGCACGGAGACGAAGTGTTCGAATATTTCAAATGATAAACCATCGGATAATTGAATATCTAGAAAGATCAAATCAGGTTGTTCGTTTTTAGCAAACCACTCAATTGATTCTTCCACGGAATGTAGCATCACTCCCACTTCGATATTTAATTTTTCGAGTTTTCTTTGCAGCAATCTAGCAGCAGGTTTTTCGTCTTCAATAATTATTGTGGTCATGGTTTAGTTTAAAGTTAAAACTTTTGGTTTTGGAAAATCTCAATTTAATTCGTTAATCGAACACATGTTTTTCTAATGACGCCCAATTTTGTTTCCTATTTATTTTTGGATTTCGACAAATATACACTGGAATATTATTTTCCTCGTCAATTGCATATTTGTGTTTTACCATTTTTACTAATGTGCAATCTTTAAATACGCTTTCTACAACTTTTTTTTCATTTCCAATACTGATACAAACTTCCCCGCTGGTTGTACCGCTTCCCCAAAGCCAAAAACTTCCGTTGCTACAAATTGGATTTGGCAGTTGGTATTTTTTTCCAATGATTTCAATTGCACCGGCTTCTCCGTAATTTTCAGCCCAAATAACACAGTTTATTTTCTCTTGCGGTGGCAACGATTGATAGGTACTGTCGACTAATTTCACTTGTTCTTCCCAGCCAAACATATCAGCATAATCATTTGTTATTATTATCCGTCCATCTTTTTCGGATTTTAAATTTAAATAACTAACATAAGTATCAATTGGTAAAACTGGTGTTGCCAGTGGCAAAAAAGGAATCATCGGAAGCAATAAAACGGCAGCCACAGCATAATTCCAATTTGGTTTTCTCTGAAGTAGCTTTTCTATTTTTACAGCTCCACTCGCGAATAATACAGGATAAATGGCGAAGAAATAATACGCTTTAGATTGCATCAACCACATCGATATAAATATGACTAAAGCAGCAATCCCTATAGCTTTATATTTTTTTAAATCCTTGTCAAAAAAGTAAGCAAAAAGTCCAATCAAACTAATTGCTAGCGTAAATGGATGTTTTAATTGTTCCAATGCAAAATCAAAAGGTCCGATTTCGTCCAGCTGGCTTTCTTTTAATTTTTGCAAGTGCATAAGAACCGGCAAATCGTGCTGAAATTGCCAAATAATATTTGGTAGAAATAGTAAAAAAGTGATGCATCCTGAAATGTAAAGCCACTTATTTTTGAATAGCGCTCCATTTTCATAAAATAACAAACCGACTACAACTCCCAATCCCCAGACCAAAATCGTATATTTATTCATCAAACCCATTCCTGCGGAAATGCCCAGCAAAACGAGGAATTTTACTTTTTTAGTATTAAAATATTTGATCAAAAAGTAGAAACCTAGTGTCCAAAATAACTGATCGAAAGCTACCGGCTGAAAAAGAGTCTGATTGCGATAAAAAGGCAAGAATGTCAAAACAGAAACTCCAGCTAAAAAAACTGCTTTCTTTTTCCCACCCAATTCCTTGGCAATTAAACAACAAATTATAAGAATTCCAACACCAGCCAATGTGGAGAAAAGACGAATTCCAGATAACGAGTATCCAAAAATAAAATGAGCAATTTTGCCCACAAACGCAATAAAAGGAGGAAACTCAAAATAGCCCCAATCTAAGTGCTCACTTACAGATAAATGCAGTAATTCATCCCGCTGAAAACCATAATTTTGATTTCCAATGAGATGAATTATTAATTTTATTATTGAAAGAAACGCAATGATAGGGTAGTATTTTCTCAAAGTTGTTGTTTTATTTACACAATCCCGGTAGTTATCGACTAAGATTTTAAGTGTGTTTAAATTATTATAAATAGCTTTTGGAAAATGAGTAGAAACGCTATTGCCATTTCTCTTTTTTCTCTTTTTCCATCAATTCTTTTATTTTATTTTCTTCCCAGTTTGGTCCAAAAAATATATTTCTTCCAAAAACAGAAAATCCATGTGCAAGAAGTCCTATTCCCCAGAACAAAGCAGTTGAATAGGTCTCCCAATTCCTTAAATCTCCTTCCTCATCTGAGTTTCCATTCACAAAAGAAATAATAATAAATAAGTTTACAAGAACATATACTAATGCATGAACATAGAATCCTTTAATCCTTTTTACTCTTTTATAAGCTAAATCATAACGCAAATCAGGATTAAAATCATCCGTTTGATATTCGTTTTGCAATTGTCTTTTTAATCGTCCCATGATACTAATTTTAAATTACTCCCAATTACTATTATTTTCCTTTTCCTTATCCATAAATTCCTTAATCTTTTTCTCTTCCCAATCTTGACCAATAAATGGCATATAATTAAAGACTTTCATTCCGTGAATTACGACTCCAATTCCCCAAAAAATCAGTGGCCAGAAAAACCATAAATGATTTGGAGACGTTAGCAAATTAATAACTAGTAAGCCAGTATTTACAGCTAGGTACGTAGTGAGGTTTCCATAAAACCCTTTGATCTCCTCCATCCTTTTTTTAGCTTTGAAATAGCGCTCTTCGTCTTGATTATTATTTTCCATCGTAGTTCTGTTTAAAAATTTGTTTCACGTTTAACGTTTCGCTAGATCACCAAAAATGGCAACCAGAAACTAAAATCACTTCCATGCTTGTTTGTTTTCTTCTTTTCTTAGGATTTCTTGAATTTTGCGCTCCTCCCAATTAGAACTGTATCCATATACTTTTAAAGCATGCATCACTAATCCAAATCCCCATCCTCCAGCTGAAAACCAAAACCAATGAAATTGTGGAGAATATCTTAAATTAATAAATACTAATATTGGAATTACGATACAGTACGAAATTAAACTTCCGTAGAATCCTTTGAGCTGTTCCACTCTCTTTTTAGCTCTATAATAAGCGGTGTTTTCGCTATAATTAGTTGTTTCCATCACGGCAATTTGTTTCGTTAAAATTGGTATTTTTACTGAAAACGTTTTCTCGTTTTGGTCAATCAATACTTTTCTGTTGGTAATAATTCCATATCGATCGATGATGTTTTGCAATCCTACGCCTTGACGATCCTGCAATACTTCTTTTTTTTGATAATCGTTTTCGACAACCAAGTAATCTCCTTCGATAAAAATTCGAATATGCAACGGACGCTGTTCACTAACCACATTGTGTTTTACGGTATTCTCCAATAAAAGCTGCAAGGAGAGTGGCACCACTTTGGCTTCCGTCATTGCGAGGGACGAAGCAGTCCAATCCTCTTGCGACGGCAATTCGTAAAACAAACTGTTTTCAAACCTCATCTTAAGCAGGTTCATATAGGTTTTGGCGAAAGCCAGCTCTTCTTCAACCGAAACCAACTCTTTATCTTTTTGTTCCAAAACATAACGATAGATTTTTGACAATGAAGTCGTAAAACGTTGTGCATTTTCAGGATTTTCTTCGATTAGAGAACTTAACACATTCAAACTATTAAAAAGGAAATGAGGATCAATTTGGTTTTTTAAACTTTCAAACTTTGCCGAAGCCGTTCCTGCAATTATTTTTTGCTGTGTTACTTCCTTTTTGGATGCATTTTTCCATTTAGCCATAAAACTTCTGGCCTGCATGAAGGTGGAGACCCCCAGAGATAAAATGATATAAAAAAGATGCACCCACAACATTCTTTCATTGAAAAATTCGGAAGAATCCAGCTTCTCAAAAACCACAAAAGTGAGATAATCAATTCCTAAAACAACTGGTATCGTGTATAATATTGTAGCAATTATACCAAAATACACTCTTAAATTAGTCTGTTCCAGCCAATCCCATTTTTTATCAAGAAACACATTAATCATTCCATTCCCAAAGCCAATTCCGAAAGAATACATGGCACTTACAACGAATGTTATTAATACATTTTTCAAATCAAAATTAAGCTGAACAAAAGAAAATACCAATGTAAAAATCAAAGCTATTTTCAAACAAAGTATTGAACTTTTCTTAAACTCTGTAAACGTTTTTATTCTTTGATTTTCCATTGTTATTCTATATTATTTGCAATTTTTCAATGCTTCGGTCGCTCTGTCTAATCCCCATTTTGGAGAGAAAGGAGTTTCTGGTTTAAAAGTAGCAAAAAGTCCGATTGATTTTTCAATTTCCGCACATAAAGGTTTAGTGTCAATTCCTGTCCATTTTGCCCCTCCTATTTGAAATTCAGCTTTACCAAAAACTACTCTTGGGTTTTCTGGAGCGATTGCTTCGGCTTTGGCATACATTTCCATCGTTTTTCCGGATAATTTCATTCCGTTTGTCATGGGATCAAAAACAATCCAGGCAGTATTTATCATGGCTTGCATCACATATAATTCGGCATTATTTTGATCTTTTATCATTTCAATATCCAATGCGTTTTGTGCTTTGGTAAGTAACAAATTCATTTTGTCTTTATCCTGTGTTCCAAAAGCTGCTGTGGTATTTACTAAAGCTACGTAATAATTTGGCAACCAACTTGTTTTTTCTGCCGATGCAATTCTTTCAAATTGATCTGACGCTTCAGTATTTTTTCCTGCTGCCCAAAGCCCAAAAGCTTTTCCCATTCCTTGTTCAAATTGTCCTTGTGCTGATAATAAGCTACAAACAAATAAAGCGGTAATTGTGATAATTTTGATCATGATAGTAAATTTTAATTGTTAATGATTTTATTGATGATTGAAACTTGTTTAATTATTATTCAAAAGTATTTCAGTTTTAGACTTTTTAAAATTTTAACTTACTGAATTGTTGATTTTTGCGGATGAGTTGTTATTTAGACGAAAGTCATAAAGTTGAAGAAATTCAAATTTACGAGGGCTTTAGACCTTTGACTTTAAGACCTTATGACCATTTTTATAGATTCTTCAACTGATTGTCCTTTTTGTCATTACTAATGGTCCAAAAGAATCCAACAAAGAAAAATCGATCTGCTGTAGGCGTGACTTCTTTTCGATTATAAAAACCATTTGTATCCGGATTTTTTGCGTAATCGTAGCCAAAAACATTTTGGCTACCTAAAATATTCGAAACGGAGAAGTATAAAATTTTCTGCGTAGACAATAAATACGCCCAGTTAAAACTCAAACTGTTGTATGATTTTGTTTTTCCATTCATGAATTGTGTTTCATTTGGATTATTATACGGCCTTCCAGAACTATATAAATTGGTGAAACCTATTTGTGATTTCCAATCATTAATCCAATATTTGGCAACAATGGACAAACTATGATCTGCAACAAAATTAGGCGTGACCTGAGTTGGAAAGTTTTTATAGTCCCGTTCCGTATCGATGTAAGAATAGGAAACCCAATATTCTACATTTTTGAATGATTTCCCGTCTCTCCAAAACAAATCCAATCCTTGGGCATAACCCGTTCCATTATTACTAAAAACCGAATTATATTGTATCGATGGAGTATCGTATTTCACCAAATTACTGTAGTCTTTAAAATAGGCTTCTGCTCTGAAGGTCTTCCCTTCTTTATTATATTGATAATTCAAAATATAGTGAGACGCTTTCTCACTTTCGAATTGATGAAAGTTAGAGTACTTGATATAATCTACGTTTGGCGTTTGAGTAAAATCCCCGTAAGCCATAGAAAGCTGACTATTTTTAGCCATTTTGTAAGCCAAAGAAACTCTAGGAGAAACGGCGGTTTCATTTAACAAATCATTATTGGAAACTCTCAAACCTACTTTGGCAGCAAACTTTTTAGAGAAGAAAATATCAGCTTCCGTGAATACAGCCGCGATGTTAGAATTGTAACCATTAGTATTTGTTGTTCCAGAATTTTGCTTGAAATCTTCATTAAATTTGGTGATGAAATAATCGGCTCCAAAAGACAATTTCACTCGATCCGAAAAACTCTTTTTTAATTTTAATTTCAAATGTGCTGCATTCTCGTCATTCGCAACTTTATCTAAATCCAGATTTATTTTATTTTTACTATAACCATAACTTAAACCCGATGTTATTTGCCAGTTATTACCAAAACCTCCTTTATATGAACTATTAAAATAGAAATTATTATTGTTTAAATCCACTCTAATTTTTTGTGGAGCGTTGATATTTTCTTGATTAATATCGAATTTTGAGCCATCAAAAGCAGCATATAATTTCAGAATTCCCTTATTGAAATTATAGCGATATACCGTTTCGCCAGCTAAAGACTGAAAAGGACTATTCCAATCTGCATTTTGCTTAATGGCAGCTTGATACGGTGCCAAATTAATATACGAAGTGTTCACACTTAGCGAACTTTTTTCCCATTTCTGAGTATTCCCAAGACCTAAACCAACGGTCATCAGAGCAATTTCGGTTTTGTTTTGATCTGGTTCATCTTGCGTATTCAAAAGTAAAACACTGGATAATGCTTCTCCATATTCAGCAGAATAACCGCCTGTTGAAAAGGCTATTCCACTAAACAAAAATGGTGAAAACCGGCCTCTCGTTGGTAAATTTTGAGCTGAAGCTCCGTAAGGCTGCGCCACCCGAATTCCATCTACAAAAGTTTGGGTTTCATTAGCCTCGCCACCACGAACAAACAATCTTCCATCCTCACCTACATTTTGTGTACCCGGTAACGTTTGCAAAGCTGCAATAATATTTCCGGCCGAGCCAGCTGTGGTTACAATATCAAGTGGTTTCAATACGGAAACTCTCGCTTTGTCGCCAGCTTCCAGATTTCCTGCGGTAATAACTACTGCATCTAGCGCATTAACGTTATCTCTCAATTTAATTGTCCTGTTTTTAAAATTTGAAACGTCAATCAGTGTTTTTGAAGTTTCGAAAACAAGAAAACTCACAACCAAAGTCTGATTTCCTTTCGTACTTGTTTCAAAAGAAAAATCTCCTGTTTCAGAACTGGAAGTACCATCATAGGTCCCTTCGATAAAAATATTGGCACCAGAAACTGGATTTCCTTTTTCATCTACCACTTTTCCTGAAAGTATCGTTTGTGAGAAAAGGGTAGTTGCAAATAAAAAGAGGGTAAGAGTAATTATGGCTTTCATGTTATTTAATTTTGATGATACAAATATATTTCGGAGATCGAAATTATAAAATATTAGTTAACTGAACTGTCAAAATTAGAGGATGAGTTGTATTTAAATTCCCCTAGTAGCGGACAACCTTTATAAACTTGAAAATAAAAAATAAAATTAAATAAAAGTCTATAAATCAATTACTTATGAATCAATTTTGTTAAATTTGTGTAATCTAAAAAAGTGTTTACATGTAACCCCAACACATCAGAGCTTTAGTTAGATTTTTGGTCAATAAAAAGCAAATTTCGCGATATCGATCAACAAAAGATGGTACAGTACGATTTCTCACCGCAACTGTAGAGATGGTGTCATTAAAAATTGATGCTAGATAATTAATATACACATGGTTACTTCAAAAGCCTAAATCGTGAAAAATTAAAATTATCAAAATGAAAACACAAACTACTTTACAATGGAGGAAAATTAATCTCTTCAAATCCGTAATAGTGTGGATTTGTTTCCTATTCGCCGTAATTTCCTCAGCTCAAAAAGTCGAGTCCGTTCTTAATGAAAACTGGATAAACGGAAACTGGCAGAATGCTCTTAGTACATCTAATACTTATGATGGCAACAATTTTTTAATCAATTCCCTTAGCCAGACCTGGTCCGCTTCCTCAGGAACATGGATAAATGCTTACCAACAGAAACTCAATAACAATTCTGATGGATCTCTAAACCAGGCTACAGGGCAAACCTGGGATATGGGGACAAGTTTATGGAATGATACCGTAAGGTCAAGTTATATCTATAATCCAGCAATGAAAGCACTTACTTTTCTTTCAGAAATATGGGCTGGAACTTGGCAAAACTCCCAACTAGAAACAAATACTTATGACAGTAATAACTTCCTCATTCACACCCTTTCCCAAACTTGGGACCTAACGAACAGCAGATGGAAAAACTATGTCCAGACCAATTTCATTAATAATGCAGACGGAACAATAAACCAAAGCATTACCCAAAATCGATATTTAGACATCTGGGAAAATTCAAGCCAAACCAATTTCATTTATGATGCAAACGGAACTTTACATCAAACCATTACCCTTACCCAACAACCATGGGATTATGATGACATTTGGTACAATAACATAAGAGTAACCACTTCTTATGATGGAAGTAATCATATTACAAATTCATTGTCGCAAATCTGGGATGCCGCTTCAAGTTCATGGATAAACAATTTCAAATCAGATTATTCCAATGATGGTAATGGTAATCCAATCCAAATTATAATGCAATCTTGGGATACTCGAACAAACCTTTGGAATAATTCACACCGAATAACTTTTAATTATACTTTAGGGCTATCTGATTTGGCAAAAGGAATAAACTTGACTTTGTATCCAAATCCCGCAGTCGATATCATAACTGTAAAATCAAATAGTGACCTTTATGAGAAATCTTATTTGATATCTGATCAAAATGGCAAAATAATTCAAACCGGAACATTAAATTCTGAAATTACAATTGTTAATCTCAGCAAATTATGTTCGGGAATGTATTTTTTTCGAATGAATGAGCAACCCAAACAATCGATTAAAATAATGAAGAAATAAACTACTCACAAAACGCAGCAACTTTGACGGTGATAAAAAATGGGACGAGGCTATCTAATAATTATTGATAGCCTCGTTTGCAATTGAATACTTATCTTTTTTTTTAAAAGTCATAATTTCTTTTGACTTCATTTTAGAATTTACAAAAGTTATTTGGGAAGAATTATTTGTAGGTAATTACTATCGAAATTTAAAGAAATGGTATCCATGGAAAAATTCATATTTCCAGTAACATGTTGCATCACTGTCGATTTTCTTATACATTTACAGTAAAACCCAAATGCATTTATGAAAACTGAAAAAGAAAAAATGATTGCCGGAGAATATTATTTGGCCGGTGATTCTGTTTTAGTAAAAGACAGACGAAAATCTAAAAATTTGCTTCACAGATTAAATGTTACCGAATATAGAATAACCAAAAAAGCACGAGAAATTATAAAAGAGTTGATTCCCAATGCTGGAGCAAATCTATATATTGAGCCTCCATTTTTTTGTGATTATGGATACAATATTAGTTGCGGTGAAAATGTTTATTTTAATGTAAATTGTGTTGTTTTGGACTGTGCCAAAGTAACTATTGGATCCAATGTTTTTTTTGCACCAGGAGTTCAATTGTACACCGCAACACATCCCCTTGATGCGGAATTGAGAAAAACACTTGAAAGTGCTTTGCCCATAACTATTGGTGATGATTGCTGGATTGGCGGGAATTCCGTAATATGTCCAGGAATTACAATAGGAAATGGTTGCGTGATTGGTGCAGGTTCTGTGGTTACAAAAGACATTCCTGATAATTCATTGGCGGTGGGAAATCCGGCGAAAGTGATTCGGAAATTAAATCAATAAATTCAAATTATGCCACACGTTTTAGCAACACTCAAAAATGTTCCTTTGGAAATCATCAAAGGAATTTTAGAAAAACATAAAGCGTTTCTTGCCTCTCAAGGAATGTAATTAGAACAGATTTGGCAAAATAGTGATGATCACGATGAACTGCTTTTTCTTTTCCGAATAAATGATATTGACCGCAACAAAGTTTTACTTCACAAACGACATTTGGAAGCTTTAGCACAAGACCCAAAAGCCAATCTTGCCCAAATGACTTATTTAAATTAATTATGATTTCAATAAACAAAGTACATCACACCGCTATTATTTGCTCGGATTATGATCAATCAAAAAAGTTTTATACCGATGTTTTAGGTCTGACGGTTATTCGGGAAATATATCGTGCGGAAAGACAATCCTACAAACTCGATTTGGCACTAAATGGCACTTATGTAATTGAACTTTTTTCCTTTCCTAATCCACCGCAACGCACATCGAGACCAGAGGCGGCAGGATTGCGACATTTAGCATTTGAAGTAAATGATTTAGAACAAACCATCCATTTTTTATCTTTGAAAAATATTTTATCTGAACCAATCAGAATTGATGCCAACACTAATAAGCGTTTTACTTTCATCGCGGATCCAGATAATCTTCCCATTGAGTTTTATGAAAAATAAGGACCTTTTCACTTATCAAAAAAGTGAAATTCATAAAGGAATCATAAAAAACAACAATTATATTTATATTTTAATTCAAGTCTAATTTTCTTTTTTTAAATTTGTAATTCGTTAATAAATGTTTTTTTTTCAAAATAAATATTTTTTTTACTTGAAAATCAATGACTGCAAAATAATTTTTAGATGAATTCTACCGCTCGAATTAAAAAAAATTACCAATTAATCAAATTTCAAAAATTAGTTATTGTTTCCATTTTAATCGGCTTTCTTTCGGCCTTTTTAGGAATTTCGCTTAAAAAAATAACCGAATATTACGAGGAAATCTTTTTTCATCAAGCTTCAATCAATCCAATATTCTTTGTTTTCTTTCCAATTTTCGGTTTGTCTATCATCTATTTTCTTCGAGAATATCTTTTTAGAAAAAAAGAAAATAAAGGGATTAAAGAAATTTTTGAGAGTACAAATTCCAAATCAAAAAACTTACCCAATTATAAAATTCCATCCCATTTCATTAATGGATTACTGACGGTCGTTTTTGGTGGATCAACCGGAATTGAAGTGTCTACTGTAGTCGCTTCGGCAACGATTGGCGCTGTTGCCCAAAGAAAACAAAACGTATTTAGACAATACAAAACCGAATTAATCTGTGCCGGAGTTGCGGCTGGAATTACCGCTTTATTTAGCAGTCCTGTTGCCGGAATCCTTTTTGCATTAGAAGTTATATCTAGAAAAGTAACCCGAGCATTTTTAATAAGCAATTTGATTTCGGTAGCTGTTGCATTTGGACTGCTGTTTTTGTTGGATGAAAAACCTTTATTTGCCTTAACCATTACCACTTGGCATTTAAAAGCTATTCCCTATTTTATACTTTTAGGAATTTTAGCAGGATTAAATTCGGTTTATCTCACACGATGTGTATTGTTTTTCAAGTCTCAATTTTTAAAAATAAAAGTTCATTATTTCAAAATTATTTTGGGTTCTGTCATTTTAAGTGTTTCCTTATTAGTGTTCCCGCAACTTTATGGTGAAGGCTATCATGCGATCAAAACTATTTTTATTCATTCGAATGATATGCCAATGACATTTTCATTAGCCCTTACATTTCTTGGAATATTGATACTAAAACCTATTGTAACTTCAGCGACTTTGGCCTCGGGAGGTGACGGAGGTGTTTTTGCTCCAAGTCTTTTTATCGGAGCTTTTTTAGGATTACTTGTTGCCTCTACTTTAAATACTTTTTTTAATGTCAATGTGATTCCTATAAACTTCATGGTTATTGGGATGGGCGCTGTTTTAAGTGCCAGTATTCACGCCCCTTTTACGGCAATTTTCCTGGTTTGTGGATTAACGAATGATTATACTTTATTCTTTCCTATTTTAATGGTTTGTCTTATCTCAAAATATACTGCAAAAATGATATATCCATTTACAGTGTACACCTATTCCCCAAGTTTATCAGAATAGTTACCCATGCCTATTCAAAAAATTAAACGGAATTACCGCAAAACCAAATACATTCTTTACAAAGAAACTTTGGTCGATTATAAGGAACATTTCTGGGCTTTTTTAGGTTCATTTATAGGTATTGGAATAATTGCTTATTTGCAATCTAAAGAACTGCCTCATTCTGATGTTGTTTATCTTATTGGCTCATTTGGAGCATCGAGCGTTTTAGTTTATGGCGTAATTCAAAGTCCACTGGCACAACCTAGAAATCTCATTGGCGGTCATGTTGTTTCGGCAATTATCGGTGTAACAGTTCAACAATTTGCTCCTGATATTCTCTGGATAACCGCCCCACTTGCCGTTTCTCTATCCATAGTTTTAATGCAAGTGACTAAAACATTGCATCCCCCAGGAGGTGCAACTGCACTGATTGCGGTAACTGGTTCTTCAGAGATTAAAAATCTTGGCTATTGGTATGTACTTTATCCGGTCTTGAGTGGTGTTCTAATTCTACTTGCTGTGGCATTAATTTTTAACAATTTAACTCCAAATAGATCTTATCCAAATCATAAGAAATACCGTCAGTTTAGGACGAGAATTGCTGGTCAATTTAAAATTAGTAATCGCAATTCCTAAAGGTCTTTAAGCAAAATAATTCCTTTTTACTTTAATAATCTCACCTATTTTAAATTACTATAATGCCTCGCTTGACCGTCAATTGATTCTTTTCTTTAAAAATGCATACGCAAAAATATTATCAACAAATCTGAAATCTGTCGCAAAACTTCGGGACGAAATCTAAAATTATATTTTACCTTTGACCTTTCAATGAAAACAAAGATTATGGTTTACAAATTCAGAGTAATATTAGATACCGAAGAAGATATTTTTAGAGATATTGCTATACTGGAAGATGACACGCTGGAAGATTTCCATAACGCCATCTTCAATTCCTTTGGGTTTGACGGAATGGAAGTGGCTTCATTCTATACTTGTGATGAAACTTGGAATCAAGAAGAGGAGATTTCTATGTTTGATACAGGAGATGTACTTGGCGAGCAAAAAATCATGAGTGATTATCAATTATCGGATATTTTAGATAAACAAAACACGAAAATCATTTATGTTTATGATTTCATAAACATGTGGACCTTTCTTATTGAACTAGCTGCTGTTGAAGAAATTGAATTAGGTGCTACTTATCCTGCTACACTCTTTTCTCATGGCGAAATGCCAGATGAAGCAATGGAAAAAAACTTTGAAGCGGATAATGCGGATGACTTTGCCAGTGAATTTGAAGATGATTTAGATCAAGATGACCTCGACATGTTTGAAGGAGACGATAGTTTTGAAGATTATGGATTTGAAGAAAATTGGAATTAATCCTCTCCACTCACGAAGCTTTAGGACTCTCCAAAGGAAAGGGAGATAACATCACATAAAAAATAGCACACAATAATATTCACGTCTCGTCTCCCTCTCAGGGCAAACGCTTTTGACATTTTTAGACTTAAAAAAAATTAAACCATTAAGAAATTAAGAGAATTAAGGCTTAATGAAACTTAATTTCTTAATGGTTTTAAAAAAAGACTAAAATTTTACTTTTCAAAGTTTTAAAAGTGTTTTACCTGGTCTCCCTCTCCTTTGGAGAGTCCCGAGGTTTTGGGAGGGGAGAGCAACCAAACATAAAAAAATGATCAACTTATATAACACACACATTGAAACTCTTTCTATACATCGTGTAGGAAATAAAAGCCGCAATGAAGCCTTATTTTTATCAGACCAATCCTTTTCATTAAATGATGAAATTGTACCGCTGATGAAAGAATATTTCTTTAGACCTTTTAGAGAAAAAGAAGAAAATTATTTTCAGTTTGCCCATGAAATTGATTTGGATTACAATGACATGTTTAAATTTGCAACTCAAATTTTTGAAAACCCAAGTAGTTTACATGAAGTTTCTAAACAAATAACGACGCATTTATTCGAGCAGTCAAACCATCCGCATATTAAAAATGGTGAAGTTTATGTTACCTACTTAACCAATGTAAACATCGATAATAATGTTGTTGATGCTATTGGGATTTTCAAAAGCGAATTGCAATCGGATTTTTTACAGTTTGAAGAAAAGGGAACAAACTTAGAAATGATTTTGCAACAAGGAATAAACTTGAGCAAACTTGACAAGGGGTGTTTGATCTTTAACTATAAAAAAGAGGAAGGTTATAAAATACTTACCGTTGACAGCAACCGATATGATGCCAGATATTGGCTAGAACATTTTCTTTCAGTTGATGCATTTGAGGATGAAAATTTCATAACAAAAAAGTACTTAAAGTTTTGCCAGAATTTTGCCAAAGACGTGGTATTTCCGGCAGAAGACAAAAAGGAAGAAGTTATGTTCATGAATCGTTCCGTAAATTATTTTGCTAAAAACGACCAATTTGAGGAAACTAATTTCTTGAACGAAGTATTAGACAATCCTGATTTGATACCTGAATTTAAAAATTACAAAATAGACAAAGGAGAAAAATATAGTATTGAAGATGTTACTTCATTTCCTATCGCAAATGCTGCAGTTTCCGATGCCCGAAAATCCATAAAAAACGTAATTAATTTAGATACACATATCCAAATAAAAATGGATTTCATTAACCCTGAAAGTGCCGAGAAATACGTAGAAAAAGGTTGGGACGAAGAAAAACAGATGTATTATTATTTAGTTTATTTCAATAAAGAAGAAAAATCATAGAGTAGAGACAAGTCGCAACTTGTCAGTACAAAGATATATTCAAATCAATCCCCAATTACGTATGTGATTGGGGATTTTTCATTTAGAAAACGAAACAGAAATTGTTTGATTAAAAACTAATTTTGTAATATTTTTTATATTTTATTAACAAATTGATGTACTTAATCGGATTTATTAGTCACTTCGACTGCTATTTGATTACATTTAATTTCCTCAACCTTAACAACCTATTATGAACCTAACTGAAATCAAAGAAAAATTTCTAACCAAAAAAATTATGTGTTCGTTATTTGGACATAAATATATTGTAACTAGAATTATTACCAACCACTTCAAGGAATTTAAATGCACGGTTTGTCAATTAGAATTAACTAACGATGATAAAGGTGAAAAAACATTCCTCACGCCAGAATTAAAAGAAATAAATGAAACCTTGATTGGTTTTCATAATAAAAAGCTTCATCTCATTTAATTTTTTTAGTTAAGAGTTCCAAAATTAAATTCACTTTATTCCCAATCCATTAAAAACCTTCAAAAGATGCTTATTTTACTATTAATCCAATCTATTATCGTGTTGAAACAAAAAATAAATCAAAAAAAGGCAAATGCCATTGATTAGATTTTTTAAAATAACATTAAAAATAAGTATCTCACAATCAGCTATTTAGTAAATTTGTATTTCAAGCTAAGTAAACGAAAATGAACAATACTTTTTTTAAAGACAGTCCCTTCAAAATTTTGATTTCGTTTCATAAGCTGATTGAAAGCTTAGAAGAAATGGCAGAAACAAATGTAGACTTACGCTCTACTTATGCTAAAAATTTACTTGAGCAGTTAGTGCCTTTTCCAGAATTTAGAACTGGAATTGAAGATTTGAGTTTAATAGAAAAAAATGAGGTATTAATTAAACAATTATTTACCGATTTATTTCCTATTGCGTTAACAAATAACGAAATAAAAGCGGTTACAATTCCTTTTCAGAATTTTACGTTTAATTCTAGTGTGCGATTCAAAAAAATAGTTGAAAATGCCGGTCAAAATTTTGATTTGGACATTCCTGATTTGGATGAAAATCAATTTTACATCATGAGTTGTATCTTGATTCTGAATACCTTTTATAATCAAAAAATTGATTTTAACATCCCTTTATTCTACGATATACCTAATGCTAATGGAATAATGAATAAATATCGTATTTTGTATAATGGCGATTTTCTTGAAATTACACCAACCAATAAAGCGCCCGAAATTACGCAAGATGACATTGATTTATTAATGGATAATTATGAAAACATTGATTTATGGAAAGAAAAAATTTCCTTTGAAAGTTGGATATTAAAAGGTTTTGGAATTATTACGCTTTTTGATGTCACTACTGAGAGTGCGATTTCTAACTTAAAAAGCAATCTTTTAAAACCAGAAAAAGAACAAATAATATCGAATGAAAATTTTGAGGCTATTTTTCGATCCATTTTCAAAATAGCAGATTTAAGAGTTGGTTTGACTTTTTACAATTCTGAAGAAGATAAACTTTTAAAACCGATTTTCAACGACGAAAGTTTAGGTAGTTTTATTCTTAGTATTTCTGAACAGGAAGTAGATTGCAAAAATATACTATTAGGAGATTCATTTAATAACTTATTGAAAAACAATAAATTAGTTGCAATTTCTAATGTTGAAAAATATGCATTGCAATACGGAAATGAAACATTGGGACAACATTTATTAAAGCAAAATATTAGATGTTGCATTTTTGTTCCCATTGTAAAAAACAATAAACTTTTAGGTATTGTAGAATTGGTTTCTGCAAGCAAAAGAGTGCTGAGTAGCATTAATATAAGTAAACTTGATTTAATTTTGCCTTATTTGGTTAACACTATTGAACGATACAACAAGGACATGCAAAATCAACTGGAGGCGATTATTCAAAGAGAATATACCGCAATTCATCCAAGTGTTTACTGGAAATTCCAAAAAGAAGCGTTGAAATACTTTCAAACCAGCAAGCTTAATAAAGACTATATTTTTAAGGAAATTGTATTTAAGGAAGTCTATCCATTGTACGGACAAATCGATATTAAAGGTTCATCAGAAAATAGAAATGAAACGGTAAAAGACGATTTAAAAAATCAATTAAACAGTCTTCTGGAAATCTTTGAAAATCAAAAATTAAATTCCAATCTTATTTTATTAGAACAACGAAAATTTGAATTGCAGTCTTTGTTTGATCAACTGGAAGATCAGCTAAAAGCCGATACAGAACAACAAATCCAGTTTTATATTGAGAATGAAATTCATCCTATTTTAAAAAATATTGAAATGGATGAAAAGGGCGAATTATTACTTCATAATTACTTTGAGAGTTTAGATGAAAAAACAGGAATGTTCTATCAATCCAGAAAAAAATTCGATAATGCATTGTCTATTATTAATAAAAAATTAGCTGCCATTCTCGATAGAAAACAAATAGAAGCTCAAAATATTTATCCGCATTATTACGAAAGATTTAAAACAGATGGCGTAGAACACTACCTGTATATTGGCGCGTCAATAGATCCTACCCAAACTTTTGATACCATGTATCTAAATAATTTGAGGTTATGGCAATTACAAACTTTGTGCGCTATGGAAATGAAACACCATCAACTCAAGTCATCATTGCCTTATGAACTCGAGGTGACTTCTTTAATTTTAGTATTTAGCTCTCCTATTTCGATTCGATTTAGAATGGATGAAAAACGATTTGATGTAGATGGAACGTATAATGCCCGTTATGAAGTGATTAAAAAACGCATCGACAAAGCCAACATAAAAGGAACTAAAGATCGAATTACCGAAAAAGAAAAAATTACTATCGTATATTCTCATGATAGTGAAGAAACCGAATATTTGAATTATATAAAGTTCTTGCAATTCAAAAAGGTATTAGAGCCAACTGTAGAGCAATTTGAGGTCGAAGAATTACAGGGAGTTTCCGGCTTAAGAGCGATAAGAGTGAAAATTATTAATGACAACAAACAAGTGGAGACAAACAACTATAAGTATCAAGATTTACAAGACGAATTAAATTAAGCTAGACTCCTATAATTTTGAAGGCAATTACGAACGTAATTACTGATATTATAATTCCTAACATAAAAAAATTATATGCAATTCGTAATAATCTATATTTTTTCTCTAAAACCAATCCTAAAAAATACAAATCTTTAATCATTGAATTATATAGATAATCTCTGTCTTTAAACATCTTATTAACCGCTTCTTGATACTCTTCTAAAGGCATTTTATAAAAGTTTCCAAAGAAAAGTAAATTAACTTTTCTATCAGCAATATCTTGTTTCGTAAAAATACTTTTCGTCACTTTTGGCCGAGTGGAAAGAATTGCAAAAATAATTGTGATCACACTAAACATGATCAAGATAAAAGTTGGAATAATCAGATTAGCATTTTTGGGGCTAATTAATTTAGGTATTAATGAGGAAAGCGCAATTGAAATTATAATCGCATTAACAGAAAGTAGTATGTTCGCTTTATTGTCTGCAATTCCGCTTAACCGGGTATGATTTACTAATGTTATTTTAAATAAAGTGTCGATCCCGCGATCTGGCTTTTCGGCTTTATTTGTTTTCTTTTTCTTTTTTTTATTTTTTAATTCGATTCGATCGACTTCTTTTTGAATGATTTTTATATTCTTTTCTTTTAAAGGTTGCCAATTCTCTAAAGCAAAATCGGTGTAAAATCGATGCCTATTGGCTAAAAAATTTTTATTTTCTTTAATCCATTGCTCATTTGTACAAAATTTATGATCAGCATTTTGCCACTCCATTCTTAAGTCATCAAGGGACGAAATATAGTTGATGCTAGTAAGATGAAAAAAATCAGCATCTTTAATTATTTTTTCCAAAATAGTTTGGGGTTCATAATCATATTTTGTTGCTGTAATTAAATTTGAAACTTTTGCAATAAAATCAGCAGATTGTTCTTTTAAGAAAGTAGATGCAATAATAATACTGGATTCTTCGTGATTAATACTGCCGTTAATATAACCCGCATCGTGAAACCAAGCGGCAATTAACAAAATTTCTTTGTCGGAAGGAATTAAATTTTCAGATTCTGCTAATTTTTTGGCAGCAAAAACGACATCAATTGTATGATTAAAATTATGATAGGTATATATCGCAGAAAGTTTATCTTTGAATAACCTACTAACAAAATCTTCGGTTTGTTCAATTATAGTCATATACTATTTTTATACTACTAAATTATGAAATTGTTTTGGGAAAATCGTTTTATAAGTACAAATAAAACCTCATTAATTTTAATTTTTTTGGGAATTGTTTTTCATTCTTGCGCAACAAATCATGCACAATACGGGAAAAACATCGCAAATAAAATATCTATTAACATAGCGGACACTTCTAAAATTTCTCATACTTTTTATTTGATTGGTGATGCCGGAAATACATATAAAAGTAAAACTCAAGAAACTCTTAGTTTGTTTCACGACAGAATAAAAAAATCAGATGAGAATTCTACCCTTTTGTTTCTTGGTGATAATATTTATCCAAAAGGACTACCAAATAATGATGATCCAAGTAAACGAATTGTAGCCGAAAAAAAGTTAACTAATCAATTAAAATTGTCCAACGGTTTTAACGGAAGAACCATTTTTATTTCTGGCAATCATGATTGGGACAGTGGAATCGAAGGTTTAGAACGCCAAGCAAAATTTGTTACTGAATATCTCAAAGACAAAAAATCATTTTTACCTAGAAAAAGCTGTGCTATTGACGATGTAAAAATCAATAAAAATGTGACTTTAATTACCATCGACAGTCAATGGTTCAGGGAAGATTGGGATAATTATCCAACTATGAATAATGATTGTGATATCAAAACTCGGGAAGATTTTTTTGCGGAATTAGAGTCTCTTCTTAATAAAAACCACGACAAAACAGTGGTTTTAGCACTACATCATCCGTTGATGAGTAATGGCGCAACTGGAGGACAATTTTCATTAGAAAAACAAATTTTCCCATTTGAAAACAAAATACCACTTCCAGTACTAGGTTCGCTCATCAACTTATCTCGGAAAACTTCCGGCTTAAGTCCAGCAGACATTCAGAACAAGCAATAAACAATTTTCATAAAGAGGGTAAAAACACTCTTACAAGGTCGAAATAATGTTATTGTAGTTTCAGGACATGACCATAATTTGCAATACATTGAACGAGACAATATCAAACAAATCATTAGCGGGGCCGGTTCAAAATCAGAAGCTGCGAGAGCGGTATTTCCCGAGGACTTTTCATATGGTGGAAATGGTTACTCTGAATTATCAATTTATGAAAATGGAAATTCGAAAATTTCTTATTATTCAACTGAAAATAATAGAGAAAAACTGATTTATGAAAAAATTATATTGGAGGTAAAAGAAAAAGAAATACAAAATTTAGCGATTTCATTTCCTGAAACGACAACCACAAGTATTTATTCAAAAAAACAAACCAAAAAAAGCAGGTTTTATAAATTTATCTTTGGAAAGCATTACAGAAAATATTACGGCACATCTATAGAAGTAAAAAACGCGACGATTGACACGCTTTTTGGTGGTTTAAAGCCAAAACGTGCCGGCGGCGGACATCAAACAAAATCCTCACAAATCGAAGATAAAAATGGAAAAGTGTACGTTTTGCGTTCCTTAAAAAAAAGTACTTCAAATTTTATTCAATCGGTAGCATTCAAAAATCAGTTTTTAGCAACCGAATTTGAAAACACGTATGCCGAAGATTTTTTATATGATTTTTATACTACCGCGCATCCTTATACGCCTCTTGCAGTTGGGAATTTAGCGGAAAAAATTGGTATTTCACATCCAAATTCTTTGCTTTATTATATTCCAAAACATAAGGCATTGAAAAAATTCAACGCCTTTTTTGGTGATGAATTATACTTTATTGAAGAGCGATCAGATGACAGCCAAAAAGACTTAAAAAGTTTTGGCAAACCAAATGCAATACTAAGTACAGATGATTTACTAAAAAATCTGCACAAAGACGAAAAATATTCTGTTGATGAAAATTCTTATATCAAAGCCCGATTATTTGATATGCTTATTGGCGATTGGGACAGACATCAAGACCAGTGGCGCTGGGGGGAATACAAAATAGGTAACAAAACCACCTATAAGCCGATTCCACGAGACAGAGATCAGGCATTTCCGAAATATGACGGAGTATTGCTTGCAATATTAATGACAAATCCCGCCTTGCGTCATATGCAAACTTTCAAGGAAGAAATAAAAAATGTAAAATGGCTGAATAGAGAACCCTATCCATTAGATCTTGCCCTACTTAAAACTGCAACCGAAAAAGAATGGATTGCACAAGCCAAATATATTCAGGAAAACCTTACCGACGCTGATATAGATAATGCTTTTAAAAGTTTACCAAAAGAAGTACAAGATGAAACTATTGAAAGTATTAAGCAAAAATTAAAGATTAGAAGAAACCAACTGCAAAAATATGCTTTGGAATATTATTCTGTGCTGCAGAAAACAATTATAATTGTTGGAACTTCTAAAAAAGACAAATTTGTGATTAATCATACTGGAAATCAAAAACTTGAAATCCAAGTATATCGGGTGAAAAAGGAAGGTGATGAATTGTTGTATACCAGAGAATATTTAGCATCTAAAACCAAAAACATTTGGATTTATGGCTTAGATGATGACGATATTTTTGAAGTAAAAGGAAACGAAAAATCTAAAACTAAAATTCTATTGATTGGAGGACAAAATAATGATTCCTATGCTATAGAAAACGGAAAAAACATAAAAATCTATGACTTTAAATCGAAAAAGAATACTTTCGTTATAGATCGAAAAACTAAAATCAATTTAACCGATAGTTATGAAACTAATCTTTACGATTTTAAAAAAGCAAAGTACAATACATTCTCAAAACTACCTCATTTAAGTTATAATCCTGATGATGGTATAAAATTAGTTTTGAATTCCATTTACACAGTTAATAATTTCAATCAAAATCCTTACACACAAAAACATAGTTTTCAGACCAATTATTATTTTGCAACAAATGGGTATGAATTAAATTATAAAGGTAGTTTTCCGAAAATTATAGGCAAATGGGATTTGGATTTGCAAGCCCAAATTACCAGTCCAAATTTTACCATTAATTATTTTGGTACCGGTAATGAAACCGTTAATAATGATGATTTATTTGCCATGAATTACAATCGGGTCCGCTTAAGAATGCTCAAGTTTGCACCTTCTCTAAAAAAAATTGGCAGATATGGAAGTGAAATTAATTTCTTAACCACTATCGAGAAAATTACAGTAGAAGTCACTAATAATCGCTTCATAAACATTCCAGGAATTGTAGACAACACGGTTTTTCAAAGTCAACAATTTGCGGGCGCAACACTTAAATATAATTTTGAGAATTATGATAATCGATCGCTTCCCACCTTGGGAATAGGTTTTTCGATAGCTGGAAGTTGGAAAATGAATTTAGATAACATTAAAAGAAATTTTTCGACCCTCGAAAGTCAACTCAATTTAAATCACAGAATTGATTCTAATGGAAAAATAGTTTTGGCTACCAATTTAAAAGCTAAAATAATTTCAAACAACAATTACGAATTTTATCAAGGCGCAACTTTAGGTGGGGATTTCGATTTAAGAGGTTTTAGAAACGAACGTTTTTTAGGCAATAAATCTTTTTATCAAAGCAGTGATTTGCGCTTGAATTTAGGAAAAATAAAAAGAAGTTTAATTCCGATGTCTTACGGGATTTTAGGCGGATTTGATTACGGCAGAGTATGGGCTACGGGAGAAGATTCTAACAAATGGCATAAATCAATTGGTGGCGGTTTTTGGCTCAATGGATTAAATGTAATTACTGCTAAAATCACTTATTTCAAAAGTGTAGATGAACAAGCTAGAATAGCTTTTGGTCTAGGATTTGGATTTTAGTTTTTTAAGACTAACATTGTATATGTTCCCTCCTTCTGTTTTATTTTTTTCATCGGCAATAAACAGCTTGTCATTGTCAATGAAACAAACTGCTTCTTTCTGAGAAAAATGATTTAAAGCGAGTTCTGTTTTTGTCCCATTGAAAAAATTATCGCCTTCAAAATTTTCAAGTAGCCAAATTTTATCATGGTTCAGAATAACAATTTTAGACTCATCAGGACTTATGGCCGCGCTAGTAATCGCGCAGTAATTATAATCCTCACAAGTTTTAAATTCGCCCATAAATATAGCTTGATGAAAGCCTGATTCATTGGGAATTTTATATAAAAAAGCAGTTCCGTCAAATCCTTTACTTCTATTTTTGGTAAACAAATAAAAATTGTTTTTAAATTCGAAAAAACCTTCTACATCATAAAATAAATCTTTCTTCTTAGGTGAGAAATCCAACTGTTCAGGATAAGCAAATGAGATTTTGATGGCAGGAACTGCGCTATTGCTGCTTAATGCATTTTTATCAATTTTATAAATACACAAATCCTTTCTAGTATTGTCATTGTTGCCAAAATCACCAATATATAAATTTCCTTCCTTATCTTGTGTAATGTCTTCCCAGTCGATATTTTCAGTATTCTCGATAGTAATTGCTTTTGCAATTGTTCCATTAGAATTCAAACCATAAATTGTATTTGAATTACCGCTATCTTCTAATGTCCAAATTAAATTCGTTTGAGCCGAATACGTAATGCCTGAAACTTCTTTTAACTTATGGGGCAAAGAATAAAGTATTGTTAATGAATCTGAATTTTGCTGGCAAGCCAATAACAAAAACACAAGCAACAGTGATAAATAGTTTCTCATAATTTAAACATTTTTTTAATAATTTACGATTTTTATCCAAGTTTAAAGATTTAAAATTTGACTTGCAATAAAATAAAATCTAAAATCCAGTATTAAATAAATCAGTTTTTTTAAAATTTCTGGTTATGAATTCAAAAGCGGCGCTCATGATATTTCCCATCGATTTTGCTTTTTTAAAATTCAAATCATTGGTATATCTGTATAATTCTAATTTCAATTGTTGCAAATGTCCATCTGTAGAAATGGTGTCATCGCCCATGATTTGCAGTAATCTTTTAATCCTATTTTCGGCAGAATGGATCCTTTTGGCCAATACGGAACGTTCTTCATCTTTATATTGTTCAATCGAACTATCCTGAAGTTTTTCCTTAACCAATTTTACCATCGGATAATTTTCTTTAAAAAACTGCGGACGGTATACTTTAAAATTGCCTTCGAAACACTGTTGATCAAAATCTATAGCCCGAATCCTATAAACTACCTGATCAAAATCATGAATGGGAATAATTACATAATTATAAGAACGCATATCACCCAGCAATCGAATCATACAGCGCTCATTAAACTTCACAAATTCTTTTGCTATTTGAGATTTTTCTGTTTCAGAACATTCTCCCAAAAGCGATTTTATAAACACATCACCTGCAATTCCCATGATGTGTTCTTCGATTAAAGTATCTTTATAAACCAAAAAATTGATTTTGTCCGGAGATAAAATATGTTCCAATTCTAATCCATATACGCGCGAAGCATCTGCTTTTTTGATATAAAAATGAGTGTAATTATCATTTAAAATATTTCTGACTTTTATTCGAAAAGGTTTCGAATTTCCAAAAGTGCAATAGTCAATTGAATCTACGTTCAAAAATTTAATAATCCCCAAGTTACCATCCGAATGTAAAAGCGAATAGATTTTCTTTAAATTCAAATCAATTTCAGCTCTTTCAAATTCATTATAATATACGCGAATCCATAATGTATCCTGATTGTTTTTATCAAAAACATTTATGGAACCAGAAAAACGCATCAAATCATCATAGGAAATGGGAACTTTAGAAATACGATCAAACCGTTCCAAATAATCCAATAGCGAATTATTAATAGGATACGTTGGTTTTTTAAAAAGCATTACTGGCTCACTCATTTCAAATATAATTTAATGCAAAATTACAATAAATTAACCCGTGGGGCACGATTACAGTAAATTATGATAAACCCTTTATCTTCTTTCTATTATCATATTAAAGATGCTGCTGTTTACATTTTTTTACGTCATTTTCTTAAAAACAAAAACCGAATCTACTTTTTCAAAAAACCGCTTGATTTTTAGCTACTTAATTATTAAATAAAGTAAATCTTTCAAATAAAATCTCAATTTAAAAAATAAATTATTACGTAATTAACTAGTTTGAAGACATTTAAAAAAAACGGGGCTATAGATTAATTAGGAACCTTATCTTTTTATGTTAAAAAAAATTAAAACGGTCGTATTTACTTTACTTTTGGTTGTCCCCAAGACATCTAAAATAATTTTAACCTACTATGATCGATAAGCTTGAACTCTATTTCAAGGCTGCACAATCAGCTAAAATTGGCATTTGGAAAATGAATCTTCAAACCGAAGATGTCTTTTGGGATGCCGTTACAAAACACATTCTTGAAGTTCCCGAGGATTTTAACCCCGTTAATGGCAGCGGCATTAAATTTTACACAGAAGGTGAAAATAGAGATAAGATGATGACCCTTATTAACAGAGCCATTACTGACGGAATTTCATTTGAGGATAAATTCCAAATTACAACTGGTAAAAACAACATTAAATACATTGAATGCATTTGCCAGGTAGAGATTGTTGATGGAATTGCAACTCAATTATTAGGAACATTTCAAGACATAACCAAGGAGCAGAACCTTATAAATGAACTTCAATTGAGTGTAGAAAAATTTTCCTCTGTTTTTTCGAGCGCAAATGATGCTATTTTTATTATTGATGCTTCTAATGGAATTATTACAGATTATAACCCCAGAGCTGCTGAACTTACAGAATATAATAGCGACGAACTAATAGGCTTGCATAATTCGACATTATTTCCAATCGAATACCAAAAACAAGTACGATATTTTCTTACTCAAAATCGAACAAACGATGAATTCACAGTAAATGAAGCATGCATAAAGACCAAATCCGGAGAATCAATTCCCGTGGAAATAGCATCTGGAAAAAGATTTATAGTGAACCATATAACTTATTTGGTTTGCTATTTTAGAGATATTAGCGAAAGAAAAAATGTGGAAGAAAAATTAAATTTGCTCTCGCTCGCTGCCTCCGAAACCACTGACACGATTGTAATAGCCAACCCACAAGGCGAGGCAATATGGGCGAATAATGCCTATTTAGAATTGACAGGTTTAAGTATAGAAGAAGTAATAGGCCAAAAGCCAGGTTATTTGTCCAGAGGTCCAGAAACTGATTTGCAATCAACATTGCTGATGAAAAAAGCAATTCAGGATAAAAAGAGTATCAAAATTACAATACTGAATTATAACAAACAAAAAGAAAAATATTGGTTTGAATTAAATATTACCACAGTCTTTGATAGTGATAATAATTTAATCAATTTTATTGGTGTAGGTCGGGATGTGACTTCAAGAATTGAAAAAGAGATTGAACTCAAGCAGCTATTAGAAGTAACAAGCCAGCAAAACGATAAGCTCTATAATTTTACTCATATAGTTTCCCATAACATTCGCTCGCATACTAGTAATTTAGCTATGATTGTTGATGTTATCGAGAATACTGAAGACATCGCTGAAAAACTTTCCTACTATGATCTGTTTAAAGAAGGAACTGAAAAGCTTTCGGAAACAATTGAGTATTTAAATGAAATTATCACTATTCAGAAAAAAACGAATATTGCAAAAAAGAAAATTAATTTAAAAGACGAAATTGAAAAAACAAAAAGTGCATTAAGTCTGGTTATCAAAGAAAGTCAAATAACAATAAGTCACACTATTCCGGAAGATTTATTTGTATATGTAATCCCTGCTTATTTAGATAGCATATTACTTAATCTGTTTACAAATGCCATAAAATATAAATCTCGAAAACGAAAGGCTTTTCTAGAAATTGGTTATGAAATAAATGAAACATACACCGTTCTAAACTTTAAAGACAACGGTTTAGGATTAAATTTAGTGAAAAATGGCCATAAAATTTTTGGCATGTACAAAACATTTCACGGTAACGAAGATGCAAAAGGAATTGGATTATATATGACCAAAAATCAACTTGAGGCAATGGATGGAAAAATTGAAGTAGAAAGTGAAGTAGATCACGGTTCTACATTTAAAATATATTTGAATGAAAAATAAGTTAACCTACATAATCGATGATGATAAGTTATCGTTAAAATTATTGACGATACTCATCGCTAAAAATGAGTTTTGTGATGATATTCGCTCTTTTTTTAATCCTCAAGCTGCGTTAGACGAATTAAAAAAGAATTGTAACGAAAACAAAAATCTACCTGATGCGATTTTACTCGATTTGAATATGCCTGTCATGGACGGATGGCAATTTCTGGATGAGTTTAATCATTTGACTCTAAAAAAAGAAATTCCAATTTTTATTATCACGTCCTCAATTGACCCTGCCGATATTGAAATGGCAAAAAATTATACTGTAGTAAAAAATTATATTAACAAACCCATTACGGCCGAAAAATTAACAGCACTTTGCAAATTGATTTAGTAAATAAACTAATTTTAGATTACTAGTAACAAATTCTTATTTTGTTCGTCCTATAGAAAATATAAAACGAACGCTTTGGAAATCATACTCTCAATTAAAAATCTCAACAAACGTTATGGCAATTTACAGGCCTTGAAAAACGTTTCTTTCGAAATACATAAAGGCAATGTTTACGGCATTCTTGGACCAAATGGAAGCGGTAAATCGACTACTTTAGGAATTATTTTAAATGTAGTCAATAAAACCTCAGGTGAATACAGCTGGTTTGGTGGTACAATGCAAACTCATGAAGCCCTTAAAAAAGTAGGAGCCATTATAGAAAGACCTAATTTCTATCCCTACATGACCGCAAAAGAAAACTTAGAACTGGTTTGTAAAATCAAAGACATTAACTATGCAAAAGTAAACGAAAAGCTTGAATTAGTAGGTTTAGTGGACAGACAAAACAGTAAATTCAGCACGTTTTCTCTTGGAATGAAACAACGATTAGCTATTGCATCTGCTTTGCTAAATGATCCAGAAATTTTAATTCTGGACGAACCCACAAATGGCCTAGATCCACAAGGTATTCATCAAATTCGTGATATTATCAAGCATATCGCTGCTCAAGGAACTACCATTTTACTGGCTTCTCATTTACTGGATGAAGTCGAAAAAGTATGCACACACGCATTAGTTTTAAGAAAAGGAGAGGTTTTGTACTCCGGATTGGTTGATGGAATGTCCACAAACGAAGGTTTTTTTGAGCTTCAAGCTGAAGATGTCGAAAATTTAATCGCTATTTTAGAAACTCATCCCGCGGTAAAAAACTATAGAAATGAAGAAGGAAAAGTAATGGTTTATTTAAAATATAAATTGGAGGCAAAGGAATTGAATCAATTTCTTTTTGAAAAAAATGTTGTTCTAAGTCATTTGGTAAAACGCAAAAATAGTTTGGAAGAACAATTTTTGGAATTAACAGGAAAAAAATAACAGTGATACAACTCAATTTCAAAAGCAAGAACACAATTCAATTCTAAAATCTAAAATCACAATTTCTAAATCCTCCAAAATGAAACGACTTCTCTCAATAGAATTACAAAAAATATGGAAAAATAAAGCCAGTCGTGTTTTGACTTCTACTTATTTTATTCTCTTAACTTTTATAGCATTAATCGCTTCGATAAAATTTGATCTGGGGATTTTTAAACTTCATCTCGCTGAAATGGGAATATTCAACTTTCCCTTTATTTGGCATTTCAACACTTATATTGCCGCCATTTTAAAGTTGTTCCTCGCTATTGTTATTGTTTCCATGATGGCTAATGAATATAGTTATGGCACTTTAAAACAAAATTTAATTGACGGAATGAGTAAAAAAGAATTTATTCTTTCTAAGTTTTTGACAATCCTAATATTTGCTGTAGCATCAACAATCTTTATTTTCATTTTATCGTTAATCCTAGGATTTAGTTTTTCTTCTTACACCGAAATTGGAATTGTTTTCTCCGATTTAGAATATATTTTAGCCTATTTCATAAAATTGGTTGGATTTTTCTCCTTCTGTTTATTTTTAGGAATATTGGTAAAACGTTCTGCATTTGCGTTGGGATTTCTTTTAGTTTGGAATATTATTGAAGGGATTGCAAAAGGAATATTGACTTTTAAAATTTTTCCGGATAGTAAAATAGCCTCCTATATTATGCAATTTTTTCCGCTAGAATCCATGTCTAATTTAATTGTAGAACCATTCTCCAGATTATCAGTAATCAAATCTATTGGGACACAAATAGGAATGGACAACAGCAAAGATTACAGCGTACATTTTACTTCCATCTTGATTGTTTTATCTTGGACCCTGATTTTCAATTTCTTATCCTATAGATTGTTAAAAAATAGAGATTTGTAGTATCTTTACTGAGCTATGGAATCTATAAAAAATAAATTATTTTATATTTTCATCTGTTGCTCTAGTTTTATAGCAACTGCACAATCTATATCAGTAAACGATTCCTACACCGCACAACAACTTGTTGGAAATATTTTGGTAAATAGTTCTTGTGCTTCCACTTCTAATCCAATGGCAACTGGAGATAATTTTAATCCGGGAAAAAATAGTTATGCGTATTTTAATTCTGGCACAAGTAGTTTCCCTTTTACAGAAGGTCTTCTTTTAAGTACGTGGAGCAGTACAAATTCAGTTGGACCTTTTACACGAAATTTGGGAGGAGGAGATACTTCTTGGCTCGGTGATACCGATTTAGAAAAAGCGTTAGCTGTAACAAAAACTATAAATGCAACGGTTTTAGAATTTGATTTTACTCCTTTAACTAATTTTATTAGCTTTAACTATCTATTCGCTTCTAATGAATACCAAGATGACTTTCCTTGTCGTTATTCAGATGGTTTTGCATTTCTTATAAAAGAAAAAGGCAGTACAAGCAATTATAAAAATTTAGCAGTAATTCCAGGTACCACCACTCCTGTTTCGTCAACAAGCATCCATCCATTAATAGCACCATTTGGCGTATTTGGTGGATGTCCTGCAAAAAACGAAAACTATTTTGGAGGATTTAGCTCCACTAATAGTCCAACAAACTACAGTGCACAAACCGCAGTAATGAATGCTCAAACAAATGTAATTGCAGGAACAACTTATCATATAAAATTGGTAATTGCTGATGATAGTAATCAATATTATGACTCCGCCGTTTTTCTGCAGGCGGGTAGTTTTTCACCAAAAATAGACTTAGGCGCCGATCGCTCATTGACAACAAACAATGCAATTTGTTTTGGCGAAAGCTATGTCATCGACACAAAATTACCGTCAACTTACACTTATAAATGGTTTAAAGATGGTAATGAATTAGCAGGCGAAACAAATCCAGCTCTTCCTGTTACAAATACTGGAAATTACAAAGTTGAAGTCACTTTATCACCTACCACTTGCACAGCTACCGATGAAATAAAGGTTGAATTTGCACCAAAAGTCGATTTGAAAGATACTGTGCTTTCACAATGTGATGATAATGGGGATGGAATTACTGTTTTCGATTTAACTCGAGTTGATGCAGTAGTAAAAAACAATGATACAACTTTAAGTACTGTTACCTACTATGAATCTTTGATAGAAGCAAAAGGGCAAATGAATCCTATTACAAGTCCAATAACTTATAAAAATAAAATACCTAACCAAATTGTTTTTGCCAGAGTTACAAATTCGTTTGGTTGTGTTAATTATGCCGAAGTTAAACTACTGATTGCAAACAACAGTATTTCACAGCTAAATCCAATTGTAGTTTGTGACGGAGATACGGTGCAGGATGGACTATATCAATTTGATTTTCAATCTGAAGTAACGCCAGAGGTCATGAGTGGATTGCCAGCTGGATTAATTGTCCAATATTATTTAAATTCGAATGATGCGCTTTCCCAAAAAAATCCTTTGGGCACTAATTTCAATAATACTATCCCAAACCAACAAATCATCTATGCCCGAATCGTAAATGGTCCAGATTGTTACGCGATTACTCCCGTAACACTTAAGGTGAATCCATTTAATCCGCCAAATTTTCAAAACGAAACAGCTTCTTTGTGTTCTGGCGCTTCCATCAACTTAATAGTCAACGCTGGATTTTCGAGTTATTTATGGAATACCGGAGAGACTTCAAATACAATTAATGTTACTTTGCCTGGCGCTTATTCTGTAAAAGTTACCAATATAAATGGATGTAGCGGTACTAAAAATTATACGGTTAATGCTTCTGGAGTTGCAATTATCACAGGAGCAATTATAAATGATTTTGCAGGAAACGAAAACTCCGTTTTAATTGAATATACGGGAATAGGCAATTATGAATTTTCACTTGATGGATCATTTTTTCAAGATAATCCGTTATTTAATGGCGTGGCTCCCGGAGAATATCTGGTTTATGCCCGAGATAAAAATGGTTGTGGTTTGTCTATTCCTTTCAAAATATACGTGTTGGATTATCCCCGTTATTTCACTCCAAACGGTGATGGATACAATGATTTTTGGAAAATTCAAAACTTAGACCTTTTGCCAAATTCTACACTAACCATTTTTAATCGCTATGGTAAATTATTACAGCAGTTGCAATCAGCTGGCTCTGGATGGAATGGCACGTTCAATGGATATTCATTACCCGCTGATGATTATTGGTTTAACGTAACTTTTGCAGACAATAAAATAATAAAAGGTCATTTTTCATTAAAAAGATGATAGTTATTTTCCTATTTTTATCGCATGAAAAAAACTTTACTTATTTTCTTTACTTTTTTATCAATAAGCTGCTTTGCCCAATTTAGTAAAACACATTATATTCCGCCATTAACCTCAGGAACTACAGGAGGTGTTACTCCAGAGGAACATTATTTATACATTTCTACCCCCAGCATTAGTGATGTGAAAGTAAAAGTAATTGAAATTGGCGGAAACGTATTTACTAATACAATCAACAAAAACAATCCTTGGATTTACTTTATTGGTAACGGTAACAACACACAAATTTTCACACCAAATACAAGTATTGGAATATTAAATAATAAAGGATATATTGTAGAAGCCGAGGATTTAATTTATACCAGCTTACGAACAAATGCGGGATTACATAATCAAGCGGGAGGATTAGTATCTAAGGGAAATAGCGCCTTGGGGAAGGAATTTAGAATTGGAGCGATGTTAAACAAATTTAACACTACTGGCTTAATGAATTTTGCATCCATTCTGTCTGTTGAAAATGGTACTAATATAACGATTTCCAATATTCCTGTTGGTACAATATTAACTAATGGAGTTACTATTACCGGTCCTCTAACTATTTCTTTAAATAAAAATGAAAGTTACGTTTTAGCAATAGAAAATAATGGAAGTAATTTTAAAAGCACAAATATCATAGGTGGTTTAATAAGTTCTGACAAAGATATTGTTGTGAATGCAGGTTCTTTTGGAGGCAGTAACTATGAAGGCCCAAACACTAACAATTCCTCTGGAAGAGATCTTGGCTTTGATCAAATAGTTTCTTTTGAAAAAACTGGAAAAGAATATATTTTCATCAAAGGATTAGGAAGTGATATTTTGGAACGTGTGTTGCTAATTGCGCATAAAGACAATACCAAAATTTATACAAACGGAAATCCGACTCCAATTACAAAAAACGCAGGTGAATATCTAATATTAGACGGAAGCAGTTATATCAATAATAATCTTTACGTTACAAGTTCAGAGAATGTCTTTGCGTATCAAAGTATTGGCGGAACCAACTCACCTGCAAATCAAAATTTATTTTTTGTTCCACCTATCAATTGTTCTACTCCAAGTATAGTTGATAACATTCCCATGATAAATGCAATAGGGGATGTATCTTATGTTGGAAGTATAAATGTTGTTACTGAATCCGGTGCCACTGTTTTAATTAATGATAATCCAATTACCTCAAGTCCGACAACCATAAATGCAAACCCAGGTTTTGTTTATTATACTGTTAATGGATTGTCAGGAAATGTAAGTGTAAAATCCACCAAACAAGTTTATGTTTCCTATTCAGGTAACAGTGGAGCTGCAACTTACGGAGGTTACTATTCTGGTTTTGATACTAAACCGGAAATTGTTACGGATAAAATTTCAGTATCAAATTCCGCATGCATTCCAAATGTCAAGTTAAAAATTAGCACTCTATCTTCCTATGATACTTTTCAATGGTATTTCAATGATAATCCTATTACTGGCGCCAATTTAAATTCATACACTCCTACTCAACCCGGCTATTATCAAGTAAAAGAAAGCATTTTAGGATGTCCTAGCACAATTCCTATTTTTTCCGACAAAATACCTGTCAGTATTTGTCCTACTGACATAGATAATGATAAAGTATATGACAACATCGATTTAGATAATGATCAAGATGGCATTACAAATTGCACCGAATCATTTGGAAATCAAAACATAAATATCTCGAATCAAAATGCTGGAAATATAGTTGCTGGAAATTATTCTAACTCTTTTACTGGAGCAGTGTTTCAGCCCCTTAAATAATCGGACACAATTATAAATAGAAATCTATAATTTTGTACGATGGAAAAGAGAAAATTTACCAAAGAAGAGAAGC
>NZ_JADOVD010000010.1:0-157427 GCF_015752245.1 Flavobacterium sp. CG_9.10
GTACTCAAAAACAAGCTAAAGCAGGCTAAAACCTCGTGAAGTGCCAAAATAAATAGAAAAATAAACGTTCCGTGATTTTTTATCGGACAACAATGATTATTTATCTAATTTACACAAATAACAATACTTCTTACATGGAGTGCTGTAATCTTCTTTACGAAAACGTAATAGTGTTAAGAACTTTTTTTAAAATGCAGTTTTAGAGGAAGGTTTTAATGATTTTTAATTTTGTTTTCAATCGTAAATATTCATGCAAATAGTTTTCGCGTTTTTAGAAAAATAAATGCTCGGTAAAATAAGTTGAAAAAAAATAGTAATTCAAAACGCATAGGAAGGTTTGCTTGGAGTTTGACTTTTATAAAGTGGAAGACTTGTTTTTATCCATTTTAATCTAAATATTTGGAGAGTCAATATGACTTTTAGGAAGTATTTAAACTAATAAATTAATGCGTTTTACAATTTTTTGTTAATAGTACAAAGGAAACTTGTATTATGTAATTGAATTGTTATTTTTGTTGGCTTTAAGTTTAAAGAATTGTAAGTAATTGTATTATAAATTCCATTCTTTTCTTGATTCTTAAAGTGTATATTTGGCCACAATTAAAAGATCTCTTTTTAAATAAATTAAAAAAAGAAAACTAACGATACATTACGCTAATAATAAATTATAAAAATGCCATTAAAAACATTACAAATGAGATCCATAAACAATAAAATTGCACTAACATTTTTTCTTTTACTGTTTTCAAGTGCGATAACAAGAGCACAAGAAATTATTAAAGATAGTGCGGTTGTTTCTGTTAAAAAAATACAATCCAATCAAAAACAAAAAATAGACGGTGTAATTGCAACAGTTGGAGATTATATAATTTTAGATTCTGACATCGACAAATCTTATTTGGAAATTTCAGGACAAGGAGGTTCTGTAAAAGATATTACAAGATGTCAAATGTTAGGTAAATTATTGGAAGACAAATTATATGCACATCAAGCGGTACAAGACAGTATTAAGGTAAGCGATTCTGAAATAAAAGGCATGATGGATGATCGATTGAACTATATGACAGAACAATTAGGATCGCTGGATAAAGTAGTGAAGTATTACAAGAAAAATAATGAGGAAGAGTTTAGAACTTATTTCTTTGATGTTTTGAAAGAGCAGAAATTGACTTCTGAAATGCAAAAAAAGATTGTCGATGGAGTAGAAATAACTCCGGAAGAAGTGCGTAACTTTTTCAAAAAAATACCTGCTGCCGATCTTCCTACTTTTGGTGCCGAAATGGAAGTAGCACAAATTATTGTGACTCCTAAGGTTTCTGATGCCGACAAGCAAAAAGTTATTGAGAGACTGAATGGTTACAAAAAAGAATGTCAAGATGGAGCTAGTTTTGCTACAAAAGCAGTCCTGTATTCGCAAGATCCAAGTTCCAGCTCAAATGGTGGATATTATAAAATGAATCGAAAAACTCCATTTGTAAAAGAGTTTAAAGACGTTGCTTTTAGTCTTGCCGAAGGAGAAATTTCTGCTCCTTTTGAAACTGATTTTGGTTTTCATATTATTTATGTTGAGAAGATAAAAGGGCAAGAAGTTGAATTGCGTCATATATTATTGACTCCAGCAGTTTCAGAAGAATCTATGAAAGAAGCCAAGGATAAAATTGAATTAATCAGAAAAAAGATTGAAGACAAGGAGCTTACTTTCGCTGATGCAGCAAGAGCTTCGTCAGATGAAAAAGAAACCAGAGTAAATGGCGGTGCTTTGATCAATCCGAAAACTCAAGATACTCGCTTCGAATTAACAAAAATGGATCCTAGTTTATACAGTCAAGTTTCGAATTTGAAAGAAGGAGAAATTTCTTTGCCAATAATGGAAGATCAACAAGGTAAGAAAAAATATAAATTGATTACCGTTACAAATAGAATAGATGAACATACGGCGGATTACGCTAAGGATTATATCAAAATTAAAGATTTAGCTTTAAAAGAAAAACAAATCAAAGCTATTGGAAAATGGTTTGATGAGAAAATAAAACAAACATATATTAAAATTATTGGAGAATACAGAGATTGTGCTTTCACGAACAATTGGTTGAAAAAATAATTTTTTTAAAATAAATAAAAAGGGTTAGCTTTATGAATTCATATCGCTAACCCTTTTTTAATTTAATAAACATTCAAAAATGTCTGACGTAGCAGCAATACATAACTTAGTACAAAAACGAAACGAGCTAAAAAACGAAATAGCAAAAATCATTGTGGGTCAGGATGCGGTGGTAGATCAAATTTTACTTTGTATTTTTTCTGGCGGTCATGCTTTGTTAGTTGGAGTTCCCGGATTGGCCAAGACATTGATGGTGAACACGCTTGCGCTTGCATTGGGACTTGATTTTAAAAGAATCCAATTTACACCAGATTTAATGCCTTCGGATATACTTGGTAGTGAAATATTAGATGAAAGCCGTAAATTCAAATTTATAAAAGGACCTGTTTTTTCGAATATTATTCTGGCGGATGAAATAAACAGAACACCACCTAAAACACAAGCTGCTTTGCTTGAAGCGATGCAGGAGCGTTCCGTTACTATTGCTGGTGAGAATTATAAATTAGACTTGCCATATTTTGTTTTGGCTACCCAAAATCCTATTGAGCAAGAGGGAACTTATCCTTTGCCTGAAGCGCAGTTGGACCGATTTATGTTTGCCATAAAACTTGAATATCCTTCTTTTCAAGAAGAAGTTCAAGTGGTAAAGCGAACCACTTCCGATTCAGTCAATACAATAGATCCGCTATTTACATCACAAGATATAATCGATTTCCAACAATTGATACGCCGCATTCCTGTTGCAGATAATGTCATCGAATATGCAGTGACTTTGGTTAGTAAAACAAGACCTGATAATCCACTGTCAAACGAATTTGTCAAGAATTATTTAGACTGGGGAGCAGGTCCGAGAGCCTCGCAAAATTTAATTTTGGCTGCGAAAGCGAACGCCGCTTTTAATGGTAAGTTTTCTCCAGATATTGAAGATGTAAAAGCAGTTGCAGTAGGGATACTTCGTCATAGAATAATTAAAAACTATAAAGCAGATGCTGAAGGTGTAACTGAAGAAATGATAATTGCTAAATTGCTTTAAAATGTATTTTTTGGTCGTTTTAGGGTTGAATTTTATTCTGAACTATAACGTTTTCTTGTTTGTGATGATTTTTGGAATTTAGGAATAATACGAATACAAATGATTAATTATGGATTAATCATTAAAATGTTAAATTTTTTGCATTTCTATAATTATACGTATTAAAAATTAGTATCTGGCAATAATAATTTTTGAAAAGTCCACTTCTATTCAATTTTTTTTAATTCTCATCTTAAATTCGTTAATTTGCATTACGAAAAAAACACCGAGATATTATGGCTTTTGATTTTGAGATAATCAATAAAATCAGCCTTTAACATTGAAAAGAATTCTATTATGAACATTTATAACGATTATCTACAAGAAATCGAAGAACGAAAAGTTCAAGGGCTTAACCCAAAGCCTATTGATGGTGCTGAATTGCTAAGCGCAATCATTACACAAATTAAAGATTCAGATAACGCAGATCGCGAAGAATCTCTTAAATTCTTTATTTATAATACTGTTCCAGGAACGACTCCTGCTGCTGGAGTGAAAGCTATGTTTCTAAAGGAAATTATCCTCGGAGAATCTGTAGTAAAAGAAATTAGTCCTGCTTTTGCATTTGAATTATTATCACATATGAAAGGTGGTCCTTCGATTGAGGTGTTACTTGATTTAGGTTTAGGTAATGAGGTTGCTATTGCAAAAGAAGCATCAATGGTTCTTAAAACTCAATTTTTTCTATACGAGGCTGATACAGCTCGTTTAGAAGTAGCATATAAAAGTGGTAACGAAATTGCTAAAGATATTTTAGAGAGCTATGCAAAGGCTGAGTTCTTTACAAAACTTCCAGAGGTAGTAGAAGAGATTAAGGTAGTTACTTATATTGCTGGTGAAGGAGATATTTCAACTGATTTACTTTCTCCAGGTAACCAAGCGCACTCAAGATCTGATCGTGAACTTCATGGTAAATGTTTGATTTCCCCTGCAGCACAAGATGAAATTAAAGCGCTACAAGCACAACATCCTGATAAAAGTGTGATGCTGATTGCTGAAAAAGGGACTATGGGTGTGGGATCTTCAAGAATGTCAGGTGTGAATAATGTGGCGCTTTGGACTGGTAAAAAAGCAAGTCCTTATGTTCCTTTTATTAATATTGCTCCAATCGTAGCAGGAACAAACGGGATTTCTCCAATTTTCCTTACTACTGTAGATGTTACGGGTGGTATTGGTCTAGACCTTAAAAACTGGGTAAAAGTACTTGATGAAAAAGGGAACCCTGTTCGCAACGAAAGTGGCGATGTTGTTCTCGAAGAAGCCTATTCTGTTGCTACAGGAACTGTTCTTACGATTAATACAAAAACGAAGAAATTGTATAATGGCAATACCGAATTGATTGATATTTCTAAGGCATTTACACCTCAGAAAATGGAATTTATCAAGGCTGGCGGATCTTATGCGATTGTTTTTGGAAAAAAATTACAAACGTTTGCCTCTAAGACATTAGGAATTGCTATTGTTCCTGTTTTTGCTCCATCAAAAGAAGTTTCTATTGAAGGACAAGGGCTTACAGCAGTAGAAAAAATATTTAATAAAAATGCTGTTGGTACAACTCCAGGGAAAGTGTTACACGCTGGTTCTGATGTACGTGTTACAGTAAATATTGTTGGTTCACAAGATACGACTGGTTTGATGACTTCTCAAGAATTGGAGTCTATGGCCGCTACTGTGATTTCGCCAATTGTTGACGGTGCGTACCAATCAGGTTGTCATACAGCCTCAGTTTGGGATAATAAGTCTAAGGCAAATATTCCTAGATTAATGAAGTTCATGAACGACTTCGGTTTGATTACCGCTCGTGACCCAAAAGGGAAGTATCTTGCAATGACTGATGTAATTCATAAGGTACTTAATGATATTACTGTTGATGAGTGGGCAATTATTATTGGAGGTGACTCTCACACAAGAATGTCAAAAGGGGTTGCTTTTGGTGCAGATTCAGGAACAGTTGCTCTTGCACTTGCTACTGGAGAAGCTTCAATGCCAATTCCAGAGTCCGTAAAAGTTACCTTCAAAGGGGATATGAAAACGTACATGGATTTCCGTGATGTGGTTCACGCTACTCAATCTCAAATGTTGAAGCAATTTGGTGGAGAGAATGTGTTCCAAGGTAGAATCATTGAGGTTCACTTAGGAACTCTTACCGCTGATCAAGCATTTACTTTTACAGACTGGACGGCAGAGATGAAAGCGAAAGCTTCTATCTGTATTTCTGAGGATGAAACTTTGATCGAATCATTAATGATCGCTAAGCGAAGAATCCAGATTATGATAGACAAAGGAATGGATAATGCTAAGCAAGTTCTTAAAGGTTTGATTACAATTGCTGATAATAGAATTGCAGCCATTAGATCAGGTGATAAACCAGCTTTAACTCCAGATGCAAATGCAAAGTATTATGCTGAAGTTGTTATTGATCTTGATATGGTTGAAGAGCCAATGATTGCAGATCCGGATGTTAATAATGCAGACGTTTCTAAACGATACACACACGATACTATTAGACCTCTTTCTTTTTATGGAGGAGTTAAAAAGGTAGATCTTGGTTTTGTTGGCTCTTGTATGGTTCACAAAGGAGATTTGAAAATTCTTTCTCAAATGCTTAAGAATATAGATGAGCAATTTGGTAAGGTAGAGTTTAAAGCGCCACTTGTAGTAGCGCCACCAACTTATAACATCGTTGATGAACTGAAAGCGGAAGGGGACTGGGAAGTTTTACAAAAGTATTCAGGTTTCGAATTTGACGATAATGCTCCAAAAGGCGTGGCACGTACTGGATATGAAAATATTCTTTACCTAGAGCGTCCTGGATGCAACTTATGTATGGGTAACCAAGAAAAAGCAGAAAAAGGGGATACAGTAATGGCAACTTCTACTCGTCTTTTCCAAGGAAGAGTTGTAGAAGATTCTGAAGGTAAAAAAGGAGAATCTTTACTTTCCTCAACACCGGTTGTTGTATTGTCGACAATCTTAGGTAGAACACCTACGATGGACGAGTATAAAGCTGCAGTAAAAGGTATTAATCTGACACAATTTGCACCCTCTCATAAATTGTTAGTAATATAACCACTAAGATTAGTTATTTATATCTAAAAGCCTGAGTCTACGATTCAGGCTTTTTTTATTTTTATAGCTCCTGTATTTTTTGTACCTTGTGAAGTATAAAAAACAATAATAAAAAACAATTATATATATGGCTTTTGATATTGAAATGATTAAAAAAGTGTACGACAACATGACAACTCGTGTTGATAAAGCACGCGAAATAGTTGGACATCCGCTTACTTTGACAGAGAAAATTTTATACAACCACCTTTGGGATGGAACGCCATCCAAAGCTTTTGGAAGAGGTATTGATTATGTCGATTTTGCTCCAGATAGAGTTGCTTGTCAAGATGCAACTGCACAAATGGCGTTATTGCAATTTATGCATGCTGGAAAAGCTAAGGTTGCCGTTCCTACAACGGTGCATTGTGACCACTTAATCCAAGCTAAAGTGGATGCGGTGACGGATTTGGCCCGAGCCAAAACGCAAAGTAATGAAGTTTTTGATTTTCTTTCGTCGGTGTCAAATAAATACGGGATTGGTTTCTGGAAACCGGGAGCTGGAATTATTCACCAAGTAGTTCTTGAGAACTATGCTTTTCCTGGAGGAATGATGATAGGTACTGATTCGCATACTGTTAATGCAGGTGGATTAGGAATGGTTGCCATTGGTGTTGGTGGTGCAGATGCTGTAGATGTGATGTCGGGAATGGCATGGGAATTAAAATTCCCTAAACTTATCGGTGTTAAATTAACAGGTAAATTGTCAGGATGGACTGCTCCAAAAGATGTTATCCTTAAAGTAGCCGGGATTCTTACTGTAAAAGGTGGAACAGGAGCTATCGTTGAATATTTTGGTGAAGGTGCAACTTCTATGTCTTGTACTGGAAAAGGAACTATCTGTAATATGGGTGCCGAAATTGGTGCAACTACTTCTACTTTTGGTTATGATGCTTCAATGGGACGTTATTTGCGTTCTACTAACAGAGCAGATGTTGCTGATGCAGCTGATAAAATTGCTCCTTACTTAACAGGTGATGCTGAAGTATATGCAAATCCGGAATTGTATTTTGACCAAGTGATCGAAATCAACTTATCTGAATTAGAGCCACATTTAAACGGTCCTTTCACTCCAGATTTAGCTACGCCTATTTCTAAAATGAAAGAGGAAGCCATCAAAAACAACTGGCCTTTAAAAATTGAAGTAGCTTTGATTGGTTCGTGTACCAACTCTTCTTATGAAGATATTGCTCGTGCAGCTTCAATAGCTAAACAAGTTACCGATAAAAAATTAAAAATAAAATCAAAGTTTACTATTACTCCAGGTTCTGAAGTAGTGCGTTATACGATAGAACGTGACGGATTTATTGATATTTTTGATAAAATGGGAGCGACCGTTTTTGCAAATGCTTGCGGACCATGTATCGGAATGTGGGATAGAGAAGGAGCTGAAAAAGAAGAACGCAATACAATCGTTCACTCTTTCAACCGTAATTTCTCCAAACGTGCCGATGGAAACCCGAACACTTTGGCTTTCGTAGGATCTCCGGAATTAGTGACTGCTATGGCTATCGCAGGAGATTTAAGTTTCAATCCAGTGACTGATACGTTAATCAACGAAGATGGTGAAGAGGTGAGACTGGAAGCACCAACAGGTGATGAATTGCCTAAAAACGGATTTGATGCAAAAGACCCAGGTTTTCAAGCACCAGCTGCAGACGGTTCAGGTGTTACTGTTTCTGTAAGTGAAACTTCAGAAAGATTACAATTATTAGCTCCATTTTCAGCTTGGGATGGAAAAAACATTACGGGCGCTAAATTGCTTATTAAAGCATTTGGAAAATGTACCACAGATCACATTTCTATGGCTGGGCCATGGTTGCGTTTCCGTGGACATTTAGATAATATTTCAAATAATATGTTGATTGGTGCTATCAATGCATTCAACCAAAAACCAAATTCAGTAAAAAACCAATTGACTGGTACTTACGATGCAGTTCCTGCTGTGGCGCGTGCTTACAAAGCGGCTGGTGTTCCTTCAATTGTTGTTGGAGACCACAATTACGGAGAAGGTTCTTCACGTGAACACGCTGCTATGGAACCTCGTTTCCTTGGTGTAAAAGCGGTATTGGTGAAATCATTTGCTCGTATCCACGAAACAAACCTTAAAAAACAAGGTATGTTAGGATTGACTTTTGCTAACGAAGCGGATTATGAGAAAATCCAAGAAGATGATACCATCAATTTCTTAGATTTAGTTGATTTCGCACCAGCAAAACCATTAACATTAGAATTCGTTCATGCTGATGGTACTAAGGATATTATCTTGGCAAACCATACGTACAATGAAGGTCAAATTGGCTGGTTTGTTGCAGGTTCAGCATTAAATTTGATTGCTGCCGAAGCATAATTAGAAGTAGTAAATGACCCAATTATAGCGGTCAGTTTAACATAGAAAGTGTTTAGTACTTTAGTTTTCCGTAATTCAATACGGAAACTAATTACTGAACACTTTTTTTTATTCTGAATTTATTTCAGAATCTATTCAGAATCTATTCTAATGAAGATTAGAAGCTTATCCTGCTGTCCATTTCAAGCTTTTTCGTGTCATTTCTTTTTTCCAAGACCAAAAAGGAGCTTCCTGCGGTCGCTCTTTTAGGTCAGGAAAAATATGCAATTCCACTTCAAAAGGCTTTCCATTTCCATCAGGGCTAGGTTAGGGAAATAAATAGAAAATTCGATTTCTCAATTATAATTTTAACAATCTTTAAGAAAAAGTTTAACATTAATTTTTCTTAAAAAAATTGGTAGAACAATTTAAAGGGGTCATTTTTGCAAAAGAAAGATTAAAACGTCAGACTTTAATTTAACAATTTTTTTCTTAGAAGAATGCAATTAAAAAAGAAAAAAGTAGTTATTATATAAGAAATTTGAAAAGTTTTGATACAAAAAGTTAGTTTTTTTGATTATTAAGTTTAAATTAGCTTTTTAGGAAATTCCAACTTTTACTTAACAGAAATAAGAATCAGTTTAAATTCCAAATTTATTAAATTTTCCTTTTTTTATTTTCATTATGAAATATTTAGTCAGAACAGTGTTTTTTATCAGTTAAGAATTTAATAGCAGCGAGATTCAATAATTATATCCCGGAATCGCTGATAGGAATAAAAATGGGATAGTTAATTTGAAGAATGTAATTATGAGGTATCAATTAATTTTAGTTTTAGTTTTTTTAAATAGTGTTCTAGCTTTTTCTCAAGAGAATTTTACAAAGCATACCGTCTCAAAAGGAGAAACAATTTCTGAAATTGCAGAAAAATACGATGTTAAAGTTACTGATATCTACAAATTAAATCACAATGCCAAAAATCTTTTAAAACTTCATTCGGTACTATTAATTCCTGTAGCTCATTCAAAAAACACAAAAATTGTTTCTCGGACAAAAACAAACAAGTCCGAAAGAACCCACGAAGTTCTGGCCAAAGAAACACTATACGGACTTTCTAGACAATACGGAATTACAGTTGACGAATTAAATCAAGCCAATCCCAACTTAGGATCAAATTCATTAACAATAGGTCAAAAAATTAAAATTCCTGCACACGCATTACCCTCAACTGAAATCGCAGTTGTATCCCAATCAAAAAAAGAGAGTGCAGTTGTTCCTCAAGCAACAGAAAATACAAATCAATCAACAGAAGAAAATACCCGCGAAGTTTTACCTCATGAAACTAAATATTCAATCGCAAAACAATACGGAATCACCATTCAGGAATTCAACAAAGCCAATCCAAAAATAGGTGTCAAATCGTTGAAAGTAGGTCAGAAAATTATAATCCCAGCTAATGCAATCCTAACAACAGAAAAAGCAGTCGTTTCTGAAACAATAGTGGAGAAGGCAAAAGAAGAAATAGCTGTGGTACATCAATCCAAAAAAGAGAAATTAAAAGCAGAATTAGTAGAAAAAAATCAATCAACTATTGCTGCAAATGCAATGGCACAAGATATTATTCGCGAAGTTTTACCAAAAGAAACAAAATACGGAATCGCGAAACAATACGGAATTTCAGTTCAGGAATTAGAAAAACAAAATCCTGAAATCACTAAAAAATTACCGGTAGGATTTAAATTAAATATTCATGCTTTTAATGCACCTGAAAAAGAGGTTGCCATTGCGAAAGTTGAAGTGAATAATAATAATAATAATAATAATAATAATAATAGTGTTGTTGAGAACAATACGATCGAAACAACAAAAGCTGAAATAAAAACTTTTGTCAATATGGCCTCCAGAAATACCGATTTCTTGGATCAATTGATTAATAAAGCTGCGGAAAACATTGGAACAAGATACCAAACTGGTGGAACTTCTAAATCTGGATTTGATTGCTCGGGTTTAATGTGTAATACGTTTGGCGCTTTTGATATTAAATTGCCAAGGTCTTCCATAGAACAATCTGGTTTTGGGACTAAAGTTGAGGCCGAAGAAGCTAAAAAAGGAGATTTAATTTTCTTTAAAACCAACGGCAGAAATCAAATTAATCATGTAGGAATGGTGGTGGAAGTTTGTGAAGGAGAAATAAAATTCATCCATGCCTCAGTAGGAAATGGTGTTATTATTTCCTCTACCAGAGAAAACTATTATAAAAGGAAAGTGGTTCAGGTAAACAGAGTTTTGTAATAATTAACGAAAAAAAAATATATTGTAAATCAAACTCTCAACAAAAATTGAGAGTTTTTTTATGGAATTTTTTCCCCGTTTTACTCATTTGAAAGGTAGGCTTTTTTTTTAATAACCTAAAAGAGCTCTTAATAAAAGAACTCTTTCAGGTCACAAAAAATAAATAATCATTTTTTAAACAAAACTTTACTGCCAAAATAACTTTATGATAGTACGTGTAGATTTGCTTTTGCAAAATATATACATTTATGGGAATCATTTTATATGCAAATCTATTTTAGTAGAGCATTAAAAGAAGTATTATGCAATTGCTCCACTTAATTGTTTAACGGTATTGTGATCAGCTCTTAATACTTCAAGTTGAGATTTTAACATGTTTTGTTGCTCAAATGATAAATCAGTTGAAGCGTCTTTTAGTGTATCTTCATAGTTGTCTTGCGCAACACCTTCACCATATTCGCAGGAGTTTAAAATCGCTTTTCTGTCTTTTCCGGTAAGTGCAGCTTTTACATCCATCCACACTCTGAAAAATTTCCCGGTGACTCTAGTTCCTTCAACTGGTTCTGCACCCAATCGGTGTACCTCGGAAGTAAGTTCAGATTTACACTTTTCACTCGTTTGTTTAAATTGAGTAAATAATGCTTTTAAATCGCTTTCATCTGTTTCATCGGTAGCTGTTTTATACCCTTCAATACGATCATTATTAATTTCGATCAAGTTGTTTAACAGGCTAATTGTTTTTTCATTTTCCATTTTTATAGTCTTTTAGATTATTTTTTTTATTATATTATAAAGGTATAAAGGTTTTATAATTAGTTTGTTATGATATTTTTTTTAAAATTTATATCATTTACATATTAACATTTTTATAAGGAAAATTTTGTCGTGCAGTATTGTTTAAGATAAAAAAACACTAAAATAAATTTTCACAGGCATAAATCCGTTTCTAAAAAGGAATCTGTTCCAGTAATTGAACTTTACAATCATGAATTGAAATTTAAAACAGTAAATAAATTTTTACAGGAATAGATTTCAGAAATGAATTGCCCCCATAAATTCAGACAGGTATTGGGGGCAGTTTTATCAGTATAAAATAGATTTTAAAAGTTAGACTTGTAATCAGGAAATACGCCCTTCTCAATACCGTATTTTTACATTCATTGTTAGCTGTAGTCTTTGTATGTCTACGGCATAAGTCTTTTTTTAATTTCTTTTTTTATAGCTTGCTCTGTAATTGCGAATGTTTCCTTTTTGTTTTTTCTGAATTTTTTCACGAAATCGGCAATCTCATTCTCCAATTCTTCATGTTCACTTCTAAATTGATGTGAATCATATTTAAAAGGATCATCAATAAGTTCGGACAGATGCATCAAATGTTTGGCTGTTTTCTGGACCAATTTATCATATTCTTTGATTTCGCCCGACAAGCCAGTGGTTAATTCCTTCATTTCAGCTAAGTTGTCCTTTTGGGCTAACCAAAGAAAATATTTGTCGATAAGATGATATAAAAAATCCAAATCATCTTTATAGAATTGTAAGTCAGATAGCCAGTGCTCCGTCACTGTATATAAGTGTTGCCACTCGGCTTCCCATGTAAAATTACCTTTTGGTCGGTATCTTAAATTTTCCATGATAACTATTTATTGGTGAACTATTAATTTTTATACTCGGATTGTAGTGTGCCGGCTCAATACTAAACTGTGCCAATTAGTTTTGAAAGATGCGTAAATATTTCTGCTTGTAGTTATTGTAGGTTAGGAAAATTAATAACTTTTAAGTGCTACGAATTGGGGATTTTAAAGCACTGACTTTCATTTAAATAAGGTACTAAATATACAAAAAAAATATCAAATGGATCATTTTAATAACCCGATTTTGTTGTTGATTTCCTGAACTAAATCATTCTTATCATCTGTTTTATTGGTATAAACAGCTGCTATTTTGAAGATAAAGCCTTCATTCTCTTTTATTGCTGCTATAAATGTTTCTTTTTTATCCCGTAATAATTTACAATTACGTTACCGATATTAGATTAGTGTACAACTTGGTGAAAAGATCACACTTTTGAAGATTTTTTTTTTGACTTTCTATATGTATGGGATAAAAAGTTGGCAGACTTTCTCTTTAATTAGAAATCTATACATGGTTCAACGTTGTCAAAGGATGCTAACGGCAAACTCTGCCCAAATGAGAAGTTGAATTGATAGAATAACCAAGCTAAACGCAATTCGGAGGTTGGTTTTCTTTACCTTGCTCATTACAAGGTCAAGCATCAGACCCGTAATGAGCAATAAGACACCAGCAGCAATAAAATCGAAAAAAGTCCATTGTGAAACCTGAATATAATGTTCGCTTCACATAAATGGGAGTAAGTATGACAATCCATTAATCCGGGTAATACTGTGGCATTACGTAGGTCAGTGATTTCTATATTTTTGAGAATTGTAATATCGCTTCCAATTGTAATAATCCTACTGCTATCAATCAATATTATTTGATTTGTAAGGACTTTTCCGCTTAAAACATCAATCATTTTCCAGCTTTTATTGCTTTGATTTTTGATTGGGCAAAGGATACATTACGCGCTGCAATTAAGATGAACGAAAATGAGAGTAGAATTTTTTACATCGTTTGAACTTTTGAGTTAGGGAAAGTTAAAGTCCTAGCTGGCGAAGTCTCCCGACTTTGTGCAATTCTTAAAGCTTTAGTAATCGCGTCGCAAACGCTGCGATATCAGTTTAAATTAAAATTGGCACTCGTTGCAAACGAGCGCCAATTGGAGAAAGCTAAGTAATGAGAAGAATTGCAATATATTAGTTAAAAAATAAAAAGAAAGATGATTTTTTATTTCAAAAAATCCTCTTTCTTGTATGCTGGATTAGGATATTTATAAAATCCTTCACCTGTGTCGAAGCCTAATTTACCTTTGTCAATAAAATTCTCTTTTAAATATTCTACTGTTTTAATTTTTATTGGATCTTGTGTAGCATCCGCAGCCATTTTGTTGATATTGTAGGCAGTTGTAATACCAACAACATCTAAAATTCCAAAAGGACCAACAGGCGCTCCTGTTGCAACCATCCACGTTTTATCAATTGTTTCTACATCAGAAACTCCTTTTATCAATAAGTTGGTTGCAGCATTTAATAATGGCACTAACAGAGAATTTAGAATGTAACCAGGCTGCTCTTTATATAATGGTAAGGCCACCATTCCTATAGTTTTTGTAAAGGCTACAACAGCATCAAAAACTTCGGTCGCAGTTCCTGGATGTCCCATTATTTCTGCTGTGTTGTGCTTCCATATTTCATTTGCAAAATGCAATGCTAAAAATTTTTCTGGACGTTTGGTAAACTCTGCAAATTGGCTGGGTAACATGGTCGAAGAATTAGTGGCAAATATGGTTTTATCCGGAGAAACTGCGGCTAATTTTTCGTAAAAGGCAATTTTAATATTTGGGTTTTCAGGAACGGCTTCGATCATTAAATCGGCATTTTTTACGGCTTCTGCTAAATCTGATGAATAACCTAAATTAGCATAAGTCGCCTCTAATTGTTCTTTCGTTGCCTGCAAATCGCTTTTATAGGCTTCGCTTAAAACGCTGAATTTTGTTTTGGCTTTGGCCAAAACTTCGTCATTAATATCATATATGGTAACATTATAACCATAAAAAGCACTTTGAAAGGCAATTTGATAACCCAAAACACCGCTACCGGCAACAGTTATATTTTTAAAGCTCATAATTTTTTACTTTTAAAGTTATTTATTCTATTATTATTGTTATTACTCCGGTTTGTGCTAAAGATTGCAGCGGTGTAATGATATCCAGAAAATTCTGGGTATTACTTGTTTTTTAAACTGCTGATTATTGCCATGACATCTTGATCGCCTAGTCCTTCTTTTTCTGCTGCTGCATAGCTGTCATACAGCGGATGAATCAACGGGGAATCGAGTCCGGCTTCTTTGGCCAACCTTAAATCTTTGACCAGATGTTTTAACGCAAAAGCCGCAGGATACGAGTCGTTCAGAATGGAAGGTGTTTTGATATTCGTAATTCCGTTACCGCAGGCGCCTTGATTGATAATGTTGAGCATGTCTTCTTTGCTCACTCCATTTTTCTCGGCAAATAAAACGGTTTCGGCTAATCCTTGAAGATTTAATCCCAATAAGTAATTGATCGCTAATTTAGCTGAACTTGCTACGCCCGGTTCTCCTACGTGAATGGCAATTTTACCCAAAACGTCAAATATTGGTTTGGTCGCTTCGAAGTCTTCTTTTGAAGCTCCTACAAGAATGACCAGCGTTCCGTCTTGTGCCGGTTTTACACTTCCAGAAACGGGAGCATCTATGAAATGCACGTTATGTTGGTTGCAAATAGTGTTTAAATAGCGGGACGTTTCCGGGGAAACCGTGCTCATATTGATGATGGTTTTGCCCGCTGATGTTGCAGACAATAAACCCGTTGGTCCCTCAAAAACTTCTTTGACTGCTGCGTCATTGGATAACATGGTCAAAACTACGTCACAAGTTTCCATAAGATTTTGCAAACTGCTTGCTGCTTTTGCTCCAGCTGTTAGTAATGGCACTTCTTTATCTTTGGTACGATTGAAAACGGAGACTTCAAAACCTGCTTTGAGTAGGTTCATAACCATTGGATTTCCCATGTTTCCAAGACCGATCCATCCTAATTTTAATGTATTCATAGTTTTTGTTTCATTTATATTATTTGCTCTTTGTGGGTATTTAAAATATTGGTTTTATCCATTTCGTTTTTTTTTAATGCTCGATTTATAGACAATCGTTAGCGCAGTTTTTCAAACTGTGCCCATTCCAATTGGGAGCTAATATAATTCTAATAAAATTACCTCTAATTCATTTTCTAATGCAGCATAATTTCTTGCAGAACTGAAATAGTAATCTTCTGGCAGCGTTACAATCTTATCTTTTACAGGATTGTTGTGAATGTAATCCATTTTTTGTTTTATAAATTTATTACTAAATATATGTTCCGCATGATAACCGTTTTGCCAAACTTTATATTGTTGTTCTTGTTTTAAATGGGCACAAGCTTTTTTAAAATAATCCAACATCCATTCTCTTCTGCTTTCCGGCTGTTCAATAATTGTCTGAATAATTTTTTTGGAGGTGAATTTTTTAAAATCACGCATCACATCTGATAAAACAAAACCATTTGTTGCTTTGCAAAGCAAATGAATATGGCTGTGCATAATACAATATCCATAGATTTCTAATCCTTTTTGATTTTGACAATAGTGTAACGCTTGAATAATAATTTGTTTTTGATTTAATCGTGTAAAAACATCTATCCAACCCACTGTAGTAATCGTTATAAAATAAGCGTCTTCTGTTGTTGTGGCTTTATACTTTGTAGACATTTTTTATTTTAAAAATAACAAAAAGCCATGAATAATTCATAGCTTTTTGTTTTTTTTATATTATTTGGTCATTGTGGGCACAGTTTGCAAAACTGCGCGAACGATTGAAGCATATCAGCGCGGTCGGGCTAACGATTGTGGGATATCAGCGAGGTCGATCACTTACTGATGTTTATATTGAACTCAACCCATCTCTTTGCTAACCACCGTATACGAGACCCGTACGTACGGTGGTGTGAGAGGCGCACTCCGTTCCATTAGGGGCGGAGCCGTCTACTCGATTGGCTGTAGTTGTTGTTCTTCAAGTATAAATGTCAATTGTTGTGGTTCATTGTAACTTTTCACGTTACTTGTCAATTGTGATTGATTTAATCTAATTCTTTCGCTCATTTCAGAATTTGATATACTGTCTTTTAGTTTTATGTTTGATAACAGTGCTTCATAAACTGCATTTCTATTTGTTTCCTTCCCACCAACGTGATAAAAATGTTCTTTTGTAGATACGAAACAATTTTTCCAAACAGAAAACACATAATCATTTGTTCTATATTTATTACTCAGCCAAGTTGATAGAATAAATGAAACATTTGATTTATGTAGTCCATTGTTTAAAATTATTTCTTCCTCTTCTGTCCAAGAGTCAAAATAATCTACGTGTCTTCCAATATATGGAGGGTCAGAATAAACAAAATCATTAGGCTTTATTTCATTTAAAGTATCTTTAAAATCTTGATGTTTGAATGTATAATCCCCATTCTCAATAATTTGAGATATGTTTTCTACTTGATTTGTAATTTTTGTGACTAATGCTTGAGCGAAGCGATTTGGCTTTTTACAAAACGGTACATTAAAACCACCTTTTTTATTAAAACGCATCATTCCGTTAAAACAAGAACGGCTTAAAAATAAAAAATCAAGAGGATTTCCTTCAAGATTAAATCTTGTTCTTACGTCATAATAATATTTACCATCACTTTCTAATAATTTTTTTCCTTCTTCTGTAAGATGTCTTTTTACGATACCACTGGTAATTTCTTTGTCTTTAATGGCGTTGTAAAATCTAATTAAATGAGGATTACTATCACATAAAAGTGCTCTTTTGGGTCTAACATTAAATGCAACAACACCAGTTCCCATAAATGGTTCTACCCATCTTTCATAGGAAACGTTTTCAACATTTGTTGAAATCCATTCGGTAAGTTTTGATTTTATACCCTGAGATTTTATAGGAGGAACAAATATTTTCATTACTTTTTTCTTTTTTTAGCTCCGTTTCCAACTTTATCAATTAAGTCAGTTCTACCTTTAAATTCGAGAAAATCCCAAATATTAGTAATTGGTACTGCTTTATCATCCCGCATTATTTTAGCATTACCATAGTTTACCCAATATTCATCGAACCATTCTTCTCCGAGTTTACTAAAAACACCATTTCCAGCTTTCAAATCGTCAATATTATTGACCGAACCAATATTTGCTGTATTTCCTGAACCTTTTCCATCACTTGCTATTTTCCATTTGGCTACGGCGAAGAAATCAAAATCTTTTATTACTGATGTTATAGATTTTAAGTTCTCAACTTTGGTAATTTCTCTTTCTCCTATTGGGTCAATTTGGTTACTATAATTTTCTTCGATTTCATTAACCTGAAAAATTTCTATATCAGATAAATCATCGTCGAAATCTATTCTTGTGTAAATAACACCTAAACAATAATGTCCTGTATATTGATTGTACGGGAATTGAATATTCTTGTCTTTATCTCTTTCTTTGAAATATGCGCCATAACTACCTAATGTAAATTTTGCGGACTTATCATCCCTTCTAAATGTTGTTTTTAAATCAAGCGCAAACTTAATTTGATCATTTTCTTTATTTACAAAGGTTAAGTCAGGATAATAGTTTTGATGAGTTGCCAAAATAATTTTATAGCCTGCATCATTTGCAAATTTTAGAATTACAGGGAAAATGTGGATTTCAAGAATTTTTGAAACAATTTTTGTATCCGAAGAAATTGTGTATATATTTTTGTAGATGTCAATAAATCCTTTTACAGTCCATTCTCCAGTTTCCGTAGAAACGTGTTTTTTTAAATCGTCGACAAATTCATTTAAAGATTTCTCAAATTCAGCAACATATTTTTCTTTAATATTCATATATTTATTTTCTGGGAACAAATATACAAAATGTTAATACCAATGTTTCGTTATATTCTGTTTTTCCAAAATGTCTGCCAACTTTTGCATACTCGCTACAAAATAGCATATATATACCCAAAAATGGTTAGATTATCGCTATTGATTGCGCGTTATGTTTTCAAATATATTAAATTTTTCTTACAAAATTTCTTGAAAGTAATAAATGCTATTGTTATTTCGGTCTCGCGTGAGGGATGGAAGCGGCATCCTTTTTCGTGTTCTCGATACTGCTGTAAAAACAGCAACTCGAACTGACGAAAAAGATACAGCGAACAGCCCGACCTGAAGTTTTTACGGAAGGACACGCCCAAAACAAAAAACGAGTTTGTCATTTTCGGCTCCATTTTATGAAATTTCCAAAAAAAGTATATCTTTAGCCAACTAAAAACCAAAAACCCAATATATGGAAGACCAAAAACCAGAAGATTTTAAAAGAGAATTAGGATTACTCGACGGAACCATGCTTGTGGTGGGTTCTATGATAGGTTCGGGGATATTTATTGTGAGTTCGGATATGGTGCGCCAGTTGGGTTCTGCCGGTTGGCTTATCGCTATGTGGGTTCTTACAGGAACCATTACTGTGATTGCTGCCGTGAGTTATGGCGAGTTGAGCGCGATGTTTCCAAAGGCTGGTGGGCAATATGTGTATATTAAAGAAGCCTACGGAAAACTGATTGGTTTTTTATACGGTTGGAGCTTTTTTGCCGTGATACAAACGGGGACGATTGCCGCCGTGGGTGTGGCTTTTGCTAAATTTGCAGCGTATTTGTATGCTCCTTTAAGTGACAAAAATATTCTGTATGAATTGGGCAGTTTTAAGCTAAATGCCGCTCAAATTGTTTCTATTTTCACTATTATTTTATTGAGTTATATTAATAGTCGTGGAGTGAAAAACTCTAAGATTTTACAAACGGTTCTTACTGTAATCAAGATTTTGTCTTTGGCAGGTTTGATTATTTTTGGTTTCATGGCTGCGAAAGCGGAAGTATGGGATGCCAATTGGACCAATGCCTGGGCGTCGCAATCTATGGATGTGACGAATGGATCTTGGATGCCAATAAGCGGAGTGACATTGATTTCGGCTATTTCAGCTGCTTTAGTGGGTTCGTTGTTCTCAAGTGTAGCTTGGGAAGGGGTGACTTTTATTGCTGGGGAGATTAAAAATCCAAAACGCAACGTGGGATTGAGTTTGTTCTTAGGAACCTTAATTGTTAGTGTTATTTATATTTTGGCCAATGTGATGTATCTGGCTGTTGTGCCTTTGCAAGGTATTGCCACGGCCGAGTCTGATCGAGTTGCTGTTGTGGCTTCACAAGTTATCTTTGGATCAGTTGGGACTTTGATTATTGCTGTGATGATTATGATTTCGACTTTTGCCTGTAACAACGGATTGATTATGGCAGGCGCCAGAGTGTATTATACGATGGCTCAAGATGGTGTTTTCTTCAAGAAAGCTGCCGAATTGAATAAAGCGAGTGTTCCGGCGTGGTCAATATGGGTGCAGTGTTTTTGGGCTTCGGCTTTGTGTTTGACAGGGAAATATGGTGATTTATTAGATTTTGTAGTAATCATCGTTTTGATATTTTATATACTGACTATTTTAGGAATATTTATTCTCCGCAAGAAAATGCCAGATGCCGAAAGACCGTATAAAGCTTTTGGATATCCTTTTTTACCGGGACTCTATATTGTTATTGCAAGTGCCATTTGTCTGGCCTTATTATATACTAAAACAAGCACAAGCGGATGGGGCGTTTTGATTATGCTGATTGGAATCCCTATTTATTACTTGACGAAAGCTAAGGAATAGTATTCAGTGTTCAGTGTTCAGTGTTCAGGCGAAACAAGTTTGGCGGTGTTTTTAAACATATAAGTAATGTAAGAACTTGTATATAAAGCTGGGATTGCATTTTATTCAGTTAGGATCTTTTTTAACTTATATGTCTTATATGTTAAAAAAAGAAAGACTGTTTTTCTAGATGGTTAAAAAATCTTAGCTGCATTTTTAAAAAAAGCATCAAAAAAAATCCGTCTCGTTTAATAACGGGACGGATTTTCTATTTATAGTAACAAGTGGGAACTTGTTTGTTTATTCTTTCGAATTAATTAAGCTGTAGCTAAATCATTCAATACAGATGCCACTTCGTTAAAAGGCAATCCCCAAGCTTCAGCTACTCCTCTATAAACGATTTTTCCTTCAGCAACGTTCAATCCTTTTTTCAATTCTTCGTTGTCTTCACATGCTTTTTTCCATCCTTTGTTTGCTAATTGCAACGCATAAGGTAAAGTAGCATTAGTCAACGCTAAAGTAGAAGTATAAGGAACAGCACCTGGCATATTCGCTACGCAATAGTGAACGATATCATCAATGATGAATGTTGGATCTTCGTGAGTTGTAGGAGTACAAGTTTCGATACATCCACCTTGATCAACCGCTACATCCACTACTACAGTTCCAGGACCCATTAATTTCAACATATCACGAGTGATTAAATGTGGCGCTTTTGCACCTGGAATCAATACCGCACCAATAACTAAATCAGCAGTAGCGATAGCTTCAACGATATTGTAATGGTTAGACATAACAGTAGTTACATTAGCAGGCATCACGTCAGATAAATAACGTAAACGCGCTAAACTCACATCCATAATAGTTACTTGAGCTCCGAATCCAGCAGCCATTTTTGCAGCTTGTGTACCTACGATACCACCACCTAAAACTAAAACTTTAGCAGGAGGAACTCCCGGAACTCCGCCTAAAAGGATACCTTTTCCTTTTAATGGTTTCTCTAAATATTTAGCCCCTTCTTGAATTGACATACGTCCAGCCACTTCTGACATTGGTACCAACAAAGGCAAACTACGATCTGCTTTTTCTACTGTTTCATAAGCCAAACAAACTGCTCCACGCTCAATCATAGCATGAGTCAATGGCTCAGAAGAAGCAAAGTGAAAATATGTAAACAATAATTGGTCTTTTTTGATCAAGGGATATTCAGAAGCAATAGGTTCTTTTACTTTGATGATCATTTCAGCAATGCTGTAAACGTCTTCTATTGTTGGCAATAATGTTGCTCCAGCTTCACCATAGGCTTTATCACTAAAACCACTGTTTTCTCCAGCACTTGCTTGAACGTAAACGGTATGACCTTGTTTTTTGAATTCAGCAACTCCTGCTGGTGTAAGCGCTACACGATTTTCGTTATTTTTGATTTCTTTTGGAATTCCGATTATCATATTTATAAGTTTAATAGTTAATAGTATTATTGAACAACAAAAATAATACAGTAAGAAAATATTATTGTTATACGGTTATTAATTAAGAAAATATTAATTTTATTTGGTAATTTAGCAGTAAATATTTCTGAATAAGAAACTTTTTATATTTCTAAAAAGAAAAAATATCTGAGAATCGGTACTATATCGATTTCATTAACTCTTTTTTTCATTATGATACTAGACGAAACCGACAAAAAAATCTTACGTCTGCTGCAGGAAGATGCTCATTTGACGCTAAAAGACATTTCAAATAAAATAAATCTTTCCTTGACGCCGGTTCATGATCGTGTGAAACGACTTGAAAAAGAGGGTATTATAGATAGGTATGTGTCTGTTTTGAACAAAAAAAAATTAGGAATAAACCTGACCGTATATTGTCAAGTAACTTTAGTCAAACAGAATTATGATATCTCCGAAGGATTCAACCAATCGATATTGAATTTCCCCGAAGTGGTAGAATGTAATTTCGTTTCCGGAAGTTTTGATTACATGCTTAAAATCGTGTTGCCGGACATGGAAAGTTACCATCATTTTCATCAAAAGAAATTATCGATTTTACCCGAAGTTTCTCTAATCAATACTTTTTTTGTGATTTCGGAAGTGAAAAGTACGACCGTTTTGCCGATTTAGGGTTTTTTGATTGAAATAATGTTGTGAGGCTTTACATAAAAACTGCCGTGAACTGACGTTGTTTGTCTAATCTACATAAGTTTCTTTCAAGATACTTTTTACTTTTTCAATTTCTTTTTCATTCAGATTGCCCACCGTTTTTATTATTCTTTGCCTGTCAACTGTTCTGATTTGGTCTAAAACAATCCAGCCTTTGGTTTTGTTATGGTTAATTTCAATTCTTGTTGGATAAGTTTTCGAACTACTCGTTATCGGTGCAATGACGATAGTTTGCAAAAATTTATTCATTTCGTTTGGTGAAATTATTATCGAAGGACGTGTTTTTTTCATTTCACTTCCAATGGTTGGATCCAGATTGACTAAAACTATTTGATACTGTTTTAACTCCATTCTTCGAGATTTTCGTCTTCAAAGAAGTCATTTATTAACAAACTATCGTCGCCATTTTTATGCATTTTTTCAAAAGCATTTTCCCAACCGCTTCTTGGTTCAGATTTCGGTTTTAGGATAATATATCCTTTTTCAAGAATAAGTTCTACTTTATCCGTGATATTATATTTTTCTAATAAAGTTTTCGATAAACGAATTCCTTTAGAATTTCCAATTTGAATAACAGAAATATCCATAACCTTTTTAATTTAGTAGCCACAAAGTTATTACATTTTTTTTAGCTTCAACTACTTTAAACCATTATTTTTTTTGGCTGTGCAACATAACGGCAGTTTATGCGATAGCTATCGTAGTAAAAACCTATAAAGGTTTTTTTAAGTTAATGTGGAGTAGCAATAGTTAATATATCGCACGATAGAAAGACACTTTTTAAATTGTATACAATTGTTTTTCGAATTTTTTAGTGGCGCAAAAAAAAATTTTAACTACTGCAAAAACAGTATTCCATAAAAAAAGAAGCAATCTAGCCTCTTTAATTTCTTAATATCCAATAATGATAGCCCCATATGAGCGGAATCTCAACCGGTTTATCCCACTTCTTTATATTTTATTGGTGTTCAATGAATTTCATTTCGTTCAACAAAGGCTTCATTGTTAGTTTTGCAAGCCCAACAAAGCCTTAGCTGTTGGTGGCTGGTTTTTTATTTAGGTTCTTTTTTATTAAGTTTTTACCCGTGAAATACATTCCTATTATTATAAATGGAATACTCAACATTTGTCCCATATTTAATTTCATTCCATCTTCAAATTCCACTTGATTTATTTTTACAAACTCAATTAAAATTCTCATTATGAAAATTAAAGTTATTGCTAAACCAAACAAGAAACCATTTCCTAACTTTATGTTTTCCGTTTTGTAAATAGTAAAAACTATAATGAAAATTATTAGATACGCAATTGCTTCATAAAGTTGGGCTGGATGTCTTGGTATATTGTCAACACGTCTAAAAATAAATGCCCAAGGCATTGTAGTCGGATTACCAATCATTTCCGAGTTCATTAAATTAGCAAGTCTTATAAATGTTGCGCCAAGTGGTGCAACAATTGCAATTAAATCAAGTATTTTAAGATATTTTATTTCGTATTTTTTTGAATATAGATAAAGTGAAACAATCAATCCGATTGTTCCGCCGTGGCTTGCTAAGCCAGTATAGCCAGTAAATTTTATTTCTCCAATTTGATTTATTTTGATTGGTAAAAATATTTCTAATATATTTTTTGAATAATACTCAAAGTCATAAAATAGACAATGTCCAAGTCTTGCTCCGACAAAAATGCCAACTATACCGTATATAAACAATGCTTCGTGTGCGCTATCGTTTAAGTTTTCTCTTTTGAAAATTCCTTTTAGAATGTATGCGCATAAAAGTAAACCAGAACCAAATAAAAGTCCGTAATATTTTAATGGAAACCCGAAAATATTAATTATTTCAGAGTCAAAATCCCAATTTATGTATAATGCAATCATTTTTTTTTATTAATTTCTATTTCCTGCAATTTTGCGGTAAGCTAGCCACGAACTCTCAAATAGACGCAACTCCTTAAAATTGCTAATTATTTAATATGTTGATTTTTAATATTTTAGTTTCTGTAGTGCAAAAAATGCATTGCGTTTTTTTGTGTATTAACGAATTGGATCTCTCACTTTTTATATTCCTATCCCTAATAAAACTATAAGGAATTTGACTATAATTAAGTGCAGTTCAACAAATCAAATATAGTGTTTTATTCTTACAAAATAAAGACACTTTTTAAATTGTATACAATTGTTTTCCGAATTTTTTAGTGGCGTAAAAAAGTTATAAATACTGCAAAAACAGTATTCCATAAAAAAAAGAGGCGCTTTAGCCTCTTAAATTTTTTAAACTCCAATTATGATAACCCGATACGGGCGACATTTCAATAATTTCGTGGAACAAATGCTTCATTGTTAGTTTTGCAAGTCACGCAAAGCATTTGCGATTGGTATTAGCCTATTTTTTTATAATTTTTTCGGTCATTACGTTACCATTAATATCTATCAATTTCGCTATATATAAACCAGTTTCTAAATTTTTTAAAGATATTTTATTATCTACAAGATCAATATTATTTATTATTCTACCATTTAAATCAGAAATTATGATTTCTTTTATTTCTATATCACTTTTAATATATAAATAATCTGATGTGGGATTTGGATAAATGGTTAATCTATTTTTAGTTTCTAATTCAGATAATCCCAAAGTAGAATCTTTAATAATTATAACTTTATTGTCAGTTGTATTAAAGGCGTAACAACCATTTCCGCATGTTATAATATTCTTCACTGAACCAAATGCTTGCGAAATAGGTAAACTATCAAAAAGCAAAAATGTATTTGGGTTAAACCTCTTGAATGTAATATTTCCAGAAAAATCATAACTTGCAAAGCAAACTCTATTGTAATATGTATCATAAACAACTGGACCTGTTGTATTTGTAAATTTTCCAATTACGAATGGTGCAGTTGTAATATCTACAACTTTACCGTCAAATGAATACAGATAATTGTCTTTGTAAATAAAATCTAAATAAAAGTTAGATAAAACATTTTGAGCTACACTTACATTAGTTACTCCACTATTATTTACAGATAATCTTCTAATTCCAAACTCGGTTGTTTCATTATTGTATCCAATTAATGCGTTTGGACTTGTAAATTCTATTCTGTTACTTCCTGTATGGTCAGGTGTTGTTGTTGGTCTCATGACATTATTGTCGTAAATTACAACTCCTTCGTGTCTAGGTGAAAAGCCATTATTTTTTCTTGAAATAGCAATAGTTGTTGATTGACCTGGCATAACTTCAATATCTTCCACATAAAACGAACCTGTAGAAGGGTCACTTCCTAAACTAAATTGAAGACCTGCAGTTTGATTTGCAACATCAAATCTTCTAACTGTTGAAGAACCGCTAAAGCCGGAATATATATATTGACCATTATCAGAAATTGCCAAAACTGTAGGCTCACTACCTATAAAGACAGTGTTTACTAATGTATTATTAGTAGGATTAATGATTCCAATACTATTTCCGTTTGAACCATTTGAACTAGGGATACTTGCATAAATTTTATTTGTAAATGAATCGTATACCAAATCATTTGTTGTTAAGTTTAGTGTATTAACCTGTAATTGTGCAAATGTTAACATGCTACTTCCAAGCAATAGAAAAGGTAGAATTTTTTTCATTTTTATTTAATTTTTGTTGATTTTGTTTTTTTTAGTTTTCTGCTAACTCTTAAATGTATACTACTCCTTAGAAAGTGCTAAATATTTAATTTACTTGATTGTTACTATTTTAATTTCAGCAACACAAAAAACGCATCGTGTTTTTTTCTATCAACAAACCTAATATGTCACTTTTTATACTTCTATTCTCGATAAAATTATAAGGAATTTGACTATAATTAAGTGCAGTTCAACAAATCAAATATAGTGTTTTATTCTTACAAAAATAATATAACATGATGTGAATTCCTACCGTATTTGAAATTCAATTTGGGAAAATTAATGTGATTTTGAGCAGGGTTTGCGTGAGGGTTAGCAGTAAATCTCGTCTCTTGGGACGAGAGAAACGTATAGCCCGACCGCAGTGACTTTGCAAGGAGGAACGATGAAAAAATCACGGAGGGCACGCCCAAAATAATCGCCCGATGATTATAAGAAAATCTAAATCTTTTAAACAAAAAAATCCGCCAAGTTCTTGCAAACGAGACGGATTTTAGTCTAAAAAAACTAAAAACTAAAAAAACGATAACTAAAACGAACGCTAGTAATACGTAAAACGTCTTACTTTAGCAATGTATTTCGCCAATCGTATTACTTGATGGCTGTAGCCATATTCGTTGTCATACCAAATATACAAGACGATATTCTTTCCATCTCTAGAAACGATTGTTGCGTTACTGTCGTAAATTGAAGGTGCCGATGTACCCACGATATCCGAAGAAACCAACTCGTTATTCAAGGAATATTTTATTTGTTCTACCAGTTCACCTTCTAGTGCATATTTTTTCATAATGGCATTGATTTCCTGTACAGAAGTTTCTCTGGATACTTCAAGATTCAAAACAACAAGTGAACCATTAGGAACGGGAACCCGAATCGCATTAGACGTTAATTTTCCTTCCAGCGATGGCAACGCTTTTGCAACAGCACTTCCAGCACCAGTTTCGGTAATTACCATATTTAGTGCAGCAGCTCTACCACGACGGTATTTGTTGTGCATGTTGTCTACTAAATTTTGGTCATTGGTATAGGCATGAATGGTTTCTAAATGCCCTTTTACAACGCCCAAAGTGTCTTCGACTGCTTTTAGAATTGGCGTAATAGCATTTGTAGTACAAGATGCTGCCGAGAAAATATTTATTTCATCCGGATTGTATTCGTTTTGGTTTACACCGTGAACGATATTTGGAACTCCTTTTCCAGGAGCGGTAAGCAACACTTTTTCTACTCCTTTTGAACTTAAATGTCGGCTTAATGCTTCATGCGTTGTGAAAGCGCCAGTGTTATCAATCACTAGAGCGTTGTCAATTTCATAAAGTGTATAGTCAATTTCCTCCGGTGAATTTGCTGTGATCACATGAACGGTGGTTCCGTTGATGATTAGCGCATTATTTTCGGGATCAGCAGTTACTGAACCTTGAAAATCACCATGAATAGAGTCGTAGCGCAATAAAGAAGCTCTTTTCTCCAGACTTGAAGCGTCATTTTTATCTCTGGTTACAATGGCTCTCAATCGCAATTGATTTCCTTTTCCGGTTTTTGACATTAATTCTCTGGCCAATAAACGTCCAATTCTACCAAATCCATAAAGTATCACATCTTTAGGTTGAATTTCCTCAGTAGATTTAGCTTCCTTTAATTTGTCGATTACAAAATGTCTTGCGTCTGGATATTTTTCGTCTTCTAAACGATATTCGTAGGTAAGTTTACCAATGTCCAATTTGGAAGGCGGTAAATCCAATTCTAAAATGACTCTGGCAATTTCAACCGAATCGAAAACGGTAATTGGTTTCCCCACAAATTCACCTGCATATTGATGCAAGTTGATGATCTCATTTACGTTTTTATCCAGCAACTGATTTTTAAATAAAACCATTTCTATGGATTTGTCATACCATAAATCGCTAATAATTTTGATTAACTCGACTCCGGCACGTCGTCTGTCGACTTGAAATGAAACTTCTTTTTGGTACAAAGTTGTATTATTCATAGGTGAAAATTTGTAAAAATTTAGTAGTTATTTTTTTAAATTTGGCGCAAAAATACCTATTTCAATCGATTTCGTAAGCTATTTTGTGATTTATTTTTGAAATAAAAAAAACCATCTTGTTTTTGCAAGATGGTTGTTAAATTGGATTGGAAAAATATTTAGATAATAATTTTTAGAATTTCACCGTTTTTATTGATCATTTCTATTCGAACGCTTTGGCTTTCTTCTTTTTTACTCAAAAGTTTAGAAACGGTCTCAATATCTTTTGCTTTTTCATTATCAATATTCAGAATTATATTTCCTTTAAGTTCGTTTTCATATTGTTTTAGATTATCATTCGTGATTGATTTAATTTTCACTCCATAATCCAGATTATATTTCTTTTTGTCAGTCGCATTGATATTCTCCAGTTCCATTCCTTTAAATTCGGTACTAAAAAATTCATTTTTGCTTAATACAACTGGGAGAACTCTGTTTTTTCCATCTCTGATAAAAGTTACCTGAACTTTGTCATTTGGTCTTTTTGTATTAATGTAACCCGAAAGGTCTGCATAGGTCGCCACATTTTGATTATCCAGTTTTATGATAATATCCCCTTTTTCAAGTCCGGATCTCTCGGCACCTGAATTTTTAGTTACATCTTTTATGTAAAAACCTTGCGTTTCCGGAATACCCAGTTCTTTTGAAGCATTTGAATTCAATTCGCCTCCTTCAACGCCTAGAATTCCTCTTTGCACATTCCCGAATTCCATAATGTCTTCAATTATTTTACGGGCAATATTGGATGGAACTGCAAAGGAATACCCAACATAAGAACCCGTCATCGATGAAATCATGGTATTGATTCCAATTAATTCCCCTCGTGTATTCACTAACGCGCCACCGCTATTCCCAGGATTTACAGCGGCATCGGTTTGTATGAATGATTGAATTCCGCTAGTACCTAAATCTCTCGCTTTTGCCGAAACAATCCCAGCGGTAACCGTTGAAGTTAAATTATACGGGTTTCCAACTGCCAGAACCCATTCTCCAATTTTAACCGAATCAGAATTGGCAAAAGCGGTATAGGGTAATTTTTCATCGGCATCAATTTTTAATAAAGCAATGTCCATTTTGGAATCGGTTCCAATGAGTTTTGCTTTGTATGATTTTTTATTATTTAGTGTGATTTCAATTTCCGTTGCGTCTTTTATCACGTGATTATTCGTTACAATATAGCCGTCTTCCGAAATTATTACACCGGATCCTGTTCCTACTTGCTCCTGAGTTTGTCCGCCTTGGTATCCGTAAAAATATTCTAACATGGGATCATTGACTGTTTTTCGGGACACGTTTTTTACGTGAACCACGGTGTGAATCGTTTTTTCGGCAGCTTCCGTAAAATCAACATTTTCTACGGATAGTCCTACGTTTTTACCAAATGATTCAGATGCCAGGGTGACAGTTGGGTTGTTCCTGTTGGAAAAATATCCGTTATTGTCAAATAATAACTTGTACGCGCCCAATGTAGTGGCTCCGCTTAATAATGACACTAAAAATAAGGTTGAAAATCGGTTCATGTTAGAATTCATTTTTAAATTATTTACAGGTAAAAATAAAACTAAATTGTTTTCTCACAATACGGTTTAACGCTCTTTAACAATGATTAACATTTCATTAATAGTTCGTACTTTTGTACAACACAATTCAAATAAAATGCAAATAGAATTTTATAAATACCAAGGAACCGGGAATGATTTCGTAATGATTGATAATCGTTCGGATTTTTTTCCAAAAGATAATATTCAACTCATCGCTCATTTATGTGACCGGCGTTTTGGCATAGGCGGCGACGGGCTTATTTTATTGGAAAATGACACGGAAACTGATTTTAAAATGGTCTATTACAACTCCGATGGAAATCAAAGTTCGATGTGTGGTAATGGAGGAAGATGTTTGGTGGCTTTCGCCAAAAATCGAAATGTGATTCAAAACAGCACTATTTTTATAGCGATTGATGGGGTACATCATGCAACAATTGGCGAAGACGGATTAGTTTCTTTGCAAATGATTGATGTTTCCACTATTAAGACTCATCCCGATTATGTTTTTCTCAATACGGGTTCCCCGCATCATGTTCAATTGGTAGAGAATTTAGAAGATTTTAATGTAAAAGAAAATGGAGCAATAATCAGATACGGAGATTTGTATGGAAAAGAAGGAAGCAACATCAATTTTGTAAAGCAAATCGATGAAGCAACTTTTTCTTTAAGAACCTACGAAAGAGGAGTAGAGGATGAAACACTTTCTTGCGGAACTGGCGCAACAGCAGTAGCTATAGCCATGAATGAATTAGGAAAAACGAATGCCAGTTCAATTATTTTGCATGTGGAAGGCGGAAAACTGACTGTTTCTTTTGATAAAAAAGACGGTATGTTCACGAATGTTTTCCTAAAAGGACCAGCCGAATTTGTATTCAAAGGAACTATTGAAATTTAAACAAAATCCTTACGTCACCTTAGGAAGTCTACAGTGAGAGAAGTCGAAGTATAGTCGAAGCGTTAATTCCTAATTCTGAATTCCTAAATCCTAAATTTAAAATGATAACATTAAAAGGAGAGAATATCTATATTCGTGCATTAGAACCAAATGACTTAGAGTTTATTTATGCCGTCGAAAATGATCAAAGTATTTGGGAAGTAAGTAACACTAATACACCTTATAGTCGGTTTTTAGTGAAACAATATTTAGAAAATGCGCACCAGGATATTTATGAAGCCAAGCAATTGCGATTGGCTATTTGTCAAGATCAGGATTTTCCGGCATTGGGATTAATTGATTTGTTTGATTTTGATCCAAAAAATAATAGAGCAGGAGTTGGTATAATGTTACAAGGGCATGAAAACCGCAAGCAAAATATTGGTTCTGAAGCCTTAGCGTTGTTAATTCAGTATGCTTTTCGCCATCTTAATTTGCATCAATTATATGCAAATATTGGTACAGAAAATGTGGCTAGTATAGCTCTTTTTACTAAATTTGGCTTTCAAAGTATAGGAATAAAAAAAGATTGGAATTTAGTAAACGGCAATTATAAAGACGAAGCTATTTTTCAATTAATTAATAATCACGCGAGCGACAGCGAACTGACGCAGCAATTTTAAACAATAATTATTTTGAATATAAAAAAAATTATAACAATCGTATCTGTTGTTTTAATAACAGGATTAATCGTTTACGGATTTGTTTTAGTACGTCAAATTTTTTCTGATAATACAAAATTTTCAGAGAAAGAAGTCTATGTGTATGTCCCAACGGGTTCGACCTATGATAATGTCAAAAAAATAATTGCCCCTTATGTTCAAAACATAGATCGTTTTGAAATGGTTGCCGATAAAAGAAGTTATCCAGACAATGTAAATCCAGGACGATTTTTATTCACAAAAGGAATGAGCAGTTACAATCTGGTAAAGGCTTTAAGAACAAATGTTCCTGTGAATTTAGCATTCAATAACCAAGAAAGACTGGAGAATTTAGCGGGAAGAGTAGGTTCTCAAATTGAATCAGACAGTTTGTCCTTATTGAAATCTTTTAAAGATTCTATATTTTTAAAAGAAAACGGTTTCACTAACGAAAATGTGTTGGCATTGTTTATTCCAAATACATATGAAACGTATTGGAATACTTCGGCTGAAAAATTCCGAGATAAAATGATTAAGGAATATAGAAATTTTTGGAATAAAGAGCGTGTAGCAAAAGCAGCAAAACAAGGATTGACTCCAATCCAAGCTACAATTTTGGCATCGATTGTTCATAAAGAGTCCGTAAAAAAAGATGAAAGACCAAGAATTGCGGGCGCTTATTTAAATCGTATAAGATTGCAAATGCCTCTTCAAGCGGATCCCACTGTTATATATGCTTTAAAATTGAAGTTTAACGATTTTGACCAAGTAATCAAAAGAGTATTTTATAATGATCTAAAAATTGCCTCACCTTATAACACGTATATGAATGTTGGTCTGCCTCCAGGACCAATCGCAATGCCCGATATTACGGCATTAGAAGCAGTTTTAAATCCAGAAAAAAACAATTACATCTATTTCTGTGCAAGCGTGGAGCGTTTTGGATATCATGAATTTGCGACCACTTTAGAAGAACATAACGTGAATGCCAAAAAATATTCGGATTGGATAAACAGTCAAGGTGTAAAGAGATAGTTTTGAAATATAAAAAAAACTATTGTTTTCTTCTTTTATTTTTGATTGGCCTCCAACCTGTTTTTGGTCAAAATAAAATGGAGAGTTTCCTGAAACCATCGGATTCTTTAAATAGTAAAAGGCAAAATACGGTAATCATTTCTGAAGCCGTATTGGCTTCAGGAGCTTTGGTAGGCTTAAACCAACTTTGGTATGCCGATTATCCAAAATCTAATTTTCATTTTATAAATGATAATTCCGAATGGCTTCAAATGGATAAAGCAGGACATTTATTTTCGGCCTATCATTTGGGGCGAGCTGGTGCAGAATTGTTGAATTGGAGCGGAGCCAGTAAAAAAAAGCAGCTGGTTTACGGAGCCGGTTTAGGATTTGTTTTCCTTACTGCTGTTGAGGTTTTTGACGGGTTTTCAGCGGAATGGGGCGCTTCTACAGGTGATATAATTGCTAATGCTTCCGGTACCGCTTTGTATGTTTCTCAAGAATTATTGTGGAAAGAACAACGGATAACCCCTAAATTTTCATTTCATACGACACAATACCCCAGTTATAGACCGGAAGTGTTAGGAAGTTCATTTACAGAACAAATTCTAAAAGATTATAATGGTCAAACCTATTGGCTTTCTGTCAATTTACATTCCTTTTCAAAGGGCTCAAAAATCCCAAAATGGTTAAATCTGGCTGTGGGTTATGGAGCAGAAGGAATGGTTACAGGAAATAAGGAAAATTACGCCCAAAATGTAACGTATAATCCACAGAGATTCAGACAGTTTTATCTCAGTTTGGACGCCGATTTGACTAAAATAAATACAAAATCCCATTTTTTAAAGACGGTTTTTTCTGTTTTAAATACAGTAAAAATTCCAGCGCCAACGATAGAAATCACGCACTTAAACGGAATTAAATGGCACTTAATCTATTTTTAGAATTATTTAACAGGCTGAAAATCAGTATAAATTAAATTGTTGTATCTTTGCCCGCAGAAATTTCTTAACGGGACAGCGTTTTGAAGAAAAACAATTTATGATAAAGAAATGGTATTTTTACTCAGGTTTGACGATTATTATAGCTTTTTTAAGCTCAGGGTTTAAACCTTTTAATTTAGAAACTACCCCATGGTTTTTAGTTCACGAAACAGACGGATCACCCTACTTATTTCCCTCTGAACAACAAAATGATTACACCAAATTGAATATCCCTTTTACCGGCAATTTCTTTATTGGTTTTAAAGAAGCAATCGGCTACAGAGAATCGGAAAGTAAATATAAAAAAGTTAATTCTCTGGGATACTTAGGTAAATATCAATTTGGTATAGAAACATTAAAATCTGTTGGAATACATAGTAGTTCCGCTTTTTTGAACAGTCCCGAAATGCAAGAAAAAGCATTTATAGCACTTTTAGCTCAAAATAAATGGGAATTGAAAAAAGAAATCGAGAAATATGAAGGTACTATTCTTAATGGAATTTATATCACGGAATCAGGAATTCTGGCTGCAGCGCACCTTGGAGGACCTGGAACAGTAAGAAGATTTTTTAAAAATAAAGGTAAAAGATCCTTTCGAGATGCTTATGGAACTTCAATACGAAGTTATATGAAAGCCTTTGGTGGCTACGACACTTCATTTATCGTAGCAGACAGTAATGCAACTATAAAAAGTATATAAATTATTACAAATTGTGTCTCTTGACGTACCGTTGTTTGGAAGCAAGTTTAAAATAGTACACTGATAACACAAGTAGTACTTATTAAGCAGATTTACACTGATTTTTAAGTTGATTTTAAAAATAAAAACCCAAATTTCACGAATTTGCACTAATTAATTTTTGCAAATCCGTGCAATTTGGGTTTAATATACTACTCAATTTTAAGTGTTCACGACAGGTTTTTCGTTCTGTCTTTTTATTTTATTAACATTGGTTTACTTGTTTTAACTATTTCCCCATTTGGTTTAACTACCAATTTAACTACGTCCTTGTCTTTTTTGATTTTTATATTATACTGTTTTTTGGTAACATCTCCTTTCTCTTGTGTGTAGAGAAATTTATCATTAACAATAGTCCATCCAGGATACGTTCTATAAACTGAGTAAATCACCTGATTGGGAAGTCTTACATTTTTGAATTCTTCTACAACACGAATCAATTTACCTTTATCATCATAAGTTGCAGCCAATGAACCATTTTTTGCCTTCATAATCACAAGATATTCTTCAGCTCCTTCGGCATCTTTACCAAGGTCATAAGCGATAAATTTTTCCTCGACAGACTTTACCCTTTGATCCGGGCTATTACTTGGTAAAAAAACAGAAAAATCTTTTCCTGCTCTTTTAATAACAACTTCGGGTAATTCTTCGATTTTAATTTTGCCAGTTTCTACTTGAGAATACAAAGAGGATGTTACTGCCAAAAAAGCTAAAATAATAGTAATAGATGTTTTCATAATATTCAGTTTTAAATTAATAATGTATTTTTTTTTATGAAATTAAAATAGTTGATATTTTATTTACTTTAAAATGTAATAAATTGTAAATCAATATTTTGACAAATATTTGTAAGAATCAAACATATTTTTATTAAGTAAATTTAGTTTTTTTATTAAGTAGTTTCTGTTAATATTTACTATAAATTATGTTAATATAAAAACTTTTTTGATGTTTTTTTTAATAGGAAAAATGAACGTCTTGTGTGTAAGAAATAAAAAAAACACCAATTATAAAATTGATGTTTTGTAACTATTATTTATCTCCTTATGAAAATGGCTTAAAATAATTATTCCATTCCTCCTATTAAAATTTCTAATATTTTTATCGCCGCCTCACTAATTTTTGTTCCAGGTCCAAAAACTGCAACTGCACCTGAGTCAAATAAAAACTGGTAATCCTGTGCAGGGATTACACCGCCAACAACCACCATAATATCTTCACGACCGTACTTTTTGAGTTCCTCAATTACTTGCGGAACCAGCGTTTTATGTCCTGCAGCAAGAGAGGAAACACCTAGAATATGTACGTCGTTTTCTATGGCTTGTTTAGCCGCTTCAGCCGGAGTTTGAAAAAGTGGGCCAATGTCAACATCAAAACCTACATCGGCATAACCAGTAGCGACAACTTTCGCTCCACGATCGTGTCCATCCTGTCCCATTTTGGCAATCATAATTCTTGGTCGACGGCCTTCTTTTTTAGCAAATTCATCTGCCATTTGTTTCGCTTTTTCAAAGCTTTTGTCGTCTTTTATTTCTTTGCTATACACGCCACTAAAGGATTTTATTTGTGCTTTGTATCTTCCAAAAACGGTTTCTAAGGCATCACTAATTTCGCCTAATGTAGTTCGGTTTCTTGCGGCATCAACAGCTAATTCCAGTAAATTTCCTTCACCAGTTTGAGCACAAAGAGTTAATTTTTTAAGTGAATTTTGTACTTTTTCGGTGTCCCGCGTTGTTTTAATTCGATCTAATTGTTCCAGTTGTTGCTTTCGTACCATTTGGTTGTCAACATCAAGAATTTGCAAGGGATCCTCTTTCTCTAATCGGTATTTATTGATACCTACGATAATATCTTGACTGCTGTCTATTCTTGCTTGTTTTCTTGCTGCAGCTTCTTCGATACGAATTTTTGGAATTCCTGTTTCAATGGCTTTGGTCATTCCTCCCAATTCCTCTACTTCTTGGATGAGTTCCCATGCGTTTTCGGCAATTTCATTTGTCAGACTTTCCACATAATAGCTTCCGGCCCAAGGATCAACTGTTTTGGTAATCTTAGTTTCTTCCTGCAAAAATATCTGGGTATTTCTGGCAATTCTGGCAGAAAAATCAGTTGGTAAGGCAATAGCTTCATCCAGTGCATTGGTATGCAACGATTGTGTCCCTCCAAAAGCTGCCGCCGAAGCTTCAATACAGGTTCGAGCCACATTGTTAAAAGGATCTTGCTCCGTTAAACTCCAACCAGAAGTTTGACAGTGTGTTCGCAATGCTAATGATTTGTCATCTTTTGGATTAAATTGTTTTACCAGTTTTGCCCAAATCATTCTTCCCGCACGCATTTTGGCAATTTCCATAAAATGGTTCATACCAATCGCCCAGAAAAACGATAGGCGAGGAGCAAACTCGTCGATTTTCATTCCTGTGGCAAGTCCAGTTCTAATGTATTCCAATCCATCGGCAAGTGTGTATGCCAGCTCAATATCAGCGGTAGCTCCCGCTTCCTGCATGTGGTAACCCGATATTGAAATGGAATTGAATTTCGGCATTTTTTTGCTGGTAAATTCAAAAATATCAGCAATGATTTTCATCGAAGGTGTTGGAGGATAGATATAGGTGTTACGCACCATAAACTCTTTCAAAATATCATTTTGTATCGTTCCGGAAAGTTGTTCTGGTTTTACGCCTTGTTCTTCGGCAGCGACAATATAAAAAGCCATGATTGGTAAAACCGCTCCGTTCATAGTCATAGAAACGGACATTTCATCTAAAGGGATTTGGTCGAATAATACTTTCATATCCTCAACCGAGTCAATTGCGACTCCCGCTTTCCCCACATCGCCCACTACACGTTCGTGATCTGAATCATATCCGCGATGCGTAGGTAAGTCAAAAGCGATTGATAATCCTTTTTGTCCTGCTGCAAGATTTCGTCTGTAAAAAGCATTGCTTTCTTCAGCTGTTGAAAATCCAGCGTACTGTCTCACTGTCCATGGTCTGCGCACATACATCGTTGCGTAAGGTCCGCGTAAATTTGGCGCAAAGCCAGCACCGAAATCAAGATGTTTAATATCTTTGATATCCTCGTCTGAGTACGTTTGTTTAAGTTCGATATTTTCAGCGGTTAAAAAGCTTTTTTCTTCTAACTTAGGACTTCTACCTTCAGACTTTTCTAATTCTATATGTTGAATGCTTTTTCTCAATGTTATTTTGTATAAATCTAATTAAACAATTTTATTTATTTCGCTGTTTCTTGAAGTATGAAAAACAGCCTTAATCTGAATTAATTTATCATCTACACTAAAATGTATTAAATAAGGAAATTTTTCTAATAGGATAACTCTATTATTATCTAATTTAAAATAATAATGGATTTGACTTAATTATTTTGAAACTTTCTTTAAACGAATTTTTAAATCGTTCTCCAAGTTTAGGATGAATGTCTTTATATCCCTCAAAACTTTTTTTAAAGTCTAATCTAGCTTCCGCTAAAATTATCATCTGATAATTCACTGTCGATTTCTTTTAAAAAATCATCAATATCTTGGGCCGAGGAAGGATCGTCCAAATATCTTTGGGTTCTTTCTCTTACTTCATCAATTTGCCATTGCGGAATTTCATACCCATTTGATTTAGGCAAAATAATTACTTCCACTTCCTCAGCTGAAAAATCAGCGGGCAAGGTGATGGTTATTTTGTGATTTATAACTGTAACAATTTGTCTAATCGCTTCCATAATTATTATTATTTATATTCAAATAAACCAAAAAAGAGATCTAGTTTTCTTCTCCTTTTAACCTTTCCTGTTCCAATTTTTCGGCTAAACGTTTTTCGATTATTGGTGTAATCAATGTTTTTCTAGGATTTTGTTTTACAAAAGGAAATAATTCTAAATCGTGTTTCATTCTATCGTCTTTGTTGGGATATTTATTGGTTCCCAATAAAATTTCTTTTCCTGTATCAAATAATTCTTGTTCTTTGTCTGCGCTTTCTTGGATTTTTCTTTTAATGATTCCGTCGTTGAGTTGTTTTAAGAAACCGCCGTTAGCCTCGATGTCTTTGAATAAAGCTAAAGATTTTTCGGCTAATTGATTGGTAATATTTTCTATGTAGTAACTTCCATCGGCCGGATTATTGACTTTGGCAAAGTAACTTTCATGCTTGAGAACCAACAACTGATTTCTCGCTATTCTATCACCAAATTCATTGTCTTTATGATACAATGCATCATAAGGTAAATTAGCAATAGCATCAGCCCCGCCAAGAATTGCCGACATGCATTCCGTTGTAGTTCGCAACATATTCACATTATAATCGTACAATGTTTTGTTGCGTTTTGTCGGCGAAACTATAATGTTACAATCAAGATTGTGGTCGTATTCTTTTGCAATTAGATTAAAAAGCAAACGTAAAGCTCGCAGTTTTGCAATTTCGAAAAAGTAATTTGTTCCTACAGCAACTTCGAAAACAATAGGCTGATTTATGGTTGTAATCTTGTTGAAATATTCATTGGCATGCGCTAAACTATAAGCGATTTGCTGTACCATGTTAGCTCCTGCATTTTGATATAATGCTGAATTAATACTTAGTAAAGAAGTTGATGTTGCTTCTTTCGAAAGTAAATTGAGCGTTTCAAAATTATTCTTTTCTTTAGTAACGAACCAGTTTCCGTCTTTGGCCAATTGCCCGATTGGGTCTAGGTTGATGAAAATTGTCGCGTTCTTTTCCTTTGCAATTGTTTCAATTTTTTTCACGAAATCGATTGAAATAAAGGCCAAATTAAAGTAAACTGTTACTTCTTCCAAGGGTAGTTTCGCTAATAATTTTTCGACATCAATAGTATCCTTTTCTATGGTAAAACGCAGACTTTCTGCACCACGATTTATAGAATCTAAGGCTCTTTCTACGGATTTTTCTACATCATAAACAAAAATGTTCTGACATATTTTAAATTCGGTTGCTTTCGTTACAACTGGATAAACTTTCGTGAATTCATCTTTGTGATAAAATGGTTTTACCTTTATGTCTTCTGGGGAATTCCAAATTAGAGTTTCATTATAATCGGCTCCATTGAGTTCAAATTGGATTTTCTGTTTCCATTGTTTGGAAGAAAGGGGATTGAAATCATCGAAAAGGGAATTAGCCATTTTGGTAGTTGATTTTAATAATTTTATTATTTATTTTTTTCAATCGTGTCACCTTCGAATTCGATGATATAAATATCTTCACTATCTTTTTTCATATAGTATTTTTCTCGGGCATATTTTTCTATTTGTTCAGAATTTTTTAATTGTTTAATATTCTCTTGGTCTTTTTTTATTTCTTCTTGATAATATTCTTTATTGTCTTGAAGTTCATCAATTTGTTTATCCAAAAAACGGTGATCGAAATACGAATAGTTATCAAGGAAAATCATCCAAGTAGAAAAAAATAACAAGACCCAAACATACTTGTTACTCAAAAATTTAAACCAAGGTTTGCCTTTATACGGATTTGTCATTTATAATATTTTTTAGCCCTGATTACTGCACTTAACTTTTATTTTCATCGGAGTTCTGTGAACTCCTTTTGAATTGAAAATCTTATATTGACTCGTCTTTGCTAGGAAAAAAAATAATAATAATGTCTTTACGACGAGACAGGAAATAGATCCTAATTCCTCTTTTCATCGGAATGACATCATGGTATTATGTTTTCTAATTTTGCAATAAAATTACAATAAATTATAGAATTTTTTGATTTATTACGGCACGAACTACGTCTATGGCAACGGTATTATATTTGTCGTTTGGTATGATGATATCGGCAAATGCTTTTGTAGGCTCAATAAATTGCTCATGCATTGGTTTTAGTGTTGATTGGTACCGATTTAAAACTTCATTCATATCGCGACCACGTTCCGCAATATCACGTTTTAAACGGCGAATTAAACGCTCATCAGAATCGGCATGAACATAAACTTTAATGTCAAAAAGTTCTCTCAATTCAGCATTTGCCAAAATTAAAATCCCTTCCACAATCATTACTTTTCTTGGATGCGTGAAAATGGTGTCGTCTGTTCTATTGTGCGTTACAAAAGAATAAACAGGTTGGTGAATATTTCTTTCGGCTTTCAATTCCTTAAGATGTGCAACCAATAATTCGAAATCAATGGCGCGTGGATGATCAAAATTTATTAGCGCTCTTTCATCAAATGACAACCCATGATTTTCTTTATAGTAAGAATCTTGCGAAATAATACCTACTTCCGTTTCTGGTAATTCATTCATAATCTGATGAACTACTGTTGTTTTCCCACTTCCTGTTCCGCCTGCAATTCCTATAATGAGCATAAATGTTTTGTTATGTTTTTGTCCTGCAAAAATAGGAATTTAATTGGGAGTGAATTTTGTTTTGGGAGAAATATTTGCTAATTTAATATACTTATTGCGTTATTAGTAAATCTCGATTTTAGGTGTCTTTCTTTCGTGTTATTCTTGTTATTTCAATTATTCTGTGAAATTTAAATAAATATTTAAAAAAAGGAGAGCCAAAAAACGGCTCTCCTTTTTACATTTATAATATTCGATTTTCTATTTATTCTTTTTTGCTTTAATCATCATTTCTAACTGATCCCAAAGTTCCTCAGGAATTGCTTCGAGGATGTTGAATTGTCCTGCTCCTTTCAACCATTCGCCACCATCGATAACAATGACTTCGCCATTTACATAAGCAGAGAAATCAGAAACTAAATAAGCGGCTAAATTGGCTAATTCTTGATGATCTCCCACACGTTTCAAAGGCACTTTTTTTGCCATATCAAATTTTTCGGCTAAATCGCCAGGCAATAATCTATCCCAAGCGCCTTTGGTAGGAAAAGGTCCAGGAGCTATTGCATTAGAACGAATTCCGTATTTTGCCCATTCTACGGCAAGACTTCGCGTCATAGCCAGAACTCCTGCTTTTGCAGTTGCACTGGGTACTACATAAGCGGATCCTGTCCAAGCATAAGTAGTTACAATATTTAAAATGGTAGAAGATTTTTGCTTGGTATCAATCCAATGTTTTCCAAATGCAAGAGTACAGTTTTTAGACCCTTTTAAGACAATGTCAATTACAGTATCAAACGCATTAGCAGACAATCGCTCCGTTGGTGAAATAAAATTTCCTGCAGCATTGTTAAGTAACACATCTACTTTTCCAAAAGCTTTTAATACTTCTTGCAGCATGTTTTCCACTTCTTCGTAATGACGCACATCACATTGTAGGGGCAAACAAGTTCCGCCAGTTTCGGTTTCCAGTTCTGAAGCAGTATTCTTTAATTTCTCTAAATCTCTTGAAGTGATGGCAACTTGTGCGCCTAATTCCATGAAATATTTAGTCATTGCTTTACCTAAACCGCTACCACCGCCGGTTACAACTATCACTTTTCCTTTTAAGGCGTCATCGCGTAACATTTTATCTGTATAATTCATAGTGTTTTATAATTTGATTCGTAAATATAATAAAATTAAATAGTATGCATGCATATAAAAAAATAGTAAATATCAGGCTATTTGATTGCGCACAATCGTTTCGCGGCTGCCTCTAGCGTATCATTGTCTTTGGCGAAGCAAAACCGAATTAGTTTAAGATCTTTACCATTTGCATAAAAAGTAGAAATAGGTATAGCTGCAACTCCATGTTCAGTTATCAACCATTTGCAAAAATCAACGTCATTTTTATCAGAAATAGAGGCATAGGATGCAACTTGAAAATAGGTTCCTTCGCAAGGCATGAGTTCAAATTGACTCTCTTTTAATAATTGTCTAAAGTAGTTCCGTTTTTCCTGATAGAAGTTTCCTATTTCATTGACGGAAACTAAATCTAGATACTCGCTGATGGCAACTTGACAAATGCTATTTACACTAAAAACCAAAAATTGATGTACTTTTTTGATTTCTTTCATCAAATATTCGGGAGCTATTAAATAACCTACTTTCCACCCCGTAACATGAAAGGATTTTCCAAATGAGGAAATCATCACACATCGATTGAGCAATTTTTCCCGCGTATTTGCAGAAATATGTTTTTCTTCAAAAGTGATGTATTCATAGACTTCGTCTGAAAGAATAATGATATTTGGATACTTTTCTAAGAGTGATTCTAAAATTTCAAAATCTGCTTGAGTTAAAATCTTCCCTGTCGGATTATGAGGATTATTTATAATAATCATTTTGGTATTAGTACTGCAAGCGCTCTCGATTGAATTCCAGTTTGGCGTATAGTCATCGTTTAAAGATACACGAACCGGATTCGCATTGCAAAGTAATACAGGAGCTTCGTAGCAATCATAACTTGGGTCCAAAATGATTACTTCATCATTTGTTTCTACCAAGGCTGTGATTGTTGTAAAAATTGCTTGAGTAGCGCCAGCGGTAACTAGGATTTCAGTGTCAGGTTGAACTGCTCTTCCGTATGAATTCTTGATCAGTAGAGCGATTTTCAACAATAACGGCGGATAGCCTGACATCGGCAGGTATTGGTGTACATTTTCTTTGGCAAGTTGAGCCACAATATCCGTTAATCTTTCATCGACTGGAAAGTTTGGAAAACCTTGTGAAAGATTTATGGCGTTGAATTCGCTTGCCATTTTTGACATTACCGTAAAGATGCTAGTCCCAATATTTGGAAGTTTACTCATGAAAATCACATTTATTATTGTTTATAAATGTACTCGTTTTATAATTATCTTGATTCGTTTTTGCAAAAATTGAAGTTCATTTATTCCTGTGGAGAAAAAAAGGCTTTTTAAGATTCCATAAAAAAAAAGCTACCCGAAGGCAGCTTGTAATTAAAATTAATTTTATTATTTATCTTTGGTAATAACTCCATCGGCATTAACAATTAATTTTCGAATTTCTTTATCTTTTTTAATTCGAATAGTATATTCTTTTTTAAGAACATCGCCTTCTTTTTGAGAATATAAATATTTGTCATTTACAATTTGCCAGCCCGGATACGCTTTGTATATTGAATAAATCACACTACTTGGAAGTTTTACATCTTTATAATTTTCAATAACTCGTGTTAATTTTCCATTTTCATTATAGGTCGCATTCAAAGAGCCGTCTTTGGTTTCCATAATCACCAAGTACTCCTCATATCCTTCATAATCTTTTCCAACATCATAGGCAATAAATTTATCTTCTATATTTCTTACTTTTAAATCAGCGTTTCGGTCAGGTAAATATACTGAAAAATCCTTTCCCGCTTTTTTGATGACAACTGCGGGTAATTCTTCCATTCTCATATTCCCATTAACAGTATCTTTTGTAACCTGAGAATAGGAATGAGGAACCAGACTTAATAAAAACAAAATAACAATAATTGATTTCATGATTTTTAGATTTAAATGATTTATTTCTGACGAATTTTAATGATTAATTAATTTGTAGTAAGGCTTATGTTTTCTTCCCCTTCTGGTTTTTACTAATTATTTTAAGTCACTATAATTCAGAGTTTTAATTATTTATTTTTTTGAATTTTGATATCAAAAAAATGATTGGCACAAGTAAAATTAACACTTTTTTTAGAGTTTTACGGTTAATATTTTCTATAATTATTGTTAATATAATCGGATATTTTCTGCTATTTATTAATCAGAAAATCCATCTTTATTTAAAATAAAAGAGGTGGTTTTTTATGTAAAAAGGAAAAAAATAATCCTTATAATATAGTTCTTAAGGGAGCATTTTGTGCTTTTAAAAAGAATAAAAAGCACCAAAAAAAGCAACTCTTTAATTCACAAAACATCTGTAGTTTTTGTTTTTGAATCAAATATTTTTAGAAAACTAATAATTCCTTTAGTAAAGAATTTTAGTTTATGTCTTTTAAGTAAGGAAATCGAGAATTTTACATTTTATGAATTATAAAAATAGTAGGACGATTGTGTAAATCAACCGTAACTTTTTTCCAATCAGAAGCTCTCATCGTTTTGATGTATTCTGTAGGTAAAGTAATATCTGTTGCAATACAAAGATGAGTTGCAGGGTTTATAGCTTGTAAAATATCTTCCAACATTTTATTGTTTCGATACGGAGTCTCAATAAAAATTTGGGATTGGTTCTTGTCTTGAGAAAGCTTCTCTAAATTTTTAAGAGCGGTTTTCTTTTCTCCTTTTTCAATTGGCAAATACCCATTGAACGTAAAACTTTGACCATTCATACCAGAAGCCATCATCGCTAAAAGTATCGAAGAAGGTCCTACCAGAGGAATGACCTTAATTCCTTTTTCATGAGCCAATTTCACAATTACTGCACCCGGATCAGCTACTCCAGGACATCCAGCTTCGCTCATTAATCCAACATTTTTTCCTTCCAGCAAAGGCTTTATAAAGTCTAAATGTTCCTTGGTTTCGGTATGTTTGTTTAAAACAAAAAGAATAAGTTCAGATTGTTTTTTTTCGGGACTTACAGCTTTAATCGATTTACGTGCCGTCTTTTCGTTTTCAACAATATAATAATCTATAAAATCAATACTTCTTTTTACGGTTTGAGGTAAAACATCCATTGGATCGCAATCGCCCATGGTCGTAGGGATTAAATAAAGTTTTCCTAAAAGTGCAGTTGGTTTCATAAGTAAGTTATTATATTTCTAAAACGAATAATGTGAGATTAATTTTTCTATGAAAATGCGCTAATAATCAGATTGTGACATTAGTTTTTTTAAAAAATAAATCAAAGTTTATTGGTGTTTGACTATTAGTTTTTTGGCAATGACATCGCAAGCTTCATCAAGCATATTGTATATTATTTGAAATCCATTTGGCAAACCAAAGTATGGATCCGGAACATCTACATTTTCGTTTGGAAATAGCTCATTCAATATAAGCTTGACTTTGTCTTTTTGTTCTTTATTTTCTGCAAGTTCTAGTACATCTTGGTAATTAGTATGGTCCATCACATAAATATAGTCAAAAGAATCGAAATCAGATTTGCTAAATTGTCTGCCTTTCTGATGGGAAATAGATACCCTGTTTTTTTTTGCAACAGCGATGGAACGTTCGTCAGGCGCATGACCAATGTGCCACGAACCTGTTCCTGCCGAATCTACAGTGAATTTGTTTTTTGGAAGTTTTGAAGCTAATATTCCTTCGGCCAAAGGTGACCGACAAATATTTCCTAAACAGACCATTAAAATTTTATGGGCATGATGCTTTTATAACGTTAATTTGGTATTAATGTCATCAACAAACTTTTTAAACTGTTTGTCAGTAGCAACTAAATTGTCAACAGTTTTACAAGCATGTAATACCGTAGCGTGATCGCGATCGCCTATTTGAGAACCAATATTCGCTAAAGACGCTTTGGTGAATTTTTTAGCAAAAAACATAGCTAATTGTCTTGCTTGAACTACATGTCTTTTTCTGGTTTTTGATTGCAATGTTTCTAAATCCAATTGAAAATAATCAGACACAATTTTTTGAATGTAATCAATAGAAATTTCTCGTTTTACATTTTTAACAAATTTTTCTACGACACTTTTCGCAAGTTCTAGGGTAACTTCTTTTTTATTAAATGACGATTGGGCAATCAATGAAATGATAGCTCCTTCGAGTTCTCGAACATTAGATTTAATATTACGAGCCACATATTCGATAATTTCTTCAGGGATTTCTACACCATCTCTGTACAATATATTTTTCAAGATTGAAATTCTGGTTTCATAATCAGGTTGGTGCAATTCAGCGGACAATCCCCATTTGAAACGAGACAATAACCGTTGTTCGATGTCTTGCATGTCAACTGGTGCCTTGTCTGATGTCAAAATTACCTGTTTTCCGTTTTGATGCAAATAGTTGAATATATGGAAAAATACATCTTGAGTCCCTGATTTTCCTGATAGGAATTGAACATCGTCAATGATTAATACATCAATCAACTGGTAGAAATGAATGAAATCATTTCTATTATTTTTCTTTACGGAATCAATATATTGTTGAGTGAAAATTTCAGCAGAAATGTATAAAACTGTTTTTTCAGGATATTTGTCTTTTATTTCAACTCCAATAGCATGCGCTAAATGTGTTTTTCCAAGACCTACACCACCAAAAATCAACAATGGATTGAATGAGGTTCCGCCTGGTTTATTGGCCACAGCCATACCAGCAGAACGAGCTAATCTATTTGAATCACCTTCTAAAAAATTATCAAAACTATAGTTTGCGTTCAACTGGGATTCGATTTTCAAATTTCGAATTCCGGGAATTACAAATGGGTTTTTTAATTCAGGATTTAAGTTCTTAAATGGAGCATCAACTTCTTGAGGCTTCATGGGTACTCTGTTGGCACTTGGCAATTGTTCCGTGAAAGGTTGTTTGTTGCCGTAAGTGTTTTCCATTCTGATTTTATAGAGTAACTTTGCGTTTTTTCCAAGTTCTTTGGTAAGTGCCACTTTTAACAATTTCACATAGTGTTCTTCTAACCATTCGTAGAAAAATTTACTTGGAACTTGAATATATAATGCGTTATCGGTAAGTTCAACTGACTTGATTGGTTCGAACCAAGTTTTATAGGCTTGATCTTGGATGTTGTCTTTAATAAAAGACAAACAGTTTTCCCATACTGATTGAGCAGTTTTGTTCATATATTCTGTTAATTATATTTAATTGGTAATTATTGTCCTACCAAAAAAATAGTAAGTTTTGTCTTTTTTTCGGGGTAACAAATATGTGAACAAATTTCTGTAAAAAAAAATAATTTAGGTGGTAATTTTTTAAATTATTGTTGTAAGGAACTTTTTATATTTTAAATTTTTAATAAATAATTAATGAAAGATCATCAAATTCAAGTTAGGGTGCGTTACTCTGAGACAGACCAAATGGGTGTTGTTTATCATGGGAATTATATTCCTTATTTTGAGATAGGAAGAGTCGAATGGCTTAGAGACAAAGGGATTTCTTATAAAAGTATGGAAGAAAGTGGTATTGCGCTTCCTATCGTTTCCATGAATATAAATTATAAAAAATCGGCGCGATATGATGAGCTACTTACTGTGCACACCGTTTTTAAAAGTCAGAGCTCTGTGAAGATAGAATTTGATTGTACGATTTATAATGAATCAGATGAGTTATTAACAACTGCCCAATTTATTTTAGTTTTTGTGTCCATAAAAACAGGTCGTCCAACCGCTCCACCGCACTATATTTTGGAATTGTTAAAAACAATGGAATAAAATAATAAAAAAGTAATTTTTATAGAGAAATTATTTTTTTTTAATATCAATTTCAAACATTGAATTAAAAATGTCGAAGATTTTTTCGGCATTTTTTTTTCGTGTTTTTATCTCGATTTTACCAATTGGAAGACCTGAAACTTCATTTATTTCCATTTCTTGAGTAACAATTTCCAGCTTCTTTTCCTTAATTACTCGCATCACTTTATTCATATTTTTATAATCAAAAGAGATCAAAAAATGTAGATCAATTGTTTTTTCAACTATTTCGCAAGTCTCAAGAATTATTTGTGCTGTAGTTTTATAAGCTGAAATCAATCCACCTACACCCAGTTTTACGCCTCCAAAAATCCGAACCACTACAATCAATACATTAGTAATAGAAAAGGACTGAATTTGACCATAAATAGGCATTCCAGCGCTGTTGCTTGGTTCTCCATCATCATTAGCTCTGTAAGTTATCGAATCAGTACCAATTTGATAGGCATAACAAAAATGTCCTGCATTAGGATGCTGCTTTCGTAAACTGTCGATAATGGGTTTTACTTGGTCTTCCGATTGAATTGGGAAAGCATAACCAAAAAATTTGCTGTTTTTTTCTTTGAATAGTACTTCTTCTGGTGAAAATTCAATGGTATTGTAGGTGTCTTTAAATTCCAAAAGCGGATTATTTTCTAAATTATTTTTTTGTCAAATAAATCAACGATATCTTCTTTACCAACTATTAAATTCCAAACTTCTAATCCCAATGCATGTGCAGCGTCGGTATTTTCTTTTTTGTCATCTATGAATAAGGTCCTTTTTGGTGACAATTCATGGTTGTTTATTAGGTGATTGAAAACTTCAGGACCTGGTTTTCTCATTCCAATTTCAAATGAAAAATATACTTTTTCAAAACATTGATAAAAATCACTGTAAAATGAAACTCCTACTTTTTTTTCGAAAGTTTCGATATGAATGGAATCGGTGTTACTCAATAAAAATAATCGGTATTTTTTTGATAGCATTTGAATAAATTCCAATCGATACAGTGGAAAGTCAAGAAGAATAGCATTCCAAGCAGCTAAAATTTCTTTAATACTTGCATTTGGAATGTGTTTTTGAATCCCGAAAAGGAAATTTTCTCGCGAGATTTTCCCTGTTTCAAATTGAATATTTAAATGATCTAAATCGTCATTCCACTCTGTCAATCCTAGTTTTTTTAGACCGTCCATAGTGGATTTTTTATCTAAATTGATAAAAATATCTCCAAAATCAAAAATTATAGTATTAATCATGGTTTCTAGATAGTATTAATTCATCGTCGCCAATCGTAGATTTGTCGAACGATTTTTTAGCAATTATTGGTGCTTCAATTCCTTCTTTTAATTGGATATTTCCAACAAAAATGCGGGCTTCGTCCCAAAGGTTGGCATCAATAAAAGTCTGTAACGTTTGTCTGCCTCCTTCAATAATTACGGATTGAATTTGATGCTGGTGAAGTGTTTTGACTATTTGTGCAGCTATATTTTGTTCGAAATCAATTACTTCAAAGATAATATTTTCTTTTTCAACTGCAGGCTTTAATTTCGAAAATACGATTGTTTTGATCTGACAGTTAAAGATGTGACAGTCATTGGAAATGCGGTTGTTTTGGTCCAGAACCACCCGAACAGGATTTTTTCCCGTCCAATCTCTTACATCTAATTTTGGATTATCGTCAATAACGGTTTGGGTTCCCACAAGAATGGCTTGTTCTTCACTTCTCCATTTATGGACCAATTGTCTCGAATAAACGTTGGTAATCCAAACTGGTTTTTTTTCTAATTTTTCTAAAGGAGCGATGAAGCCATCTTTACTTTCGGCCCATTTCAAAATAATGTAGGGTCTTTTCTTGTTGTGAAAAGTAAAATAGCGTTTGTTCAGCTCATTGCATTCGGCTTCAAGAATGCCAACTGTAACATTTATTCCGGCTTCAATTAATTTTTTGATGCCATTTCCGGACACTTTCTCATTTGGGTCAAAAGTTCCAATTACCACATTTGGGATTTCATTTTTTACAATCAAATCGCAACAAGGAGGTGTTTTTCCAAAATGACTGCAGGGTTCTAAACTCACATAAATAGTCGCTTTTTTTAACAACGATTTGTCTTTGACCGAATTTATGGCATTTACTTCGGCATGCGGTTCTCCTGATTTTTTATGCCAGCCTTCGCCAATGATTTTATTTTCATAAACAATTACACTTCCTACCATAGGATTGGGATAGGTTGTTCCCAATCCGTTTTTGGCTAATTCAATGCAACGAGCTATATATTTTTCATGTATTTTCACCTTACAAAAGTAGTTATTTTTGAGTTTAGCCTTGAAACTTCCCGATTTGTTTTAAAACTTTCGAAAATTACAATAAACAATTTCTATTTTTGCGAGTAAAATAAGTAGTGTCAAAAAATGGAAAATTACAGCATTAGAAAAATTAAAAAAGAAGACAATAGTTCAGTTGCAGCATTGATAAGAGCCGTTTTTGACGAATTGAATATTCCAAAAGTTGGAACCGCTTATGAAGATCCATATTTGGATTTGATGTTTGAGGAGTACAACAAACCAAAATCGGTTTATTACGTCGTTGAAAAAGAAGGCAGAATTATCGGTTCAGCCGGAGTGGCGCCGCTAGAAAACGAAGCCGAAACGATTTGTGAATTGCAGAAAATGTACTTTCTGCCAGAAACACGTGGGTTGGGAATTGGAAGCCAAATGATGGCAAAATGTTTGCAAAGTGCTAAGGATTTTGGTTTCGAAAAATGTTATCTGGAAACGATGCCTTTTATGCATGATGCTCAGAAACTTTACAAAAAAGTAGGCTTTGAATACATTTGTTCACCTATGGGAAGCACAGGTCATACCTCATGTCCGGTTTGGATGTTGAAAGATTTATAAAAACTTTAAAATTCGTTGATCAACATTCCTTGTTCAAACTTTAATTTTTTAAATGTTGAATATTCAATTTTGAGTAGCGAATTTCCAATCAAAAAACTGAATATTCAATTTGGAACAAATAATAGTATAAAACCAATGAAAATAAAAGAATATAGAAATCATTTCATTGAAGAACTCACTCCAATTTATGATGCTGGAGAAGCGGAAAGTTTCTTTTATTTGATTCTGGAAGAAAAGCACCAATTGAAAAGAATTGATTTGGCTTTACATCCTGATTTAGATTTTTCTGACGAAGAAATTAGTATTTGGAATTTAATTTTGGAACAATTAAAACAAGAAATTCCGATTCAGTATCTTTTAGGAAAAACGAGCTTTTATGGGTTGGATTTTGAAGTCAATCCAGCCGTTTTAATTCCAAGACCAGAAACCGAGGAATTGGTGGATTGGATTATTAGTTCAAATTTAAAGATTGAAAAATTTAAAGATTTAAAAATTCTTGACATCGGAACCGGTAGCGGTTGTATTGCAATTTCATTGGCAAAAAATATCCCGAATGCACAAGTTTATGCGATTGATGTTTCTGAAAAAGCTTTAGCTACGGCCAATAAAAATGCAGAAAATAATTCCGTCAATGTTACTTTTATCAATCAAAACATTCTTGAAACCGAAGATTTACTGCAACAATTTGACATTATAGTTTCTAATCCTCCTTATGTTCGAAATTTAGAAAAAGAGGAAATCAAGAAAAACGTTTTGGACAATGAACCGCATTTGGCGCTTTTTGTGGAAGACAATGATGCCTTAATTTTTTATAAAAAAATAGCAGAAATGGCTCAAAAAAACCTGTCAGAAAACGGACACTTATATTTCGAAATCAATCAATATTTAGGTGCGGAAATGATCGACTTACTTGAAAAAATGAATTTTAAAAACATCGAATTGCGAAAAGATATTTATGGGAATGATAGGATGATTAAGGGAAGTGTTCAGTAATCAGTATTCGGTTTCAAATCTGCTAACTGAATACTGACCATTTTTTTATTCCCCCTTCGGGGGTTAGGGAGCTTTACTCGTATCTCAAGGCCTCAATCGGGTCCAATACCGCCGCTTTTATAGCAGGATATAAACCAGAAACGATAGCGACTATGAAACTGGTTATAAAGGCTGCCATAATTGCTCCCCATGGAATTATAAAGTCAAAATTCATGGCGGTTGCAATACCAAAACCAATCAAAATTCCAAAAATAATACCTGCCAAACCGCCTAACTGACCAATTAGTAAAGTTTCAATGAAAAATTGGACGGCAATTGTGGTTTTTTTGGCGCCCAATGCTTTACGAACGCCTATTTCTCGCGTGCGCTCCGTTACGGAAACGATCATGATATTCATCAAAGCAATAGAAGATCCCAATACCGTGATTATCCCAATAAGCCAAGAGGCAAGACCAAGATATTTTGTAATTCCCAAAATTTTGTTGATTAGGTCATCACTGCGAACGACTCCAAAGTTATTGTCTTTCACCGGACTTAATTTACGAACCCTGCGCATCGTGCTTGTTGCGTTATCGATGGCTTGGTCCAACAATTCTTTTTTGGAAACCATCACGCTCATCGTATAATTAATGTTCGGTGCCGTGAATAAAGAACGTGCGACTTGAATAGGAATTAAAACTCGTAGATCTTGTTTGTTGCCAAAGGTGGCGCCTTTTTCTTTTAATACGCCAATAACTCTAAATCGGGCTCCTCTAATCGATATGATTTTGTCGATTGGATTGACGTCTTTGAGTAAACTTTTTTCAAAATCAGAACCTACAATACATACATAAGCATTATTTTGAATGTCAAATCCAGTAAAATTTCTTCCTGAACTTGTTTCTAAACCTGAATTGGTATAAAAAAATTCATCAACTCCCACGATTTTATTTTCGGGATCGGTTTTGACTGCCCCGTATTTTACTTCGGCTGTTGATGTTGCAGTAAAGGAAAGTGAAGTTTCGGTAAAAGGATACTTGAATTTGTTTTTAAAAGCTACTGCTTCGGGATAGGAAATGATTGGATTTATGATTTTTCGTTCCTCACCACCTTGTCTTCGAGCTGTATTTTCGTACTGATTGATATTAAAAGTGTTTGCTCCCATGGAAGCAAAATCAGTTGAAATGGTATTTTCTAAAGCGGCAACAACCGTCAGAATTCCAACTAATGCGGTGATTCCAATAGCGATTATCAAGACAGTAAGAATGGTTCTTAACAACTGTGTTTTGATGGATCCTAAGGCAATCCGAATATTTTCTTTGAATAATTTAAACATCATGGTAGTTTGACACGAAAATACAATTTTTGTTACAAATTTTCTTTTTTAAAAACCTAATTTATTTTTGGGAGCTATTTCCAGCTTTCGCTACAAACGAAGTTCACTGAACTCAAATATAAATATAGAATACGTGAAGTAATCAAGCACTGAAAATAATTTATTTTCAATTGTCAAAAAGGAGCTTCCTTTGGTCGCTCTTTTCGCCAAGAAAATAATATTATTTTTAGCGCTTAATTTCCACTCTAATCTGGGCTAGGGCTTCGGAAAATAAAATGCGAATTTTTTTAGAAAGAATTATTTTAAAAAGTAAGATATTTGCAGATAGAATTATGATTTGGTTCTTCGAATGCGTTCAGGATGACAACTGTTTTTTTGGCCAACGATTAAATCCTGAATCCTGAATCTAAAATCTTAAATAAAAAAAATGGCATCAAAACCCAGCATTCCAAAAGGAACAAGAGATTTTTCACCATCTGAGGTGGCAAAACGTCAATATATAATTCAGATTATAAAAAGTAATTTCGAGAAATTTGGTTTCCAACCAATAGAAACTCCTTCATTCGAAAACTCCGAAACCTTGATGGGAAAATATGGAGAAGAAGGCGATCGATTGATTTTCAAAATATTAAATTCCGGAGATTATTTGGCGAAAGCCAATGAAACTCATTTGGAAAATAAAGACAGTACCAAATTGACGTCAAGTATTTCAGAAAAAGCGTTGCGTTATGACTTAACGGTTCCGTTTGCTCGTTACGTAGTACAACACCAAAACGAAATCGAATTCCCATTCAAACGCTATCAGATACAACCCGTTTGGCGAGCGGACAGACCTCAAAAAGGACGTTTCAGAGAATTTTTTCAATGTGATGCCGATGTGGTAGGATCAAAATCGTTGTGGCAAGAAGTAGAATTGGTTCAATTATATGATACTGTTTTTACCGCTCTGGGTTTAAATGGCGTAACCATCAAAATCAACAACAGAAAAATATTGTCTGGAATTGCTGAGGTTATTGGAGCATCAGAAAAATTAATAGATTTCACAGTTGCGTTGGATAAACTCGATAAAATAGGCGAGGACGGTGTGAAAAAAGAAATGATTGAGAAAGGAATTTCAGAAGAAGCAATAGTAAAAGTGCAGCCCTTATTTAATTTCACGGGAACCATTTCGGAGAAAATTGAAAAACTTTCTGACTTACTTTCGACTTCCGAAGAAGGAATGAAAGGAGTGGAAGAATTGCGTTTTATTTGTGAAAACGTAATTAAATTAGGATTGAATAATTCCATGTTGGATTTAGATGTAACGCTGGCAAGAGGATTGAATTATTATACAGGAGCTATTTTTGAAGTGGCTCCGCCCAAATCAGTTGCAATGGGTTCCATTGGTGGTGGAGGTCGATACGATGATTTGACAGGAATTTTTGGATTGAAAAATATGAGTGGTGTGGGAATTTCATTCGGATTAGACCGAATTTATTTGGTTATCGAAGAATTGAATTTATTTCCTGAAACCGTAACGGAAACGTCTAGAGCATTATTTATTAACTATGGAGATGCGGAAGCTTTTTATGCTTTACAAGCGATACAAAAATTGAGATCTTCGGGTATTAAAGTAGAATTGTATCCAGATAATACAAAGGTGGCCAAACAGTTTCAACACGCGGACAAGCGTGGGATTCCTTTTGCAGTTATTATTGGAGAACAGGAAATGGCTTCCAATTCGTATTCTCTTAAAAATTTAGTTAGCGGTGAACAGGTTTTACTTGATTTCGAAAGTTTAAAAGCCGCACTGTTGTAAACCTGATTTTAATACATAAAAAAAAGCTTCGTTTTGGATAAAACGAAGCTTTTTCTAATATAATACAAAGGTGAATTAATAATTTTTTTGAAGGCAACCTTGGGTTTTAATTTTTTAGAAAAAAAACTTAGACAAATCTAGAGAAACTATATCGAGATATTCTTAAAATTATATTAAATTTTTGGGGTTTACCATTTAATTATTTCAAAGAAAAGGAGATAGGAATGGAAGAGGATTTCAATAAAAAGGTGACAATTTGACATTTTAAAAGAATTGGCAGTACTTTTGCAATCCAAAGAAAAGAATAAAAAATGAAGTTTAAGAATATTTTTAAAAATACAAGTAATATGACTACTGAAAATACAGAAATCGATCAAGAAATAGACGAAGTAACATTAGAAAATAATGCGAACGGAGAACAACTTATTATTGAGGAATTAAGTGTAGAGGAGCAATTAACGCAAGACTTAGCGAAGGAAAAAGATAAGTATTTGCGATTGTTTGCTGAATTTGAAAATTACAAGCGAAGAACTTCAAAAGAGCGTATTGAGTTATTTAAAACAGCCAATCAAGAGGTTTTACTTGCTATGCTTCCAGTTTTAGACGATTTTGATAGAGCCATGGTAGAAATAAGCAAATCAGAAGAGGAACATTTATTGAAAGGTGTTGAGCTTATTCATGAAAAATTGAAAAACACTTTAGTTGCTAAGGGATTAGAGCAAGTTGAAATTAAAGCTGGAGATCCTTTTGACGCTGATTTTGCTGAGGCAATTACTCAAATTCCTGCTCCATCACCTAAGTTGAAAGGTAAAATTGTGGATGTTCTTGAAAAAGGGTACAAATTGGGTGACAAAATCATTCGTTTTCCTAAAGTTGTTATAGGGCAGTAATAGAGACGCGTAGAGACGCACTTCAGTGCATCTCAACAAAAAAAATAAAAATGAAAAAAGATTTTTACGAAATATTAGGCATTTCAAAAAGTGCTGATGCTGCCGAAATTAAAAAGGCATACCGAAAAAACGCATTACAATATCATCCTGACAAAAATCCTGGAGACAAATCGGCAGAAGAGAAATTCAAATTAGCAGCCGAAGCTTATGAAATATTAAGTGACCCACAGAAGAGAGCTAAGTATGACCAAATGGGACATCAAGCTTTCGATGGCTCAGGCGGTTTTGGTGGAGGTGGTCACGGCGGAATGAATATGGATGACATATTCAGTCAGTTTGGTGATATCTTTGGAGGTGGTTTCGGTGGTTTTGGAGGCGGTGGCGGTGGCGGAGTTCGTCGCGCTAAAGGAAGTAACCTACGTATAAAAGTAAAATTGACACTGGAAGAAATTGCCAATGGTGTTGAGAAAAAAGTAAAAGTAAAACGTAAAGTTCAAGCGCCAGGTGTTTCATACAAAACCTGTTCTACTTGTAACGGTCAAGGTCAAGTAATGCGTGTTACCAATACAATTTTGGGTAGAATGCAGTCTGCTTCAACTTGTCCAACTTGTGGCGGGTCGGGTCAAATTCTAGATAAAAAACCAACAAATGCGGATTCTCAAGGAATGATCCTTGAAGATGAAACCGTTTCTATAAAAATCCCTGCCGGTGTAGTAGACGGGATGCAATTAAAAGTTTCTAACAAAGGAAACGATGCTCCAGGAAATAGTATTCCGGGAGATTTAATTGTGGCGATTGAAGAACTGGAACATGAGTTTTTGAAACGTGAAGGGGAGAATTTACATTTTGATTTATATATCAGTTTTGCTGAAGCTGTTCTAGGAATTTCTAAAGACATCGAAGCTATAAACGGTAAAGTGAGAATCAAACTAGAAGAAGGTATTCAATCTGGTAAAATTCTTAGACTGAAAGGAAAAGGAATTCCAAATATCAACGGATACGGTAACGGAGATTTATTGGTTCACGTGAATGTCTGGACGCCAAAAACATTAAACAAAGAACAAAAACAGTTTTTTGAAGATTCCTTAACGGATGAGAATTTTATTCCAAATCCGGAAAAATCGGACAAATCATTTTTCGAGAAAGTAAAAGATATGTTTTCATAGTGTAGAGACGCGATTTATCGCGTCTGTATTAATTAGATGTGATTTATCGCGTCTGTACAAAAAAATACATTTCCCATCCTTATTTTACAAGGGTGGGTTTTTTTTGTAACAATAGTAACTATTTCGGCACTAATTATTTACTTTTACACCAATTAAAAATAAAGCATGAGTAATATACTTGAAGTTAATAAAGTTGTAAAGCAATATGGTGAATACGTGGCGCTTAACGAAGTTTCATTAACTGTTCCCAAAGGCAGTATTTACGGTCTCCTAGGTCCAAATGGAGCCGGAAAAACATCGCTGATCCGAATCATAAATCAAATTACCTTACCTGACAGTGGCGAAATTATCCTTGATGGAGAAAAATTGCAACCTAAACACATTCAATATATTGGATATCTTCCGGAAGAAAGAGGATTGTACAATACGATGAAAGTGGGGGAGCAATGTTTGTATCTAGCTCAAATGAAGGGACTTTCAAAAGCGGAAGCAAAAATTCAACTCGAATACTGGTTTGAAAGATTAGATATTCAGGGTTGGTGGAACAAAAAAATTCAAGAATTATCTAAAGGAATGGCTCAAAAAATTCAATTTGTCGTTTGTGTGTTGCACAAGCCAAAATTGTTAATTTTTGACGAACCTTTTTCTGGTTTTGATCCCGTAAATGCTAATGTCATTAAAGATGAAATTTTGAAGTTGCGAGAGGATGGAGCTACGATAATTTTTTCAACTCACCGAATGGAAAGTGTGGAGGAATTGTGCGATCATATTGCTTTAATTCATAAGTCAAATAAATTGATTGAAGGAAAGCTAAATGATGTCAAAAGACAATTCAAAACCAATAGTTATGAAGTGGGTGTTTTGTCGGATAACGTGGAAGGATTGATGTACGATATTACACAAAAATTCACCGTTGGTCCCGCTAATTTCAAATCGCTTAACAACGAATTAAAACTAGAAATTCAATTAGGGAATGCCACACCAAATGAGTTGTTGAATGTCCTGACACAACGCGGACAAGTCACTCATTTTGTAGAAAAAATACCGAGTGTAAATGATATTTTCATTCAAACGGTAAGCGAAAAATAAATATACAATTTTTAGCGCTGCGATTTTAGATTTCTAAAATCACGAATCGTTAATCAAAAATCAAAAATCAAAAATCTAAATGAGCATAATTTCATTAATCATAAAAAGAGAATTTATTGCCAAAGTTCGTAATAAGTCTTTCATTGTAATGACTTTTCTGAGTCCGTTATTATTCGTGGGAATAGCTGCGTTTGTGGGGTATTTGAGTTCCATGAAAGCGGATACGAAGCATATTGCTATTCATGACGAATCGGGTATGTTTGTCAAAGAATTCACTTCGCAAAACACTAAGAAAGGGGAATATAAATACCTCGATTTGTCTTTGATTGATTTGAAATTTCTTAAAGACAGTATCACAAATGAAAGCTACGAAGGATTATTATATATCCCAAAAGAAAACAATACAAAGGATTTTGAAAATAAAATACAGTTTATTTCAAACAACAGTCCGAGTATTTCTTTCATCGAAAATGTTCAAGATGTAATTGCAAAGAAGTTGACCAAAACGAATCTGGAAAATGCACATCTCGATACTTTGGCCATAAAAAATGCCGAATCGAAAGTGAATATCAGCTTGGCAAAAGCTTCTGGAGAGGAAAGTGTAAAAGGACTTAACGAAATAAAAATAGGGATTGGCGGAGCCTTTGGATATCTTATTATGATGTTCATCATCATTTATGGAAACATGGTGATGCGCAGCGTGATAGAGGAAAAAACAAATCGCATCGTCGAAATTATTATTTCTTCCGTGAAACCATTCCAGCTTATGATGGGGAAAATCATAGGAACTTCATTGGCAGGATTATTGCAATTTCTTATTTGGGCAATTATTGGATTGTCTTTAATGTTTGCAGCTTCCGTATTTTTCGGGGTAAATGTAGGGCCAACAGCCAGAATTTCACCAGAATTAATGAACTCTGCAACACAGGAATTTGCGGGAACGGCACAAATGTATATTAAGGAATTATGGAATTTGCCTATTGCCAGCATTTTAATTGGATTCGTGATTTATTTCATTGGTGGCTATTTCCTTTATAGTTCTTTTTATGCCGCAATTGGCGCTGCTGTTGACAATCAAACAGATTCGCAACAATTCCTTTTGCCAATCATTATGCCATTAATGCTAAGCGTTTATATAGGATTTTTCACCGTCATCAATGACCCACACGGCACAATTGCAATCATATTTTCCATGATTCCGCTCACGTCGCCCATCGTTATGCTGATGCGAATTCCGTTTGGCGTACCTTTGTGGCAAATTGCAATATCAGTAACATTATTATTTGGAACATTCTTTTCCGTAGTTTGGTTTGCGGCTAAAATATATAGAGTAGGAATACTCATGTATGGCAAAAAACCAACTTGGGGCGAATTATACAAATGGTTGAAATATTAAAATAATTTACAATTTCCCTAATTAGTTTTAGGAGCTATTTCCCGCTTTCCGTTGCAATCTTTTTTTCGGTAAAAACCTCAAAAAAGGATTTCCACTTCAATCGGGGCTAAAAAAAAATAAAGACATGCCAAAAATATTAATCATAGAAGACGAAGCCGCAATTCGACGAGTGCTTACAAAAATACTCTCCGAAGAAAATGATACCTATCAGGTAGAAGAAGCCGAAGACGGTGCTGCTGGTTTTGAAAAAATAAAAAATAACGATTACGATTTGGTTTTGTGCGATATCAAAATGCCGAAAATGGATGGCGTTGAGGTTTTGGAAGCCGTAAAAAAAATCAAGCCCGAAATCCCTATGGTTATGATTTCCGGCCATGGTGATCTGGACACGGCAATTAATACGATGCGTCTCGGTGCGTTTGATTACATTTCAAAACCACCTGATTTAAACCGATTGTTGAATACAGTTCGCAATGCTTTAGACAAAAAACAACTCGTAGTAGAAAACAAAATTCTAAAGAAAAAAGTTAGTAAAAACTACGAAATGATTGGCGAAAGCGAAGCAATTAATCACATCAAACTGATGATTGAAAAAGTCGCTCAAACTGAAGCCCGAGTTTTAATAACTGGACCAAACGGAACCGGAAAAGAATTGGTTGCGCACCAATTGCACGAAAAAAGCGAAAGAGCTAATTTTCCTTTAATCGAAGTGAATTGTGCAGCAATTCCATCTGAATTAATCGAAAGTGAATTATTTGGTCACGTAAAAGGAGCCTTTACATCGGCAGTGAAAGACCGAGCGGGAAAATTTGAAGCAGCCGATAAAGGAACTATTTTCTTAGATGAAATTGGTGATATGAGCCTTTCGGCGCAAGCCAAAGTATTGCGAGCTTTACAAGAAAGTATGATTACTAGAGTAGGAGCGGATAAAGACATAAAAGTAGATGTGCGTGTCGTTGCAGCCACCAACAAAGATTTAAAAGTAGAAATTGCCGAAGGTCGTTTCCGTGAGGATTTGTACCATCGATTAGCAGTTATCTTGATAAAAGTTCCGGCACTAAATGACAGACGAGAAGATATCCCGATGCTGATTAGCCATTTTGCAGATAAAATTGCTTCGGAGCAAGGCAATGCATTGAAACATTTCTCTAAGAAAGCTATCGATTTGTTGCAGGCATATGATTGGACGGGGAATATTCGAGAATTAAGAAATGTAGTGGAGCGCTTAATAATCCTTGGAGGAAACGAAATTTCCGAAAATGATGTGAAGCTGTTTGCGAGTAAATAAAAAAAAGCAGTAGGCTGTAAGCTTTAAGCAAATGCCAATAGTTAAAAATAATCAGTGATTTATCATTTGCTTAGAGCCTACAGCTTAAAGCATATAGCATTAAAAAAATGAAACTAAAAAAAATAAACGAAAAGTTACAAGAAGCCTTAATTGAAAGTGGTTTAACTGAGGCTAATGCCATGCAAAAAGAAACTTTTTCGACACTAAAAAGCGGTTCAGATTGTATTATCATCGCGCCGGAAGGAAGCGGAAAATCCACAACAATTGTGCTGAACGTGATTCAACAATTAGTTCGTGAGGGTGAGGAATCGCCTCGTGCTTTGGTAATTGTAGAAGACAAAGCCAAAGTTTTGGAGATGGAAGAGCTTTTTGAAAAATTTGGAAAATATACAGATTTACGTGTGTACGGTGTACATGATAAAGGAGATATGGAATATGACAAAAATTATATTTCTACCGGAATTGATGTGTTAATTGGAACACCAAATAAATTGAGCGAAATGTTTACAACGGCAGGTTTTAATGTAAACAGATTGAAAATGTTTATCCTCGATGACGCGGATCCAATTTTGAAATTGCGTCACGAAACTAAAATCATGCGTATTTCAAACAGTATTAATAAAACCCAACGAATTATTTTCTCGGAGCAGCTCACGGAAAGAATTGAAATCTTGGCTGATAAAATGCTATTGGAGCCGTATTTATTCGAAATTGATGAAGACGAAGACGAAGAAGACGAAGATGATGAAGACGAAGATGACGAAGACGATGAGGATTTAGAGGAAGAAGCTGCGGAAGAGGAAGGAGTTTTCGAGGAAGAAGACGATTTAGAGGAATTAGAAGGGGAAAATGAAGAAGAAGATAAAAATTAATATGCTCCGCAAAGTCTCCGATTTTGAGGATGTGAATTTCAGTCTTAGACTGAAATAATCATTATGTCTAAAAGGTCAGGAGACCTTCCTACACTTCCTCAAAGTCGGAGACTTTGCGGAGCAGAGGAGCTGAAGGAATAATTTTAATAAAAAATAAAGAACAAGATGGGATTAATGAAAGTGTTTTCGGGAAGTGAAATTCTAGCAATGGCTTTGCAAGAAAAAATCGAAGCGATAGGTGTAGATGTATTGGTAAAGAATAACATACAATCAGCTAGATTAGGCGGTTTTGGAAATTCGGATTTAGCGGTTGAATTGTTCGTTCAAGAAACGGAATTTGCAAAAGTAAATCCAGTAATTGAAGAATTTAGAATGAGCATTTAAGCTCAAATTATAATTGCAAAAAGAATTAGATGAAATATAAAATGTTGGTCTTAGACATGGATGACACCTTGTTGACTGATGACCATAAAATTTCAAAAGAGAATAAAGAAATGTTGTTTAAGGCTCAGGAATTGGGCGTTTATGTTGTTTTAGCTTCGGGTAGACCAACATTAGCCATGACTGCATTTGCCAAAGAATTAGAATTGGATATCAATAATTCGTATATGTTATCTTTTAACGGGGCCGTAATTACAGATTTGAAAGAAGATAAAGTGTTGTTTGAACAAATGTTGACGCAGCAACAAATTCATGAATTATACGATTACAGTTTAAAAAGCAAAACTGATATTATTACTTATATCGATGGAAAGATTGTCAGCGAAACGGATTCGGAATATATTGACGTTGAAAAAAATATTACCGGATTACAGCATATTAAAGTCCCTAATTTCAAGAATGCGGTGACTTCTTCTGCAGTAAAATGTATTTTATTGGAAGAACCAAGCTATCTCAAAAAAATTGAAATTGATTTAAAAGAAGCAATGCCACATTTAAGTGTTTCAATGTCAAAACCTTTTTTTCTGGAAGTGGCTCAGAACGGAATTGATAAGGCAGCAAGTGTGAAATTTTTAGCAGAAAAACTAAACATTCATCAAAGCGAAATTATAGCTGTTGGAAACGCTGGAAATGATTTATCGATGATTGAATATGCAGGATTGGGTATTTGGGTCGATAATGTAGATCCAGAATTGAGAGATAAAGGAGATTTTGTTGTTGCCTCGAATAATAATCATGGTGTGGCTGAGGTCGTTCGTAGATTTATTTTGAATTAGGTTTATGCCTAATTTAAACATAGTCAAAAACTTGTTGAAGAGTAAAAAATAATATTTCACTTCCATTTAGGATACTGATATATAGCCAATTATCGATTTCGTTTTAAAGAATATTGTGTGTAAATTTGCACCGAGCTGCGAGAAGGATAGAAGCGACATCCCGCTCCCTTTTTTTGGCGTGGATACAGCGGATAGCCTGACCCGACGAAGTAAGGGACTCGCACAAACAAAAAGAATATGACAGAAAGAAAAAAAGTTGCCTTTTATACGCTTGGTTGCAAACTGAATTTTTCGGAAACATCGACTATTGCCCGTTCTATTCAGGATGAAGGTTTTGATCGTGTGGATTTTGAGGAAGTGGCTGATATGTATGTAATTAATACCTGTTCAGTAACTGAAAATGCAGATAAGCAATTCAAGCAGATTGTAAAAAAAGCAATGAAGCTAAATAATAAGGCTTTTGTTGCTGCGGTGGGTTGTTATGCGCAATTGAAACCGGAGGAATTAGCTGCTGTTGATGGAGTTGACTTGGTTCTTGGTGCAACTGAAAAATTTAAAATCACCGATTATATTAATGATTTGTCCAAAAATGACATGGGCGAAGTGCATTCTTGCGAGATTTCGGAAGCTGATTTTTATGTGGGAAGTTATTCTAATGGTGACAGAACGCGTGCTTTCTTAAAAGTCCAGGATGGTTGCGACTATAAATGTACCTATTGTACCATTCCTTTGGCAAGAGGAATTTCAAGAAGTGATGAGTTGGAAAACGTGTTGAAAAATGCAAAGGACATTTCAGCTCAAAATATCAAGGAAATTGTTTTGACTGGAGTAAATATTGGAGATTACGGAAAAGGAGAATTTGGAAATAAAAAACACGAACATACCTTCTTGGAATTGGTTCAGGAATTAGATAAAGTGGAAGGAATTGAGCGTTTGCGAATTTCGTCGATTGAACCGAATTTATTGAAAAACGAAACAATTGAATTTGTATCGAAAAGCAGAACTTTTGTACCGCATTTTCACATTCCGTTGCAATCCGGAAGTAACGATATTCTAAAGTTGATGAAACGTCGTTATTTGCGTGAAGTATATACCGAAAGAGTAAATAAAATAAGGGAAGTGATGCCTCATGCTTGTATTGGTGTGGATGTGATTGTTGGATTTCCCGGAGAAACCGACGAACATTTCTTGGAGACTTATAATTTCCTGAATGAAATGGATATTTCCTATTTGCATGTTTTCACGTATTCAGAACGTGATAATACGGAAGCTGCTGAAATGAGCGGAGTTGTTCCTGCTAATGTTCGGGCGAAAAGAAGCAAAATGATGCGTGGACTGTCGGTTAAAAAGCGTCGTGCTTTTTATGAAAGTCAATTGGGTTCAAATAGAACTGTTTTGTTCGAAAGCGAAAATAAAGAAGGGTATATACACGGTTTCACGGAAAACTATGTGAAAGTAAAAACCCCATGGAATCCGGAATTAGTAAATACACTACACGAAATTAATTTGACAAAAATTGATGAAGATGGAAGTGTACGAATGGATTTTGTTTCGGCTTTGGTTTAGTTTTTAAACATATAAGTCATTTAAGTTTTTAGAACTAACCAGGAATTTAACTAACAAAGAGATTAAGAGAGTAAGAGAGTAAGAGTGATATTTAAATAAGTGACTCGAAATTTTTAAACCATTAAGAGATTAAGAAAATTAAGCGTGAGACTTAATGAAACTTAATCTCTTAATGGTTTTATATTTTAAGCTTAAATGCCTTAATGGTTAAAAATCATATGACTTATATGTTAAAAAGTTTTACGGATTCGTAGACCAAATACTGCTGTTTTTGATGAAAACTCTTCGGTTTAATTTGAGTTGCGCGATAATTAATTCGGCCATATCTTCGGCTTGCATGACTTTATCAGGATTGCCATCAGTTAATTTCAATTCTTTGGCCATGTCAGTAGCAACGGTGCTTGGTGTTAATGCCGTCACACGAATATTATGTTTGCGGACTTCTTGCATCAACGATTCCGTCAATCCTAAAACTGCAAATTTAGAGGCGCTATAGGCACTGGTTAAAGCATTTCCACTTAATCCGGCTGTGGAAGAAATATTGATGATATCTCCAGTTTGTCTTTCAATCATATTAAACAAAACGGCACGTGTTACATAATAAGTTCCCATTAAGTTTACCTGAATAATTCGTTCCCAGGCTACAGGTTCTAATTCCATAAATTTACCAAAAGCAGCTATTCCGGCACTGTTGATTAAAATATCAATGGTTTTGAATTCGGCTAAGGCTTTTTCTACTGCTATGTTTACGGATTTAATATCGGCAACATCAGCAATAAGGGTTAATGATTTTACTCCAAATGCATTCACTTCTTGTGCTACTTCATCTAAATCAGATTGAGTTCTTGCCAGTAAAATTACGTTTACACCTTCTTTTGCCAAAGCAATAGCTACTGCTTTACCAATTCCTTTTCCAGCACCGGTAATTAATGCGTTTTTATTTTTTAAGTCGGTCATGTTCGTTTACGTTTTGTAATGTGATTAGCAAAGTTAAACCATTAGCTTTTTTTAACTGGTAATAAAAAGTAAAAAATGGATACTATTAACATTTGCGCATTGCTTCAAAAATTAAAATGCGTAGGTTATTTTGCCAATATTATAATTAGACAACAAAACCCCGTAATTATGTAACATTTAGATTGGCAAAATGATTGAATTTTGCAACGTAAAAATTAAACTATGAAAAAAATTGTCCTTCTTTTAAATATTAGTATTGTAATGTTGTTAGTTTCCTGTAAACAACAAGATAAAACAGATGTTACTGGAGAACCTGTGAAAGTGAAGGAAAGACATCAGCCTAAAAAATTGTGCTATCGACTTGAGAACACGAAAGAATGGCTGTCAAAAAATAACACTGACAGTACCCAACTTCACATCGCGTATGCCGTGAACAGAACTGATGGAGCCAATTTTAAAAATATGGGTTCTGTTGTTATTCCAGATGATATGAGTGGTGATATAGAGTTTTATCTTCCTTTTCCACTAGAGGTTTCTTCCTTGAAAGAAATTAATAAAATCATTTTTTTCTCCTATCCTACACAAACATTTGCCGCTTATGAAAAAGGACAATTAGTTTATACTGGACCAACTAATATGGGAAGAAAAAAGGATCTGACCCCTACAGGACTTTTTTATACGAACTGGAAAGCCGAACAAACCACAAGTACTTTTGATGATGAATGGGACTTGCGTTGGAATTTTAATATTGAAAATAAATTGGGTGTGGGATGGCATCAATATACTTTACCAGGTTATCCAGCTTCTCATTCTTGTTTAAGACTTCAAGAAAAAGATGCCCGTAATCTTTATGATTGGGCGGATCAATGGGAATTAGCCGACGAGGAAAATGTAAAAGTAAAAGGAACTCCGGTAATTGTTTTTGGTGCTTATAATTTTAGTGCCCCTAAGCCTTGGTTACAATTGGCGACAAATCCTAAAGCCTTGGATATTTCTGAAAACGAAATCGAAAAAGTTACTCTGCCTTTTTTAAGTAGCATTTTAAAAGAACAGAAAAACAGACAATCATTTCAAGATTCCAAGAAATAAACCTCTGGGTTTCGTTTTATTTTAGGTCAACACTAAGTTTGTAAATATCCGTTTCCAGAGCTTCAGTATCCTTGTCTTCGCAGAGCAAAAAATCTATTTTTTGTTCTGTTTTGGCGTATAATGTTAGTCCTTCGAATTTATGTATATCCGAAATTTTTTGGGTAATCAGTACTTCGAAATTTTCTAAGGACAATGCGCCTATAAAACTGCCCAATACTTCTCCGTCATCATACGTTAAGGTGGTATTTTCGACAGCTGCCAGAAAATAGATTTTATCTTCCACGAGAATTGCATCTGTAAAAGTGGCTTCTATGTTTTGAATTTTTGGCAATGAGATAGGAAAAAAGTGAATGTCATTTCCTTTTTTATCCAAAGTAAAAAGTCCGTTTTTAGATTGTGCTCCATTTCCTCTTTGAAACATATGCCATTTTTCGTTATGGAATAAAGCGCCTTCGATATTTAAATCATCATCTGAGATGTAAGCGGTTTGTTTTAGTTTGTCATAAAGGGATGATAAATCTTTTTCTTCAACTTTTCTATTTTCCAAGTGAAAAGTAATTCGTCTGTTTCGATTAGGTGTGGAACCGGACCCGAAAAGATAGAGTTTATTTCCTTTTAGGGTAATGGATTCAAAGTCGTATTTTTCCTTTTTTGCGATGTTTTCCTGACCGTTATCAAAGAGTTTTATTTTGTTGAGTTCTTTTTCTTGGATTCGATATTGGTAAAGAAAGGAGCTGTTGTCAGATATAATGTATAAGGAATTGTCTTTATAAATGAGTCCTGATGACGAACCAATGCCTGCGATTTGAAATTGTAATTCAAGTGTAAATTTTTCCATAAATGTATTTTTGAAATCGAATGCCCTAGCCCGGATAATAGTAAAAATCCTTTTTATTTTTTCTTTAAAAATAGAAAGATTGTAACGGATAGCCGGAAATAGCTCCTGAAATTCATCAGGATTAATCCTATTTATTCATTATATTTGAGTTAGTAAAGATAAAATATTTCTTATGAAGTCTATAAATCCTATTGATTTTAAAGTTGTTGACAAGATAGAATTGTCAAAATTGCCTACCAATTTAGATATTGGTGCTAGTGATAATAAGAAGGAAGAAAAACTGGACAAGGTGCAGGCCAAGTTAAGCGAGATTCAGGATGTAATGTATGCTCATAATCGCTATGGTGTGCTGATATGTTTACAAGGCATGGACACTTCTGGGAAAGACAGCTTAATTCGGGAAGTTTTCGATGAATTTAATTCTCGCGGAGTTGTGGTGCACAGTTTTAAAACTCCTAATACAACAGAATTAGAACATGATTATTTGTGGCGACACTATTTGGCTTTGCCAGAAAAAGGAAAGTTTGCTGTTTTTAACAGATCTCATTATGAAAATGTTTTAGTCACACGGGTGCACCCTGAATATATCCTAAAGGAAAACTTGCCGGGAATAGATACTGTTTCGGCTATTACGCCTGAGTTTTGGGACAATAGAATGCAGCAAATTAGACATTTTGAGAAACACATTACTCAAAACGGAATTATTGTGCTGAAATTCTTTTTGCACATGAGCAAAGAAGAGCAGAGAAAACGTTTGTTGAGCAGGTTAGAAGATGAGAAAAAAAATTGGAAATTTTCTACTGGGGATTTGGCAGAAAGAGAGCGTTGGGATGATTATATGCATTTTTATGAAGAGGCGATAAATAATACTTCTACGGACTATGCTCCTTGGTATGTGATTCCTGCTGATGATAAGGAAATGTCTCGTTACATTGTTGCCAAAATTATTTGGGAAGAAATGCAAAAACATACGGATATAAAAGAACCACAATTAGATAAAACAGTAATGGAGAATATAGAAAAGTATAAGGAGATTCTAAAGGAAGAGAATTAGTTTGAATATTTTTTCGGTGAAAGTTATTACAAGTTTATTACTTTATTATCAAATTGTTAGTATGTAAATTTATTGGTTTACAGCGTTGGATTTTACAGTAAACTCTTGGCTTTTTATTAATATTCCGTTCATTTGAAGTTAAAATTCAGTTCATTTCTTTGCTTTGAATTTTAAACTATCGACCAAAATGAAAAGAATTATTTTACCAATGTTATTTTTAGTTTCATTAATCTCTTGTGAGAATGATCCTAAATCTTCGAAGGAAACTACAAGTGTAGTTTTAGCAAACCAATCGGTTACTCCAGTATTATTAAAAAAGCAAGCTGGTTTTGAAAACTTAGAACTTTTTTCACTAATTACTTCAGATGATGTTTTAGCAGGAAGTCCAAATTATGTTTTTGGTGGATCAGCGGATGGTTCCGGTTTATTAAAAAATGCAGATGGGACTTTTACTTTCTTAGTAAATCAAGAAGATAATTTTGCGGTTTCAAGAATTACTTTAGACAAGACATTCAAACCTACAAAGGGAGAATATTTGCTGAATTCTAATGGTGGAACCTGGAGATTGTGTGGCGCTACAATGGCTACAGTTGCTGAACATGGTTTTGGTCCGCTTTATTTAACTTGCGGTGAATCTGGAGAAGAATCTCGAACACATGCTTTAAATCCTTATGGAGATGTTGGGTCCAATTCTGTTTCTAAAGAGTTGCCTGGTTTTGGAAGATTAAGCGCTGAGAATGCTTTGCCTTTAAGAAAGTCTGCTTTTGCAGGAAAAACGGTAGTTGTAATAGGTGATGATGATTCCGGAACTTATGGAGGTCAGGTATTCATGTATGTTTCTAATACTGTAGGTGATTTAGCGAATGGTTCTTTATACATGATGAAAAGAACAGATGATAATCAGAGAGAAAAAGATATGGTTGCGGGACAATCGTACTCTGTTTCGTTTGTGAAAATTGAGAATCATACTACAATGACTGGAGCCCAAATTAACGCAGCGGTAAATACACTAAAAGCGATAAAATTTGGTAGAATTGAAGATTTAGATTACAGAAAAGGCGGAGATGCAGCAAATCGTGAAATCTACTTTAATGCTACAGGACAAAATACTACAGGAATAAATGCTGATGCTTCAAGAACTAAATATGGTAGAGTTTACAAATTGAATTTAGACGCTGCTAATCCATTAGTTGGAACTTTGCAAGTAATTCTTGACGGAGACGATCGTACCGGGATTGCTGGAAAATTCCAAAATCCAGATAACATTTGCGTAACTAAAAACTATGTGTATGTTGAAGAAGATGCTAATGGTTATGGTGACGAAACTCATGATGGTTATATTTATCAATACAATATTGCAACTAAACAATTGAAAGTTGTTGTAGAGTTAGATCACCGTCGTGATGCAACCGATGCTGCAAAATATAATGTAGGTGGCGTTAGTAAATTTGGTGATTGGGAATACGGTGCATTGATTGATGTGTCTGAACAATTGGGAATGGATGATACATTTTTATTAAGTGTTCAACCACATACTTGGAGGGGGATAAAATATAAAGGGGTTGATGGAGGAACAAATCGTCCAAATGAAGATCAAGCCAGTCAAATTGTAATAATCAAAGGACTAGCTAGATAATATATTCTAAAGTAAATAGTTACGAAAATCCACGATTTCCTAGTAGGAATCGTGGTTTTTGTTTTCTCTCCATTTTTAAAATTTCTTATGAAAAATTTCTTTTTTCTTTTATTATTGATTTCTCTTTTCTCTTGTAAAAACACACTCAAACATGAAAAAATAATGGATTTGTTTCGATCGGATATTCAGGTTCTTATTCAAGATATTTCTCGATTGGAACTTTTGGTACAATCGGATTCAAAGCCAACACAAATCCAAAAACAATTTCTTCAAGCACATCAAAGCTATAAACGAGTAGAAATGATAAGCGAATATTATTTTCCTGTTGTTTCAAAATCGATTAACGGACCGGCATTAGCCGAGTTTGAAGAAGATGAAGGAAAAACAGTTCCTCCTGAAGGATTTCAAGTTATCGAAGAATTTCTTTTCCCTAAATATGATCCTCGATCAAAAGAGGAACTTCTAAAAGAAATTGGAATTGTTTCGGCTAATTTAAAACGATTGGACAAAGTGTCGCAAACCAATGAACTAACGGATTCCCATATTTTTGATGCGATGCGTTTAGAAGTTTTTAGGATAATCACTTTAGGAATAACTGGATTTGATTCTCCAATTGTTCAAAATTCTATTCCTGAAGCAGTCTCGTCACTAGAAAGTATTGAGGAATATTATCAAATTTATTTGGACAATTCAGAGGATTTGATTGCTAAGTCAGTTTTAAAAACGATTAAAACCGGGAAAGAGTATTTACATAAAAATACCAAGTTTAATGAATTTGACCGCGCTGTTTTTATTCGGGAAATTGCAAACCCGCTGAGTAAAGGTTTGTATAGAACTCAAATGGAATTGAAAATTCCTTTGATTAAAGAAGTAAGAGGATTAAAAACTACCGCCCAAACACTTTTTGATGCAACTGCTTTTGATGCCGAAGCTTTTTCAGGATTTCCAGATTATAAAACTACGCCAGAGAAAATTGAGTTAGGAAAATTGTTATTCAATGATCCTATTTTGTCTGGTAATAATTCCCGTTCGTGTGCTTCCTGCCATCATTCGGAAAATGCATTTACTGACGGATTAGAAAAAGCGGTTTCGTTGGATGGAAAATCATTGGTAAAAAGAAATACACCTACGCTTTCTAACATTGCTTTTCAACGTGTTTTCTTTTCAGATTCTAGAGTTAATTATCTGGAGGATCAAGCGATAGCTGTAATTACAAATGAAAATGAAATGCACGGTTCTTTGAAAAAATCAGTTTTAGCTTTAAAAACTAACGGAAGATATGCGGCTAAATTCCAAAAAGCATTTCCAAAAAAGGCAATTGATGAATTCGCAATAAAAAATGCATTAGCATCTTATATTAGGTCATTGAGTAACTATGATTCAAAGTTTGATGAATTCATGCGAGGAGAGGAGAAATTTGATTTGGATGAGATCGCTGGATTTAATTTATTTGCCGGAAAGGCAAAATGTGCTACTTGTCATTTTATTCCATTAACTAACGGAACAGTGCCTCCAAGTTTTATAAAATCAGAAAGCGAAGTACTGGGCGTTCCCAATGCAAATAAAAAATTAGATGCTGATTTAGGAAGATTCGAATCGACAAAAGCTGAAATTAATAGAAATTCTTTCAAGACTCCCACTATTAGAAATGTAGCATTAACAGCGCCATATATGCATAATGGTGTTTTTAAAACCTTAGAAGAAGTCATAGATTTTTATAATGATGGAGGAGGAAAAGGTTTGGGGTTTAATTTGCCAAATCAAACGCTGCCAGAGGATAAACTGAACTTGACATCTATAGAAAAAAAGCAACTTATTGCCTTTATGAAAACGCTAACGGATAAAAAATATTTAAAAAATTAAAACAAAAAAATGCGCTGAATTTCAGCGCATTTTTTTAAACTAATTCAAAATAGTTTTATAGTTGAAAACCATAAGCTAAACGTACACCAACTTGTCCAACTCCTCTACCAAGAGTACCATTGTTGTTTAAACGATCAAAATGATTGTAATGGGTATAGTTCAAAGAAATATCGATATATTTTGTTGCGTACCCAATACTTGGAGATAACAATAAAGAAGTTTTGTCTCTAGTGTTATCTACATTGCTTACTGCAAATGCAGCTCCAGCTTCTCCCATTACATAAAATTCGTCATTCCATACAAAAGCTTTGAAACCCGCTTTAGCTGGGATAATCCCTAAATCTTTTCCTTCAGTTTGTCCAGGAAAAGTATCAGCTTTGCTTACAAATAAGTTAGTATAACCTGTAGTTAAAGTCAAAGAGTATCTTTTTGATAAATCATATTGCCCTCTTACATCGGCTCCTAATGCTAATTTATAAGGATCATTTGTAGAATAGCCAGCATTTAAACCTACTCCTAAACGAAAACCTTGATCGTAATTTTTAACTTCTTTAACTTCTTGTGCTTGTGCATTGTTAGCGAACATAGCTGAAATCGCTACCACTAATACCATTTTAATTTTTGCTGAAATTTTCATAATTGTAATATTTTGTTTAATAATTGTTTCGTCATTTTGCTTTTACTGTTGCATAATAACTCTGCAAATGTAAGTTTACAGTAAGTTTGAAATGTTATAGAATTATTCGCTTTTGTTATAGAATTCCTTGTTTAATGCAAAAGTCTACTAATAAACAGACGTTATATTTATAATAGTATTGATAAAATTGAAAGCTTCTATTTATCTTTGTCAATAAAAAAGTAAAAGTGAATTTATCTACATATACTAAAGAGTTTTCTTATAATATCAAATTAGCATATCCTGTAATTTTGGGAATGCTTGGACATACTTTAATAGGTATCGTGGATAATTTCATGGTTGGGAAACTAGGGTCGACGGAATTGGCTGCAGTTTCCTTAGGTAATAGTTTCATTTTTATAGCATTATCTTTAGGAATAGGATTTTCTACAGCTATTACGCCATTGGTTTCTGAGGCAAATGCGGAACAAAATGATAAAAAAATTCGTTCGACTTTTCATCATGGTTTATTATTGTGTACCATATTAGGAGTTGTTTTATTTATGGTGACCGTATTGTCTAAACAAATAATGTACTTGATGCATCAACCCAAAGAAGTAGCTGATATGGCCGCTCCTTATATTGATTGGGTTGCATTTTCGTTGATTCCCGTAATTATTTATCAAGGATACAAACAATTTGCTGACGGTTTAGCGCAAACTAAATATTCCATGTATGCTATATTAATGGCTAATGTGGTTCATATATTTTTTAACTATGTATTGATTTATGGGATTTGGATTTTTCCAAAATTAGGAATTCTTGGAGCAGCATTAGGAACCGTGATTTCCAGAATTATGATGGTAGTTTTCATGGATTTATTGATGAGACATAATAAAGCGTTTAAAAGCTATTTCAAAAATTTTAGTTTCAAAGAAATCCGAAAATCAATTCTAAAAAAAATTATCAATCTTGGTTTTCCTTCCGCCATGCAAATGCTTTTTGAAGTAACCTTATTTACTGCCGCAATTTGGCTTTCCGGCTCATTAGGGAAAAACAGTCAAGCAGCAAACCAGATTGCGCTTATCCTAGCTTCATCAACCTTTATGGTTGCAATGGGTTTAAGTGTGACCGCCATGATTAGAGTGAGCCATACTAAGGGAATGAATGATTACAAAAGTTTGATTATTGTAGCAAGATCTATTTTTTTATTGGCAATTATGCTCGAAACTTTTTTCGCATTTATTTTTGTAATTTTTCATAACTTCCTGCCTCATTTATTTTTGAATATGAACGACTCGGCCCAAGCGATTGATAACAGCGAAATCATACTAATAACCGCAAAATTACTTTTAGTGGCTGCGGTTTTTCAAATTTCAGATGGAATTCAAGTTGTAGTGCTTGGAGCTTTAAGAGGTTTACAAGATGTAAAAATTCCTATGTATATTACTTTTGTAGCGTATTGGGTAATTGGTTTTCCTATTTCGTACTATTTGGGAAAATACACTTCATTACAAGCGGTAGGAATTTGGATAGGATTATTGGCAGGATTGTCTTCGGCAGCTTTATTTTTATACATTCGTTTCGCAAAATTAACAAGAAAATTGGTTTTAGAAAATCACAAAGATTAAAATTTTTCTCACAATGTAACTTCTTATTTCTTTTCTCGTATAATAAGTATATTAATCAAACCAATTAAAAAATGATACTATTTATTATTCTTGGAATAATCTTATTAATTTTAAGTTTTACATTAAAAAATGATGCAAATCCCTTTTCTAAATTTTCAGGTATTCTCAAAATAATTGGGGTTCTTCTAATTATTTTGGGAGTTTTTTCTTCTATGTTTAAGCAAATTGATGCGGGTAAAGTAGGAGTAAAATCTTTGTATGGTAGCGTTCAACCAGATGTTTTAGAAAGTGGATTGAATGTGATTAATCCGCTTATGGATGTTACGGAATTCGACATTCAAACCCAAAATTATACCATGTCAGCAGTTCATGGAGAAGGTTCACAACAAGGTGACGACGCCATTCGTGTTTTGTCAAATGATGGACTTGAAGTAGTAATTGACTTAACGGTTTTGTTCCGAGTATCACCAGATGCTGCTCCAAAAATTTTCAAAGAAATTGGAGTAAACTATTCTGATAAAATTGTTCGACCTATTACTAGAACCCGTATTCGTGATAATGCTGTTTATTATGATGCCGTTGCCTTATATTCCACCAAAAGAAATGAATTTCAACAGCGAATTTTTAAAACAATAGAAGCCGATTTCAAATCGAGAGGATTGGTTTTGGAGCAGTTGCTTATTAGAAATATTAATCTTCCTACATCAGTAAAAGCATCTATCGAAAGTAAAATTAATGCAGAGCAAGATGCTCAAAAAATGACTTTTGTTCTTCAAAAAGAAAAACAGGAAGCCGAACGTAAAAGAGTAGAAGCACAAGGTATTGCCGATTATCAACGAATTATTTCAACGGGTTTAACTGACAAGCAATTGCAATACGAACAAATAAAAGCGCAAAAAGAAATTGCAACCTCTACTAACACTAAAATTATTTTTATGAATGGCAGAGGGAATGCGCCGGTAATTCTTTCTGATAAATAGTTTTTTAAAAAGTTTATTCGGTACTTTGGTTATTCGTTTATGCGAATTCAATTTACCAAATTATCAAATCAACAAATTAATAATAAAATGGAATTACCAAAATTTTTACTGGGCGATAACACGGATTTACACGACGATATTTTCATCATTCACTTAGACTATCCACGATTTATAATCAATCTAAAAGATGATGAAGTCGAGTTTATGGAAGAAGCTGAAGATCTTGACGAAGCCGAATTAAATACCGAAATGGAAGGATTAATCGTTCTTGCCAATGAGTTTTACGATAGAGAAATGGAACGTTACGAGAAGGAGTAGAGTTCTTTTTTGAAATGAAACAATCAGTCCCAATTTTTAGAAATAAATTGTTTAAATATATTTTTATTCTCCTCCTTTGGAAGAATTAGAGGAGGAAAAATACTTTCCCAATAACGACTGAGTGGCTGCAAAAGGTGATATTACATCATTTTTGTAGCCGCTTTTTTTATCAGCTACAAGAGCTATTGTCGTTTGTAATGACGGAAATTAACTAAATACCGTCAATATACTGACGGTATTTAGTTAATTTCCGTCAGTTTATTGACGGAATTGAATTGAAATGGTTATATTTGTGTTCAAATGTTAGCTGTTATGGAAGTAAATAGAATATACGAATCACTGATACCTCAGCTGTTAAAACCGAATAAGGTGCTTGTATTATTAGGTGCGAGGCGCGTAGGGAAAACACAATTAATTAATAAAGTTATAAAAAGCACTAAGGAAAAAGTACTCTTTTTAAATGGTGATGATATAGAGACGCACAATATATTAGAAATTCAAAGTACCGCGAATTATATAAGAGTTTTGGGCGATATAAAGTTTCTGGTAGTAGATGAAGCTCAGGAAATTCCAAACATTGGTAGGAAACTCAAATTGATGGTGGATACAATACCAGATTTGAAAGTTTTAATTACAGGCTCATCAGCATTTGAAATTAACAATCAGATTGGAGAACCATTGGTTGGTAGAATGAAAACTATAAGTCTCTATCCTATTTCGCAAATGGAATTTTCAAAACAGGAAAATTATCTGGAAACTATAAACAATCTTGAAGAAAGACTAATCTTTGGAAGTTATCCCGAATTATCAAGTTTGAATAATCGGGACGAAAAAATAAGCTATCTCAAAGAAATTGTAAACAATCACTTACTGAAAGATATTTTGGCATTTGAGGGGATTAAAAAACGGGATAAAATCATTTCATTGCTGCAAATTATTGCTTTTAGGACAGGAAGTGAAGTTTCGTTGGAAAGTATTGGCAGGGATTTGCAAATAAGTAAAAATACTGTTGAAAAATACCTGGATTTGTTTAGTAAGGTCTTTATAATTTATTCTGTTTCGGGCTTTAGCAGAAATCGAGATAACGAAATTACAAAAATGAAAAAATGGTATTTTGTGGATAATGGTATTCGCAATGCGATAATAAATTCCTTCAATCCAATAAACATGAGAGAAGACATTGGTAAATTATGGGAGAATTACCTAAATTCCGAAAGAATAAAAATGCTTCATTATAAAGGGAAATATGTCTTAGACTATTTTTGGAGAACACATACCAAGCAAGAAATAGATAGGATTGAAGAAGTTAATGATCAACTTTTTGCCTTTGAATACAAATGGGGTAAAGGAAAAATAAAAATACCAACGGAATTTGCGAAATCATATCCCAATGCCACATTTGAAATTATAAATCAAGAAAATTATTTAGATTTTATTGTTTAATGAGTGAATTGTGCCGTATTATGTCATTACTAAAAAACAGAATTAGCACTTCGTTCCTAGAAATAATTCATGAAAATTTGCGTAAATATATTTTTATTCTCCTCCTTTGGAAGAATTAGAGGAGGAAAAATACTTTCCCAATAACGACTGAGCGGCTGCAAAAGGTGATATTTCATCATTTTGCACCGCTTTTTTATTGGTTTCAAGCAGCTTGTGAATTTCAGGATGATTGTAAAAATTTAGTTTCAATTGCTCGTTTATGGTTTCCAGCATCCAGTATTGGTTCTGTTCTTTTCGTTTTTCAAAGAAGGAGTTGTTGCCTTTTGTAAGTTCAAGAAACTTTTCAATAGTTTCCCAAACTTCGGGAATGCCGTCATGAGTATAGGCGCTACAGGTTGACGTAGTGGGCGTCCATCCAGATTTTTTAGCAGGGAAAAGATGTAAAGCTCTGTTGAATTCTACTTTGGCTAAAGTCGCTTTTCTAATATTATCACCATCTGCTTTGTTGATTACAATAGCATCTGCCATTTCCATAATTCCGCGTTTGATTCCTTGTAATTCATCGCCTGCACCAGAAATTTTCAATAAAAGAAAGAAATCTACCATACTGTGAACCGCAGTTTCGCTTTGACCCACTCCCACAGTTTCAATTATTATGGTGTCAAACCCACAAGCCTCGCAAAGCGTAATGGTTTCGCGGGTTTTTCGAGCCACACCACCCAAAGTCTCTCCCGAAGCCGAAGGTCGGATATAGGCATTTGGATCTTTTACCAATTCTTCCATACGGGTTTTATCACCCAGAATACTTCCGTGTGAAATCGTACTGCTTGGATCGACGGCAAGAACCGCCACTTTTTTCCCTAAACCAGTTAAATATTTTCCAAAAGCTTCAATAAACGTACTTTTCCCGACGCCGGGAACACCCGTGATTCCTATACGGACCGATTTATTGGCATGAGGTAAACAGGCATTAATTACTTCATTGGCTTTCTCTAAATGGTTGGCATTGGTGCTCTCCACTAAAGTAATTGCCCGACTTAATGCTGTGACGCTTCCCGCTAAAATACCGTCCACTAATTCTGTAGATGAGGGTTGTATTTTTCTAAACTGCTGAATATTTTTCACGGAGATAGAACTAATCATTTCCGGTGGAGAAATTCCAGCTTTCTCATGGAGCGCACTAGGTTGGGATTTTTTGTTTGGCAAAGCGTAAGTTTTGAAAAGTAAAAGTAATGAAAATTACTTATTTTTAAAGTGTTTTTGCGTTCTGCATTGCATAATTTGTAGCTACGTTATAAATTATTCGACCGTGATTTTGTAATAATAGTTATGAAAATTTGCAATTCAAACTTGCTACGTTAGCAAATGAATTAAAGCGATTCTTAATATCAATCCATGTAAACCAACAAAATATCTCAAAACAAAAACTAAAATTATAATTCCCCTGATTGCCAAAGAAATTTTAATAGTATTTTTGTAGTCAATTCTACTCTATGTACAACTTCATTATAATCTTCGTTTTTCTATTGCTTGGAATTATTTTGCAAAAGGTAAAACGTTTTCCAACCAACAGTCATAAAGGGATAAACAACATCGTAATTTACATTTGTCTTCCCGCATTAGCCTTATATTACATACCAAAAATTGAATGGAGTAACGAATTGTTATACCCAATATCCATGGCTTGGATTGGATTTATTGTTTCTTATTTATTTTTTAATCTTTTGGGCCGTAGATTTGGCTGGTCTAAAAAACTCACCGGTTGTCTGATTATAACAGCTGGATTAGGAAATACTTCATTTCTTGGATTTCCCATAATTCAAGCGTTATATGGAGAAGAAGGCATGAAAACTGCAATTTTAGTAGATCAGCCTGGTTCTTTTGTAGTGCTTTCTACTTTGGGGATTTTAGTGGCGACGTTATATTCAACTGGAAGTCCTAACGGCTTTCATATTGCCAAAAAAATCTTGTTCTTTCCACCTTTTATCGCTTTTCTGGGAGCTTGCGTAATGAATGTTTTAAATTTTGATTTCCATGAATACATCCAGTATTTTCTGCAAAAGGTAGGGAGCGCCATGACACCATTAGCAATGCTCTCGGTAGGATTGCAATTACGGTTTGATAAAAGAAGCCAACATTGGAAATTCTTGGGATTTGGACTTTTGTATAAATTAGTGCTGACTCCGGCACTCATATATTTATTGTACGTTGTCATTTTAGACCAGCATTCAACAGCGATGCAAGTTGTGTTAATGGAAGCCGCAATGGCGCCCATGATTACCGCAAGTATCTTAGCTTCGACTCATGGATTAAAACCAAGGTTGAGCAGCATGATGATTGGTTTCGGAATACCGCTGTCATTTATCACGTTAGTTTTTTGGTACTTTATTGTGCAGTTTATTTAATTTTTCAGGAGCTTTTTCCCGCTATCCATTGCAATCTTTATAGGCGTAAACCTTTCAGGATTTACTCCTATAAAGGATTTCCATTTCTATCAGGGCTAAGGGTTTCCGTTTTAACGACTTTTTTTGTGTTCGAAAATTATTTTTATTGCCGGAAAAATTCAACTGCTATTTATTTGTTGAATTTTTAGTACAATTTTAGGGTTTGTTATACGGTTTATTGACGTTAATTCAATAACTTAGACTGTTAGTAATCAATAAAAACAAATCATTATGGCATCATTACGATTAGGCGATATTGCTCCGGATTTTGAAGCAGAAACGACGCAAGGGAAAATAAAATTTCACGAATGGTTAGGTGATTCTTGGGGTGTTTTATTTTCACATCCTGCTGATTTCACGCCAGTTTGCACCACCGAATTAGGAACTGTAGCAAATTATTACCCTGAATTTGAAAAAAGAAATGTAAAAGTTATTGCCTTGAGCGTAGATGGATTAGATTCCCATATGCAATGGATTAAAGACATTAACGAAACTCAAAATACAACAGTCAATTTTCCAATAATTGCCGATGAAGACAAACATATCGCAGAGTTGTATGATATGATTCATCCCAATGCTAATGAAAGTTTTACGGTTCGCTCCGTTTTCATTATTGGCCCAGACAAAAAAATAAAACTGACTTTGACGTATCCCGCTTCTACCGGAAGAAATTTTGATGAATTACTTCGTGTAATTGATAGTTTGCAGTTGACAGCACATTATAGCGTGGCAACTCCGGCTAATTGGAAAGATGGAGAAAGAGTAGTGATTTCAACAGCCATTAAAGACGAAGACATTGCTGCTAAATTTCCAAAAGGATATGAAAGAATAAAACCATATTTAAGAATGACTCCTCAGCCCAACAAGTAGTTTTTATCATGGGAATGTGGAAATAAAAAAAGTACAATGAAACAGTTTCATTGTACTTTTTTAAATTTTAAATAAGAGAAGTTCTTTCCCTATTAGTTTCTGCAGTTCAGTCGTCTTACACTAAATTCTTTATTTTGGCATATTGCAATAACATAATTGTTTTTGCATCTTTTATTTCTCCTGATTCAATCATAGCATAGGCCTGATCATAGGACATTTCCATCACATCTATATTTTCCTCTTCATGTGCAACTCCGCCGCCTGCGCTGACTTTCATGGAGTCGTTATATTCCCCAACAAATAAGTATAAAATTTCCGTTACGGCACCAGGAGACATGTAGGTTTCCATTACTTTCTGAACCTTAGTAAGTCGATAGCCAGTTTCTTCTTCGGTTTCTCTAATGATACATTGTTCTGGATGATCTTCGTCCAAAAGTCCTGCGCAAACTTCAATCATCATTCCGGTTTCATTTCCGTTGAGATACGTTGGTAAGCGAAACTGTCGTGTTAAAATTACTGTTTTTTGTTTTGTATTATAAAGTAGAATAGCCGCTCCATTTCCACGATCATAGACTTCACGTTTTTGGGTTGTCCAAGATTCGTCTTTTTTTTGATAATCAAAAGTTACTTTGTTTAAAATATACCAGTTATCAGAAAGCAATTCGGTTTTTTGTATTTTAATAGTTGGATTTTTCATTCGTAGGAATTGATTTATATACTAAAAAAAACGCTCTGAATTTTCAGAGCGTTAAGTAATTTTATTTAAGAATAGTTTGCTTTCTGTCTGGTCCCACAGAAACTATTTTGATAGGAACTTCCACTTCTTTTTCAATGAACTCTATATATTCTTTTAATTCAATTGGCAATTCATCGTAAGTTGTCATACCAGTTAAATCAGCTTTCCAACCTTTGAATTCTTGGTAAACAGGAGTAACGTTTTCTGGATCGATGTTGTATGGGAAGTGAGAAATTTTCACTCCTTTATAAATGTATTCCGTGCATACTTTCAAAGTTTCAAAACCCGAAAGAACATCACCTTTCATCATCATTAATTGAGTTACACCATTGACTTGAACAGCATACTTTAGCGCTACTAAATCTAACCAACCACAACGTCTTTGTCTTCCTGTAACAGATCCAAATTCATTTCCTACACGTGCCATAGTTACGCCATCTTCGTCAAAAAGTTCTGTTGGAAATGGGCCGCTACCTACGCGTGTTACGTAAGCTTTGAAAATTCCGTACACTTCTTTAATTTTATTTGGAGCAATTCCTAAACCGGTACAAGCACCAGCCGCAGTAGTGTTTGATGAAGTTACAAATGGATAAGTTCCAAAATCAACATCTAGTAATGAACCTTGAGCTCCTTCACATAATATTGATTTACCTGCTCTTTGCGCTTGGTTTAAATATTCTTCGCTATCAATAAAATCTAATTTTTTTAATTCTTCAATCGCTTCAAAAAATTCTTTTTCTAATTCAGCTAAGTTGTATTGAATGTCAACATTATAAAATGCAATCATCGCTTCATGCTTATCAGCCAAAGCTCTATAACGGTCTGCAAAATCTTCTAATTCAATGTCTCCCACACGAATTCCGTTTCTTCCAGTTTTGTCCATATAAGTTGGACCAATTCCTTTTAATGTAGAACCAATTTTTGCTTTTCCTTTCGAAGCTTCAGAAGCTGCATCTAACAAGCGGTGTGTAGGTAAAATTAAATGTGCTTTTCTTGAAATGATTAATTTTGACTTTAAATCTAAGTTGAATTTTGCTAATCCGTCAATTTCACTTTTAAAAACTACAGGATCAATTACAACTCCATTACCAATAATGTTTATGTTATTCGAATGAAAAATTCCAGAAGGAATGGTTCTAAGTACATGTTTTATTCCGTCAAATTCCAAAGTGTGTCCAGCATTTGGTCCACCTTGAAAACGAGCAATAATATCATAATTTGAAGTAAGAACATCAACAATTTTTCCTTTTCCTTCATCTCCCCATTGTAATCCTAGTAATAAATCTACGGTCATTCTATATGTTATTTGTAGTTAATTTTTAATATAAAGCACAACTTCTTAGCTGTCCGAACTCTCTTTTTGTTTTTTTATTCCATACAAATATAAGGAATGGTTGGTAATCTCTATATCGAATATTTCTTCGATCGTTTTCTTAATACTTTGAATTCTTGGATCACAAAACTCAATTACTTCACCAGTATCGGTCATAATGATGTGATCGTGTTGCTTATCGAAATATGATTTTTCGTAATGTGCTTGGTTTTGACCAAATTGGTGTTTACGCACCAAAGCACAATCTAATAACAATTCGATTGTGTTATAAAGCGTTGCCCTGCTCACACGATAGTTTTTGTTTTTCATTTTGATATACAGATTCTCTACATCAAAATGTTCTTCACTTTCGTAAATTTCCTGAAGGATTGCGTAACGTTCAGGAGTTTTGCGGTGTCCTTTATTTTCAAGATACATTGTAAAAACATTTTTTACAATTTCTTGGTTTTTGTTATTATCAGTGGAAATGAGTGTCATATCTGGCAAAGATAAATTTTTATTTTTTAAAGTTTAAAGTTTAGCGTTTAAAGTTGAAAAATCAAATCGTTTAAAAATGGACTAATTTGGCTTTCTGTTTCATTTCAAGTTGTAAATTTTGCTTATAATAAATGTAATAATCAAATTTTAAAACTTTAAACGTAATCTTTCTTAGGTTTTATAAACTCTTGTTACTTTATCGATTCCGTCAATCTTTTTGATATTACTGATCATTTTTTTCAAAATCGTATTGTTTTGAACAATTACGGCTACTTGTCCATGGAAAATTCCAGCATCAGTACTCAAAGAAATACTTTGAATATTTACATGCATATTATTTGAAATGACTTTTGTTAACTGATTTGTTAGTCCCAATATGTCCATTCCGGTGATGTTTATTATTGCTTTGAATTCTTCCTGAGAAGAGTCAATCCATTTGGCAGTCAAAATTCGATACGCATAATTTGATTGCATCCCTATGGCATTTGGACAATCTTTTTTATGAACTTTAATTCCTTCATTTATGGTTACAAAACCAAAAACATCATCACCAGGAATTGGATTGCAACAAGGAGATAATTTATAATCTAATTTGTCGTGTTCTTTACCAAAAACAAGCATGTCATAACTGCTGCTTATTACTGGTTTATGAATATCTTCATCGGCTGTGCTGCTTGTAGAACGTTTTATTTTACTTTTGAAAAAATTTATAAAAGTGTTGCTTTTTTGGGCAGCGTAATCTTTAAGTTGTTGGTTTTCTATAGCGCCAATCCCAACTCTATAAAATAAATCTAAACTGGTTTTTAGTTTAAAAAAATTAACTAATTCATTGACAACTGATTCGTTTAGAGTTATTTTTAAATGTTTTAATTTTCGAGTTAACAGCTCTTTCCCCTCTTCACCAATTTTTTTAGTGTTTTCGTTTAGAACGTTTTTTATTTTAGTTTTGGCTCTTGAAGTCGTTACATAATCGAGCCAGTTGGGCGTTGGTTTTTGATGCTGGGAAGTAATAACTTCAATTTGATCGCCACTTTTTAGCTCATGGTTTAACGGTACTAATTTTCCATTAACACGCGTTCCCCGAGTACGAATTCCAATTTCTGAGTGAATACTGAAAGCAAAGTCGAGTGAAGTGGCGCCTTTTGGCAAGGATTTAATTTCTCCTTTTGGAGTAAATACAAAGATTTCTTTGGAATATAAATTCATTTTGAAATCTTCCACAAAATCCACCGCATTAGTCTCAGAATTTTCTAAAGCTTCTTTTAGTAAATTCAGCCATACATCCAAACCGCTTTCTTCGGTAGCACCATTTTTATATTTATAATGAGCGGCGTATCCTTTTTCTGCAATTTCGTCCATACGTTCACTTCTCACTTGCACTTCGACCCAGCGACCTTTTGGCCCCATTACGGTAATGTGCAAAGCTTCGTAACCTGTCGATTTTGGTGATGAAATCCAATCACGTAATCGACTCGGACTTGGTCGGTAATGATCTGTTACTATAGAATATATTTTCCAAGCTATAAATTTCTCATCATGTGGATTTGATTTGTAAACTATGCGAAGTGCAAATTTATCATAGACTTCATCAAAGCTTACGTTTTGCGCTTTCATTTTTCGACGAATCGAATAAATAGATTTTGGACGACCTTTTATAATGTAGTCTACCTCCTCTGCGTCTAATGAAGTTTTAAGAACTTCCGAAATATCAGCAATGTACGCATCTTGTTCTTCTTTCGTTTCTTTTATTTTGCTTAAAATCTCATTATAAACGGCTGGCTCAGTATATTTTAATCCTAAATCTTCCAGTTTTGTTTTAATGTTATATAAACCCAAACGGTGAGCGAGTGGAGCATATATGTATAAGGTTTCAGATGCGATTTTAGTTTGTTTGTCTTCTTGCATCGAATCCATGGTCTGCATGTTGTGCAAACGATCGGCTAATTTTATCAGAATTACACGTACATCATCATTAAGCGTTAGAATCATTTTACGGAAATTCTCGGCTTGCAATGAGGCATTCAAATCTTTCTGGACCAAGGATATTTTAGTCAAACCTTCAACCAGTTGCGCGATTTTAGGATTAAATAGACGCTCAATATCTTGCACTGTCATCAGTGTGTCTTCAACAACATCGTGCAACAATGCGGCTGCGATTGAAGTCGCTCCCAAACCAATTTCTGATGCAACAATTTTTGCTACAGCAATAGGATGGAAGATGTAGGCTTCGCCCGATTTTCGTCGCTGATCTTTATGGGCATCAACGGAAACGTCAAAAGCCTTGCGAATCAGTTTTTTATCTTCATCGCTTAATGTTTGGTAGCTTATACGGAGTAACTCTTTATATTCTTGAGCAATTGCTTTATTTTCTTTTTCTATATCAATTTCTATCATAACGGCATGGTTCAATCTCTAAAAATAGAAATTAGTTAGGAGATATACAAGGATTACTTGTTTTTTTGACTTAGGATTTAATTACCGGAAACAGTATTTTTAGATATATTATTTTCTACCCTTTTGAAATCTAAATCCTGAAAATCATAACTAAAATCGGTCAGCTCAGAAATTGGTTTCATTTTTATACCTATTGCATTTCCAGCTGCATCATATTCAAAAAATAAATGGGCATCAGCATGAAAGTATGCATTATTCCATTTCACAACAAAATTTCCTTCCTTGTAGAAAAAAACTTCTCCAGTAAGCTGAGGTGAACGAGCTGAAGCAAAATATAATTTTCCTTTCTTTTCAGAAATAGTGATTGCACCAAACCAATTATCATTAAAAGTTCCTTTTAGCGTTTTGAAATCTATTTTGATTTTATCTTTTTTATTTTTTGCAACAGCAGCCCATACTTCATCCGTAACTTTATCGGCGCTTTCTACGTTAGCTTTTAATTTGTTACTGTAAATTGTAACATAATCGTCGGACTTAATTCCCAAATAACTATCTTTAATCGTGTTGGTAATTGCGTTAAATGCTGCTCCGGATTGCTGGTTCGTCAATACAATAATACCCAATTGTAACTCTGGTATCAAAGTGACTTGGGTTACAATTCCTTCAAGTCCCCCGGTATGCGAAGCTTGTTTATAGCCTTTTACGTCACTCAAAAACCAACCTAATCCGTACCCGCTAAAGTGAGTGTTATAAGGTGCTTTTGTGCTTACAGGAATTATAGTTTGCAATTGCCACATTTGATTATGTTCTTTTTCAGAGAATAATTGCTTGTTTACAGCACCATATTTTCCGTTATTCATTTGCATAATGGTCCATTTGCTTAAATCATTAACACTGGAATAAATTCCCGCCGCCGCATCAAAAAGATGATTTTGATAGCGTTTGATTACTTTTAGTTTTCCATCAATTGGAACATGAGGCGCAATTATGTTTGTTGTATCTTTTAATCTTAAAAAAGAAGCGGCACTATTGTTCATTTCCAATGGTTTCATAATGCGTTCTTCAATAAAATCGCACCAACTTTTGCCACTTGCAACATGAATCACCTCTCCGGCAACAATGTATAGTAAATTATCATAATCGTATTTGGTTCTAAAAGCAGAAACCGGTTTTAAATACTGCAAATTTTGGACAATATCTTGTGCGGTAAAATTACTTCCGTCAGGCCAAATCATTAAATCGCCGGCGCCAAGACCAAGTCCGCTCCTGTGAGTCAATAAATCCCGAATCGTAAATTCTTGGGTTACATACTCATTGTACATTTTAAAATTGGGAAGGTATTTAATTACTTTATCATCCCATTTTATTTTGCCTTCATCTACTAACATCGCTAATGCTGCGCTTGTAAAAGCTTTACTGTTCGATGCAATTCCAAAAAGGGTATTGGCATTGACTTTTTCTTTTGTCAAAATTGATTTTACACCGTACCCTTTTGCTAGAACTATTTTTCCATCTTTTACAATGGCAACAGCAATTCCAGGAACATTGAATGCTGTTAAAGTCCGATTCACTAACTCATCCACTTGGGTTGAACTAATCTGGGCGAAAGAAAACGTGGTTGAAATTAATGTTATTGCAACGAATAATTTGTTTTTCATATTATCTAAGTATTTTATAAAATGGTAAATCTTTACTATTTTTTGTTTTTAAATCTGCAATCAAAAATCTAAAAACCTCTTTGTCTTTTGGCTTCAAAAATTAAAATCGCTGCTGCAACCGAAACATTCATAGAATCGATTTCGCCTTGCATTGGAATAATGATATTTTGCATGGCTTGCGTCCGCCATTCTTCGGTTAAGCCGGTCGCTTCTGTACCAACAACTAACGCCGTTGGCAAAGTATAATCTTGAGTATGATACGAAGTTGAATTTTGTAAAGTAGCACAATAAAAATTTATTTTTTTTTCTTTCAAAAAAGCAATAATTTCGGATGTTGTTCCAGTTGCAATTTGATTCGTAAACAAACAACCTACGCTGGAACGCACCACATTTGGATTGTATAAATCACTTTTTGGATTGGCAATAATCACTGCGTCCAGATGAGCAGCATCAGCTGTACGTAATAAAGCACCAATGTTTCCCGGTTTTTCCGGCGCTTCAGCAACAAGAATTAAAGGATTTTCAGATAATTTTAAATCGGATAACTGTTGTGATTTTGTTTTGGCTACAGCCAAAACACCTTCGGTAGTATCCCGGTATGCCAGTTTTTGATAAACATCCTTATTAATTTCTATTAACTCGGTATTTGAGGATAACTTTCTGGCTTCGGTTTCAGAACAAATTTCGGGCAAAAACAATATCGTTTCCATTTCGTAACCACCTTTAATGGCTAATGAAATTTCGCGTTTTCCCTCAATTAAAAAAGTTCCAGATTGTTTGCGTGATTTTGCTTTTTCCTGCAATTGCACCAAAGATTTTATGAATGGATTTTGTGCGGAAGTTATTTGTTTCAAAAGATTCGTTTTATTTATGGTTTAACAAAGATACATAGAGATAATTCAGTTTTATATATTTAGAAAGGAATATTTGTGAATCAAAAAACAGATTGGTTAATTGTATCGGGAACAATTAGTTTTCAACCGTATTTTCTTTAAATTTGTCAGAATTATTTTTCAGTCAGAAATTTTCTTCACTTATTTTAAAATAAAAAGTTATAATGTTTCATCTATTAGATATCATCGGTACGATGGCTTTTGCTATGTCAGGCGCATTAACTGCCATGAACAAAAAGCTCGATCCTTTTGGGGTTTTCATCATCGCTTTTGTAACGGCTGTGGGCGGAGGAACGTTGCGTGATGTTTTGATAGGGAGAACACCAGTAGGGTGGATGCGCGATTTAAATTATGTTTATGTAATTATTGTTGGATTTTTTCTAGCTATTATTTTTCGAAAAAAATTCGATCGCTTGCGTACTTCTTTGTTTTTATTTGATACTATCGGATTAGGTGTTTTCACATTAATTGGACTTGAAAAAGGGATTAATATTGGGCTTCATCCTGTTATTTGTATCGCAATAGGAACAATGACAGCCTGTTTTGGAGGTGTAATCCGTGATATCTTGTGTACTGAGATTCCTGTTATTTTTAGAAAAGAAATTTACGCCACGATTTGCATCCTTGGAGGAATCGTATTTTTTATGCTAAAAAAACTGAATCTCGATAATGATATTTTATATCTGGCAACTTCCTTATTTATTATTACAGTTCGCCTAATGGCAGTGAAATTTAAATGGTATTTATCCCCTTTAGAACAAAAATAGTTTGAAGAGAAAAATCTATTTTTTTAAAAAAAAGTATCCTATCAACGGCTTTGGATATTCCGAATCATTTAAATCAATTACATAATAATAGGTGCCGTCTGGCACTTTTTTGCTGTCCAGCAGTATACCTTCATTTGCAAATCCATCCCAATCACTTGTGCCATTATTTCCTGTCCAAACTAAAGTTCCCCAACGATTATAAACTGAAATCCGATAGTTAAGGAAAATATTGCGTAAGTATTCAACAAAAAAGGTATCATTAAAGCCGTCATTGTTTGGTGAAAAATAATTATGAACTAAAGGCGGACAATGTTTGACGTTAATAATGAAAGACGTAATAGTAAAACAATTTTCGTTTTTGACTCGAACAAAAATTTCTTGGCGAGTGGTTTCAGCAATAAAATTGTTTGAATTGAAAATTGGGTTAGCTCCATTTTCAGCATCTGCGCGCGAGGTATGAAAACTAACTATATCATCAGAGTTTACTTTTACCAATGCTGCATTAGCAGTAAAATCAAAAATTCCTCGGCCTAAACCTATGCTACAAGTTTCAATATTTAATACTGGATTTACTTTTGGCTTTGTCCACAATGCTATTTTTGAAATTAAAGCAGTATTGTTATTCTCATTCAGTTCAGTAATGATTCCACTGCCATTTCCCGTCTCATCTACAATAAATTGTAAATCAAAAGGGTTTACGATGCTGTCTGGAATTGTGATGATAATTGTATTGTTTTCACTTCCATTTATTGGAATAACGGAAAGTGTTGAAGAAGACATTCTTAAAATCCCGTCAATATAGATGGCAATAGGCATTCTGGCTGGTAATGAACTAGTGCTATTAGAATTATAAACCGTATAATCCACCATAATTTGTCTAGAATCACAACTTAATTTAATTTCATTAAGTTGAATCGTGGCATCGGGCAACTGACTATTTAATTTGGTCACAATAGCGTTAATCATTACAAAATCTTGGCCAGAAGTAAGTTGAATTTTAGCAGACGTATCGCCAATAGCAATGTTATTTTGAATGTTGTAAACATCAAGATCCATATTGTACAAAGTGGTCGAGTTGGTAAAACTGTTCGTACCGTTGAAGGCATTGTCAACTGGATTTAATGGCGGATTGCCAATTGGATTTCCATTGATCCGTAGCGTTTCATTGACATTAATGGATTGATCGCCTTCCCAAGCGATAAAACCTATTTTCGCATCCAAATTATCAATTACGTTTAAGTTGTTTAGTGTAATGTTTATTTCATTTGGAACATACTGTAAGCCGTCATAAATATTAAGCTGATTTAATGGTAAAGAAGGATTTGAGTAAACAATAATCATAGCCCACCCGCCAAAATTAGTGCCATTCCAGCAGTAATTATCAATTTCGTTTGTTAAATCCAAATCACTAAGGCGGTATTCCCCATTACCGAAGACTTGAACTTGGTCAGTAATATCTGCAAAAGCACTAAAAAAAGGCAAACCAGAAGTGCTCTGCAAAACATGGAAAGTGCGCTCGGCACTTATGGTTTTATCATTAAGAGTCACATCAAAGTCACCGTTCCCAGATCCGGCCCAATATAAATAGACTTTTTCCACAACATCAGCGGGATCTAATTTCAATGTTGCCGAAGATGTGGTATTGATTTCACATGCTTGACCAGTGCCATTTTCAGTTTTATTTAAAGTGTTACCAACAAATAAAAAATCGTATCTTCCATTAAATTGGTTATGCAAGGAAATTTCTTGTCCAAAAATGGAGTTGGACCCTATGGAAACTAGGCTAATTATGAGATAGAGTAGCTTTTGTTTCATTTAAAATTAGATTATTAAATTTAAAATTAGTGATTTATATTTAATTATCTAATTTTATAAAAAATAATATACTTGCGGAATAATAAATTTATTGTTTTCTAAAGTTTAAAAATCAGTCTTGAAAAATTACTCCATCAAACAATACCAAGATTGCGATTATGATAACTGGAATGCATTCATTGGTCAAGCCAAAAATGCAACTTTCTTGTTTCATAGGGACTTTATGGATTATCACAAAAATCGATTTGAGGATAATTCATTGATTGTTTTTTACAAAGAAAAATGGATTGCTGTACTTCCTGCTAATAAAGAGGGGAATGAAATTTTTTCGCATCAAGGATTGACTTACGGCGGGTTAGTTTATAATGAAAAATCAAAATTGACTACAATAATTACTGCATTTAGAGCTGTTTTGTTGTTTCTAAATGAAAATAAAATCGAAAAATTGCATTTAAAAACGATTCCGTCCATTTATCACACTAAACCAGCCGATGAAATTTTGTACGCTTTGTTTTTGGCGGAAGCCCAATTAGTAAGACGAGATAGCTTGTCGGTAATTGACTTATCGCAAAAAAATAATTTTTCTAAAATAAGAAAAAGAGGCATTCAAAAAGGAATTTCAAACGGTCTGGTAATAAAAGAAGAAGATGATTTTGAGTTGTTTTGGAATGAAATATTGATTCCTAACTTAAATAAAAGACACAACGTAAATCCGGTTCATACATTAGAAGAAATCATATTATTGCGGAATCATTTTCCTAATAATATCAGACAGTTTAATGTCTATTACAAAGATGAAATTGTCGCGGGAACTACTATTTTTGAAAGTGAAAATGTAGCTCATTGTCAGTATATTGCTAAAAACGAGAGCGACGAGAATCTAGGTAGTTTAGATTTTTTATATCACTATTTTATCACGGATGTCTTTGCTAATAAACGGTTTTTCGATTTTGGAATTTCCAATGAATTGCAAGGAAAAAAGTTAAATGATGGATTGACCTATTGGAAAGAAAGCTTCGGGGCCAGTACCATTGTTCACGATTTTTATCAGGTGGAAACCGCTAATTATGATAAACTAAATTCGTTTTTTGCTAAATAAAACAAATCAAATGATACCATTTCTGGATTTAAAGAAAATAAACGAACCTTACGAAACTGCCTTTCAAGAAAAATTGAAATCGGTATTAGATTCGGGTTGGTATATTTTGGGGAATGAAGTCAAAGAATTTGAAACTAATTTTGCCAATTATTGTGGTACAAAATACTGTATTGGAGTAGGAAACGGTTTCGATGCTTTAGTATTGATTTTCAAAGGTTATATTCAACTTGGAAAAATGCAAAAAGGAGATGAAGTCATCGTTCCTGCAAATACCTATATCGCCAGTATTCTAGCTATTTTGCAAGCTGATTTAGTCCCTGTTTTGGTCGAGCCAAAATTAGAAACATACAACATCAATCCCGATTTAATTATTTCGAAAATCACTTCAAAAACCAAAGCGATTCTGGCAGTTCATCTGTACGGACAATTGGCAGAAATGGATAAGATTAATGAAATTTCTATGGCAAATGATTTGCTCGTTGTTGAAGATGCGGCTCAGGCTCACGGGGCTGTTAGCAATCAAAAATCAAAAATCAGCAATCAAAAATCAAGTGCAGCGTATAGTTTTTATCCAGGAAAAAATTTAGGAGCATTAGGCGATGGCGGAGCAGTCACCACAAATGATTCAGAGTTGGCAAAAGTGATTTATTCGCTGCGAAATTATGGCTCTGAAACGAAATATTATAATGATTATATCGGTGTGAATTCAAGATTAGATGAACTGCAAGCCGCTTTCTTGAATATCAAATTACCGAATCTTGACAGAGAAAACGAGCAACGCAGAACCATTGCAAAACGGTATTTATCTGAAATAAAAAATGAGAAAATTATTTTGCCGAACTGGGATTTTTCAAATAATCATGTTTTTCATCTTTTTGTCATTCGAACTAAAAATAGAACTGATTTGAAGGATTATTTAAACAAAAACGGAATCCAAACGGTAATCCATTATCCAATTCCGCCGCACAATCAAAATGCGCTGAAAGAATATAATAACTTGTCTTTTCCCATTACCCAAAAAATTCACGATGAAGTTTTGTCTTTTCCTATAAGTCCCGTATTGACAATAGCTGAAGTTGATTTTATAGTTTCAATTTTAAATGAATATTAAATAGTGTCTGAAAGTAAATCATCATATCTAGAAATTGTTAAAACTACCTCCCTTTTTGGCGGAGTGCAATTTTTCAATATTATTATTTCTATAATTCGGACAAAATTGATTGCGGTGTTTATTGGACCGGCGGGAATGGGGATAATTTCTTTATTGAATGCTTCGGTAGCTATGATTTCAGGCATTACTGGTTTAGGAATTGAAACAAGTGCTATAAAACATGTTTCAGGAAATTATAAAAATGAGGATTTAAATACTGTTTCAACTATTGTAGCTGTTGTAAAAAAATTGGCATTATTAACTGGGATTTTTGGGACGCTACTTACCATTATTTTTTCTGGGTGGCTGAGCACACTTACTTTTGGAAATTCAAATCACACCTATTCATTTGTTTTTTTGTCCATTACGCTATTATTTAGGCAATTGATGATAGGCGAACTTGCAGTTTTACAAGGTTTAAGACAAATGAAACTTTTGGCCAAAGCAAATTTTTACGGCAATTTATTTGGATTATTATTTTCTATTCCTTTGTATGTATTTTACCGAATCGACGCAATTGTACCAACTATAATTATAGCTTCATTATCGTCCTTGTTGTTTTCTGGTTTTTATTCAAAAAAAATAAAATTCAAAAAAATTACTTTAAGCAATAAACAAGTAACAACCGAGGGAAAAAGTATTATTCGATTAGGAATAATGTTGACATTGAGTGGGTTACTGACTTTGCTATCTACTTATTTAATTCAATTGTATATTGGTAAAAATGGAGGGTTAGTTGAGGTTGGCTATTTTAATGCTGGTTTTACTTTGTTGAATTCTTATGTTGGAATAATTTTCACCGTTATGAGTACCGATTACTTTCCGAAATTAGCCTCTATTAATGATGATAACGAAAAAATTAGAGTAAGTGTAGTGCAGCAATCGTTTATTTCGATACTAATTATCACTCCAATCATTATTTTATTTTTAGCGATGATTCCACTTATCATAAAAATTATTTACACTCCTGCGTTCATTTCAATTATTCCAATGGTTAGTTTTGGGATATTAGCCATGTTGTTTAGAGCGGTTTCTTGGTCAATGGGATATATTCTGATCGCCAAGGGAGACTCGAAAATGTTTATGAAAACCGCTATCGGCTTTAACATACTATCATTAATTTTAAATATTCTAGGATATAATTATTACGGGTTGGAAGGTCTTGGGTTTAGTTTTTTAGTCTATTATTTATTTCACTTTTTTGTTCTTAAAATGATTACGAAAAAAAGATATAATTTTTATTTTAAAAGTGATTTTTATCAAATTTATTTGAGCTGTATTTTAATGTGTATGACCATGTTCCTTTTTAGATATATTCCGAATCCCATTATAAAATATAGTTTGATGATAGTAATGGTAGTGGTTTCGTTTGCTTTTGTTTTATTTCAAATGAATAAAAAAATGGAATTAAAAGAATTATTCAATTCTATAATAAGGAAAAAAAATGATTAAAATTCTTAAACATTATTATAGAAAAATAAAGGTAATTCTCGAAAAAACTTCGTTTTATTATTCGGTGAATTGGACTAAGACCTTGTACTTTAATTTCAAAAAGTTCCCTTTAAATACCGCTAAAAAACTTCCTGTCTTTTTTTATGGACAGGTAAAATTTGCTTCAATAATTGGTAAAATTCAAATTAATGGGCCGATTAAAAGAGGAATGATTGGTTTTGGACAACCATATGAAATGAACACACTTCATAAAGGGATTGCAGAAATCAATATTTTAGGAACGTTGGTTTTTAAAGGGCACGTACAATTTGGGAAGGATTATTTTATTTATATAGGCGAGAATGCCTATTGTGAGTTTGGACATATGTCATCATTAGGTTCTTATGCTAAATTAATTTGTATTGAAAATATTGTCTTGGGTAATTATGCCCGTTTTGGGTCGGAATGTCAAATTATGGATACTAATTTTCATCAGATGATAGATACTACTATTGGAGAAAAGTTGAAAATGACGGGCCCAATTGCTATTGGAAACTATAATTATGTGGGAAGTAGAGTTACAATTATGCAAAACACAAAGACTCCTGATTATTGTACAATTGCCTCAAATAGTCTGTGTAATAAAAATTATACTGATTTGGGAACGCACATTTTAATCGGTGGGATTCCATCACAATTAATTCGGACCAATATTTCAAGAGATTGGGAAGGGGAAAGAAAAGATTTGGAAGATTTTTTAATGGTGTAATTGAATTTAAAGCATTAAAACTCCTTATATAAAATTAACTGTGTAGAATTTTTCTTAGTTACAAGCTTTAAATCATTTAAATTTAGAACTTCTTTTTTAGCGATTCAACTGTTTATTTATATAATTTTGTAAAACAACGAATTGATATGGAAATCCAATTTCAAACCAAAGAAGAAAGCAACAAGAAGCAATTAGAAAATTTTTTAAAACTTTCTAAAATCGAACGTATTTATAGTTTTCTGAATTTAATATACAGAGTAAACCAGTTTTCAACCAAAAATAAAGTTGATAAATCTGCTAATTTTTTGATTACTATAAAATCTAAATAATATGTTTCAACCCTGGGAAGAAAACATTAATAGTTTTGTTGCTTTATCCAATAAACATAAGGTTCGAATGCTAATGGTTGATAGTGAAGTTTCACAAGTTAATAATAATTCTTTTTTGCGATGGAATGTGCTTTCACTGGAAGATTTAATCACTAGTAAAATTAAAGCAAATAGACCGAAAGATCTACTGGATATTCAACAGTTGAGAGAAATTAACAAATTGTAAATCGCAATTTAATTTCTAAGACGATATATTTTATCATTAAAATCATATTCGAAGTTTTATACGCTAGAATCGTCTCAAAATGAATTCTTTTTAAAATTGCCTTATTCTCTTCTCTTGTTTTATTCAGTGCGATTGCTTTTTTAAGAATCAAATAAGTTGAATGATTTATTTTCTTTGACTTCGAATCATTTTTCTTAAAAAAATCAGTTCCTAAAGAGTTGGCAACGATCCTTTTTTGGATTAGAATTTCGTCGATAAAATCAAATTCATAATGGCGAGAAGCACGTATCCAAAAATCTAAATCTTCATAAGCAAGTGTTTCATCATATCCGTGTAAAGAATCAAAAACTGATTTTTTTACCATACTCGAAACCGAACATATACTATCGCCACCGGAAAGTACTGAAAGATAAATTTCGCCGGTAATTCTCTGTTTTATCACTTTTTTTGATTGATCTACTGCAAAATAGTAGGAGTGAAATTCGCCATTTTCATTAATTAATTCGGTGTTTCCATATACAATTCCAAGATTTTTGTACGTTGTATTTTTAAAAGCATTTAGTTGCAAAGAAACACATTTGGGTAGTAAAGCATCATCTGCTGCCAAGTCAATGATGTATTGCCCTTTGGCTATTTTTAAAGCGTTATTGAACGATTTTGTATTCCCTAAATTGGTTTGGTTAGCAATGAATTGAATTTGAGGGTAATTTACCAGCCATTTTTCGATTGTCGCTTTAGAATTATCTGTGCTGTAATCGTCCACGATAATAAGTTCAATGGCTGGATAACTTTGATTTATAACAGAAAATAAACTTTCCAAGACATAATCTTGCTGATTGTAACACAGACAAATAATGGTAACAATGGGTTTATCTTGCATATTTTTTTAAAAGAGTTATATTTGATACGAAAATAAGAAATCGAGAATGATATTGCCTAACAAAAAAATTAAAATTGCTTTAATTGGTTATCGATTAAGTCGAGGTGGAGCCGAAAGAGTGATGGCCATTTTATCTCAATTTTTCGAAAAAAAAGGAATTGAAATCCACAATATTATCGTTCTTGATGAAGTCTCTTATTCTTATTCGGGAAAATTAGTCAATTTAGGAAAGATGAAAAATTCTTCCAATGGACTTTTTAATAAATGGAACCGCTTTGTTTTTCTAAAAAAATACCTTCATCAACATGAATTTGACTTTATTATCGACTTCAGGTTTAGAGTAAAACCAATTCAAGAGTTATTGATTGCAAAATGGCTGTATAAAACGAAAACTATTTTCATGGTTCATAGCTATTTGATAGAGCACTATATGCCCGATTGGTCAGTTCTTACCAGATATATGTACGGAAATTGTTATAAAATGGTAAGTATTACCACTAAATCTAAAGAACGTATAGAGAGCAAACATCATCTGAAAAACGTCGTTACAATTTATAATCCAATCGACATTGATGACATACAGGAAAAGAGTAATGAAAAAGTATCGCTTCCGTTTGATTATATTATTGGCGTAGGCCAAATGGAAACTAAGATTAAGCAGTTTGATAAGTTGATTGAAGCCTATTCTGAATCGATTTTGCCAAGGAATAATATTCATTTGGTTTTACTAGGGGATGGTGATCAAAAAACTAATTTACAAAAGCTAGCCAAAAGTAGAAAAGTATCGGATAAAGTGCATTTTTTAGGCTTTCAGAACAACCCGTTTAAGTACCTGAAAAATGCAAAATTTTTTGTTTTAAGTAGTTTAAATGAAGGTTTGCCCAATGTTATTTTGGAATCTCTGACTTGCGAAACTCCTGTTGTTGCTTTTGATTGTTTGTCGGGACCAAGTGAAATGATCGTGCATAAAAAAAATGGTTTGTTGGTTGAAAATCAAAACGTCAAACAACTTACCGAAGCAATGAATTTATTCGTTGACGACGAAAATTTATATAAGTATTGCAAGCAAAATGCTTTGCAAAGTGTGCAATCTTTTTCAATTTCAACAATTGGTCAGCAATGGTTAGATTTGATGGAGATTCGTTTATAAAAAAAATATGACGACAGTAAAAGACATAGAGCTAATAAAAATCCCTGTTGTAGAGGATACAAGAGGAAATCTCGCATTTATTCAAAATGATATATTACCGTTTGAATTCAAGCGGGTATACTATCTTTTTGATGTGCCAAGTAATGCCTTTCGTGGAAGCCACTCTCATATCAATCAAAGTGAAGTGCTAATTGCTTTGAGCGGAAGTTTTGAAGTTGCGTTAAACGACGGAATTGAAAAAAAATCATTTCTTTTGAACAAGCCAAATATGGGATTGTATATTCCAAAGGGAATTTGGAGAGAATTGGACAATTTTTCATCTGGCTCTGTTTGTTTAGTTTTTGCCTCTGATGTGTTCGAAGAAACGGATTATATAAGAGACTTCGACGAATTTTTGACATCCAAAGAATGAAACTACTTTATATTGTTCCAAACATTAATAACGAGGGCGGTGTAGCCAGAATACTTTCGGTGAAAGCCAATTATCTTATTGAAAACTTAGGATATGAGGTTCAAATTCTCACTCAAAATGAAGGGTTTTTTCCTCTTTTTTATTCCTTCAATAAAAATATTGTTTTTCATGATATTATTCTGAAAGGGAATTTTTTTCAGTTTTTTAGGTCTTATAAACATTCCTTAAAAAACAAAATTAAAACAATACAACCTGATGTCATTATTGTATGTGATAATGGTTTAAAGGCTTATTCAATTCCTTTTATTCTAAAAAATAAAATCCCTCTAATTTTAGAAATGCACAGTTCTAAATTCATTCAAGAAAAAGAGTCAAGTAAAGGTGTTTTTTCTAAAATTGTTTCTAAGATCAGCAATACTTATAAAGAAATTGGTGCAAATAAATACGATAAATTTGTAGTTGAAACCACTGAAAGTATAAAAGAATGGAGTGTGAAGAATAGTATTGTGATTCCAAATCCATTATGGTTTACTTCCTCAAAATCGAGCTCTTTGGAAAACAAAAAAGTCATCGCTGTTGGACGGCACACGTACGAAAAAGGATTTGACAGAATGCTGGAAATTTGGAACAAAGTATTAGTGAAACATCCAGATTGGATCTTGGATATTTACGGAAAATCTAATGAAAATTTAGATCTACGGTTAATCGCTAAAAACTTGGGTATTGCTAATAGTGTTGCTTTTTATGAACCAGTAAAAAATATTGAAGAAAAATATTTAGAGGCTTCATTTTATTTAATGACTTCTCGATTTGAAGGTTTTGGAATGGTGCTAATTGAAGCTATGGCTACTGGATTACCTTGTATTGCTTATGATTGTCCATGTGGACCAAGGGGAATTTTAATTGAAAATAAAAATGGATTTTTAATTGAAAACGGTAACGAATTGGATTGTGTAAAAGCGGTAGAAACTTTAATCGAAAACGAATCATTACGAATTGAAATGGGAAAAAAAGCAAAAATAAGTAGCCAGAAATATGCAATTGATGCGATTATGGAAACATGGAATCAGTTATTTATTGAAACGAAAAAAGGTTAAAATTTATACTTCTATATTTCGCTTATTTTACATAAATACCCAACTCTGAACAGATTAAAAATTAATAAATATGGATTGCTCCCAGTCAGGTTTTTGGAAATTGGCTTTTCAAAAAAAGTATAAATTTTTGAAATTATAAAAACTAATCTTGTTCTTCTTAAAAAGTGGTGCAATTGAATAATCCTTACAAATTCAGTGTCGATTTTACCTTCTTGATGCAGTTGATATAAATTTTCTAGTGATTCTTTGGTTTTGTTTAAATAAACCAAATTCGTGTCAATATGGCCGTGTTCAACAGGGTTTTCAATGTGATTTACTTTGGATTTTAATACACTCAATTGATACGAAAGTTGGGTATCATCATGACCATATTTTTTCATGTATTTATCAAATTTCACTTTGTTAAAACAATCTTTTTTAATTAGTGTATTATTAAAAAGTAAGGATTGATAAGGCTTTTTTTTTCTATTTTCAGCTGATTTATCTTCAATAAATTTTCCGTATTTCCACCTTAATTTTTGATTGTCAGAAGGACATTTTTTGGGGTGTACACGACCTCCATAAATAATGTCAAAATCAAGTAAATTATATAGGTAATCTTTAATATAATTGTCCCGAATAATGATAGAGTCACCATCAATAAATAGTAAATAGTCGTATTTTGATTTTTCCGCCAATGAATTTCTATTTTCACGATGAGCGACATTTTGTTTTAATGAAACAAAACTGCAATTTGATAATGAGTTTATATTTTCATTAAACACATTCAAACTCGATTGCGAAGCATCATCCTGACACAAAATCTCAAAATCAATCTTAGATTTTAAACATTGCTTGTGCAATTCTAAAACAAGGGGATAGGCGTTATAATTGTATATTGGGATTAATACGGAAAGCATTATAGCTGTTTCTGCTGAACCACTTCAAAAATTCGCTCCTCTTCACATTTCAATGTTTTCGATGGAAATTTCATTAGTAATGCATAATCATGAGTTGCCATAATGATCGTTTTTCCGTTTGCATTGATGTTTTTTAATACTTCCAATACTTCTGCACTGGTTTGTGGATCAAGATTTCCTGTAGGCTCATCAGCAAGAATAAGTTCAGGGTCGTTCAGTAAAGCTCTTGCAATGGCAACTCTTTGTTGTTCTCCGCCAGAAAGTTGATGTGGCATTTTATTACCAAATTCTTTCATGCCAACTTTATCCAGTACTTCGTCAATTTTTCGTTGCATTTCGTCATTATCAACCCAGCCAGTTGCTTTAAGAACAAATAACATATTGTCTTTTACAGTGCGGTCCGGTAATAATTTGAAATCTTGAAAAACGATTCCAATCTTTCTTCTCAAAAACGGAATGTCATCTTCTTTCAAAGTGGCTAAATCAAAATCTACAATATGACCTTCTCCTTCTTTAAGTGGTAAATCACCATATAAGGTTTTCATCAAAGTACTTTTTCCAGAACCTGTTTTTCCGATGATGTATAGAAACTCTCCATGATTTACCTCCAAGTTTACATGAGATAAAATAGTTTTTCCTTCTTGATAAATGTTTACATTTTTTAAAGACAATACAGGTTGAGACATAGGAGATTTTGTTTATTTGGTAAAAGTAATAAGATAACGGTTGTATTCAAAATAAATTTTATTCAATTAAGAAGAATTACTGAAATAATTAGAACTTAATCCTCCTGATTATCGAATGAACACTCGTTCAGACTTCCCAAATATAGATTGTTTGAAAAAAAGTTCATAATAAAAACGGATAACGATTCGTTATAGACTTCAGAATATGATACATTTGAATTATTAAATAAAAATACAATGCGTAAAATTTCTAGGCTCTACTTATTTCTTCTTTTTATTATAACTGCTTCTATATCGGCACAAAAATCAACGATTTACACTCACGATTTAAAAGATTACAATAAAGCACTTTCTTTATTTAATGATAAACAATATGCATCAGCCGAAATTATTTTTAAGAATGTAAAAGCAACAGCTACTACTGAAGAACTGCAATCGGATTGTGCGTATTATATCGCAAATTGCGCTATTCGTACCAATCAATCCAATGCGGATCAATTGATGGAGCAATTTGTCGCCGATTATCCTACGAGTATTAAACAAAATCAAGCGTATATTGAAGTGGCTCATTATTATTTTGAGCAAGGGAATTATTCGCAAGCTTTGCGATGGTTCGATAAAGTGGATGAGAGTCATTTAAGTAACAGCGATCGCGATAAATTTAACTTCCAAAAAGGCTATAGTTTTTTTAATGCCAAAAAGAAAAAGGATGCGACAATCTATTTGAATAAAGTGGTGAACTCTGCTGAATATGGCTCTCAGGCTAAGTATTATCTTGGTTTCATGGCTTATGAAGGAGATGATTATAAGCAGGCAACAAAATATTTTGATGAAGTTTCGGGAGAAGAAAAATACAAAGAAAAGCTTTCGTACTATCAAGCCGATATGAACTTTAAGTTGGGGAATTTTCAGAAAGCAATTGATTTAGGCGAAAAAGCAATGGCTAAATCAAATCCTTCGGAAAAATCAGAATTGAATAAAATTATTGGCGAAAGCTATTTTAATTTAAAACAATATGATAAATCCATTCCTTATTTGGTGGCGTATAAAGGAAAAAAAGGAAGATGGAATAATACAGATTTTTACCAATTGGGATATGCCTATTACATGCAGAAAGATTACGAAAATGCGATTTCACAATTCAATAAAATCATTGGAGGAAAAGATTCTGTGGCTCAAAATGCCTATTATCATTTGGGAGAAAGTTATTTGAATACAAATAAAAAACAGCAGGCTTTAAATGCTTTTAAAAACGCATCCGAAATGCAATTTGATGTTGCGATACAAGAAGATGCGAGTTTGAATTACGCTAAATTGAGTTATGAAATTGGAAATTCTTATCAAAGTGTACCAGCAGTATTGCTGAATTTCTTAAAAAAATACCCTGATAACTCCAGTCATTCAGAGATTGAAAAACTACTGATTGATTCTTATATCTCTTCAAAAAATTATAAAGAAGCCTTAGTATTATTAGAAAGAAACAAATCAGCAGAAAATAGATTAGCTTATCAAAAAGTTACTTTTTACAGAGGGTTAGAATTATACACTGATGGAGATTATGACGAAGCGTTGAAAATGTTTACTAAATCCATCAACGAACAAAAAGATGCAAGTTTTACTGCCCGAGCCACTTTCTGGAAAGGGGAAACAGAATATGTTTTGAATGATTTCAAAGAGGCGTTGATAAGCTTTAAACAATTTACAGGTTTGGCTCAAGCCAAAGAAACACCGGAGCATAAAAACATTAATTATAATATTGCTTATGCGTATTTCAAATTGAAAGAATACGATCAGGCAGGGAATTATTTCCAAAATCAAATAACAACTTCAAAAGACGATAAAGTACGTTTGAATGATTCCTATTTGCGTTTAGCGGATTGTCGTTTTGTTACTTCAAAATATGGAGCGGCGATGGAGGCTTACAATAAAGTGATCGAGTCAAAAAGCGTAGATGCTGATTATGCGTATTTTCAAAAAGCAATTTCTTACGGATTTATTTCTAAAAACGATAAGAAAATAGAAGAGCTAAATGCTTTTTTACAGTTATATCCAAAATCAGATTATCGTGATGATGCGATGTTTGAACTAGGGAATACGTATGTTTCCGACAATAAAAGTGATCTTGCCATAAAAACATACGATCGATTAAATACTGAATTTAAGAGAGGTTCTTTTACTTCCAGATCTATTTTACGCCAAGGATTAATTTATTATAATTCAGATAAAGATGAACTGGCTTTAACTAAATTTAAAAAAGTAGCGGCGGATTTCCCTAAAAGTCCAGAGGCATTAGAAGCCGTGGCAACCGCTCGATTGATTTATGTGGACAACGGTAGAGTGGATGAATATGCGAATTGGGTTCGTACTTTGGATTTTGTTGCTGTTACAGACGCTGAACTTGACAACGACACCTATGAAGCTGCCGAGAAACAATTTCAACAAAATAATACGAAACAGGCAATCGCAGGATTTAGCGGTTATGTGGCTAAGTTTCCCAGAGGAATACATGCTTTAAAGGCTAATTATTACCTTGCTCAATCGTATTATTCAGAAGGTTCAGAAGGCAAATCAATTCCTAATTATGAATTTGTAATTGAACAGTCAGGAAGTGAATTTACAGAACAATCGTTGAATAGATTGGCACAGATTTTCCTAAAAAATAAAGATTGTGATAAAGCAATTCCAATATTATCTCGCTTAGAGAAAGAAGGAGAATTATCTCAAAACAGGACTTATGCGCAATCAAACTTGATGAAATGTTATTATGACGGGAAGGATTATTCTAACTCAGTAGTCTATGCAGAGAAAGTTTTGATGAATTCTAAAACGGATGATAATGTAAAAAGTGATGCCCAAATTATAATAGCACGTGCAGCCATACAAACCGGTGATGAGGCAAAAGCACGAGTGGCTTATGCAAAATTAATGTTGATTGCCAAAGGAGAATTAGCTGCCGAAGCATTATATTATGATGGGTATTTTAAAAATAAAGATGCGAAATATGAAGCGTCAAATATTGCCGTTCAAAAATTGGCGAAAAATTATTCGAGTTACAAATATTTTGGAGCCAAAGGATTAATACTAATGGCAAAAAACTTTTACGGTTTGAAAGACAGCTACCAAGCAACTTACATTTTGGAGAACGTAATACAGAACTTCACTGATTTTCCAGACGTTATTTCAGAAGCGCAAACAGAATTGGATACCATCAAAGGTGAAGAATCCAAAACAAATTCATCAATAACTAAGTAAGAAGTAAGACGAGTAAATCGGCTTGTAGGAAATGAAGAAGCTAGTAGGTTAGAAGTAATAGAAATAACAAAAAAACGAATGACAATACCCTTTTATATCGTGGATGTTTTTGCAGAAAAGAAATATGCAGGCAATCAATTGGCGGTTTTTTTAGATGCTGAAAAGTTAAGTGATAAGGAGATGCAAACAATTGCGCGCGAAATCAACTTTGCTGAGAGCACTTTCATTACAAACCTTAAACCAGAAAGTAATGCTGCAACAATCAGAATTTTTACTGCTGAATATGAAATGAAGTTTGCGGGACATCCGATCGTTGGAACATCTTGGGTTTTGATGAATAAAATATTTGAAAACAAGCCGCAAAATATAATTTTAACGGTTCCAATAGGGGAAATTCCCGTTAATCAATCGGGGGATTTGGTTTGGTTGCAGGCAGCTCAACCGGAGTTTTTGGGTACTTTTTCAGCAGATGATTTTTTATCCTTCAGCAATTTAGAACGTAGTGACTTTGATGATCAATTTCCTATTGAGGAAATTACCACAGGGAGTGCTTTTGTAATTGTTACTCTCCAAAGTAAAGCAGCATTAGAAAATATAATTCTGGATAAGGCTAAAATGAATGAATGGTTGCATGCACATTGCAAAACGAGTCATAGAGCTTTGTATTTTTATTGCTTAGATGGTGCAAAACTGATCAGTAGAATGTTATGTATAGAGGACAATCAACTTAAAGAAGATGCGGCTACAGGAAGTGCCAGTACTTGTTTACAGGCTTTTCTTTTAAAGTATCATTCACCAGAAATCGAAATTATAAACCATCAAGGCGATTTTATTAATAGACCTTCACAAATTTATTTTAAGGGTAAATTATCGGAAAATCATTTTGATATAAAAATTGGCGGTAAAACCCAATTCATCGCAAAAGGAGAATGGGAAGTGTAAATTCAAGGTTAGAAGGGAAGAGTTATAAATAAGAAGTAAAAAAATAAAACATGACATTTAAACAATTAAACATAAAATCATTTACAAATAAGGTAGTAACGTTTTCGGCTCCCGTCCCTTCGGGGAGGGTTGGTTTTGGGATTTTATTCTTCTTTGTCTTCCAATTTTCGTTTGCACAAAAAAAAGAGCAAATAGGTACGGAAACAGTAAATGTTGTAAAACCCTATACGCCAACAATTTCGGATGCGTTCAAAGTCAAAGAAACACCTTCGCTGGACGAGGAAGGAACTGCTAAAAAAGAAACTATAAAATATACTATTTTCTCTTTTCCTGTTGCGTCAACTTTTACGCCGTCAAAAGGAAAAGCAGAAGGGGTAGAAAAAGAAAAACAAGAACATTTATTTAAAAATTATGCGACGTTTGGAGTTGGAAATTACGGCACATTTGTCGGTGAATTATTCGTTAACCACGATTTAGACAACAATAATTATGTGGGAGGAATGTTTCGTCATCATTCTTCTCAAGGAGGAATAAAAGGTGTTGAACTTGATGATCGGTTTTATGATACATCGATAGATTTGACTTACGGAGCGAATGAAAAAGATTTGTCATGGAATTTTGATTTGGGTTATCAGAATCAAATCTATAATTGGTATGGATTGCCAACTAATTTTGGTAGCACTATGACACCATCAAATAGAGCTATTTTAATTAACGGAATAAAGCCACAACAAACATATAACACAATTACCGCTGGCGGAAAAATTGCTTTCAACGAAAGTATTTTTAATGAAGCGAGTGTCAAGTTCAATCATTTCTCAGATATGTATGGATCTTCGGAGAATCGATTTTATGTAAAACCGTCATTCAAAATTGACATAATGGATACGGCTATAAAAACAAATATAATTGTGGATTATGTAGGGGGAAGTTTTAAGAAAAATTATTCGAATACAAATGTAGAACCTCTAAAATATGGTTTTACTAATTTTGGTATTGCACCTAGTTTTGTGGTATTAAAAGACGACTGGACATTGAATATTGGAGCAGGCATCTTTTATAGTTTGGATAATGTAAAAAGCAACAACAAATTTTTTGTTTACCCGCAAATTAGTGCTTCTTACAAAGTTGTGAATGATTTGATGATTTTTTATGCTGGCGCCGAAGGAAATTTAGAACAGAACACATACCAAGATTTTGTAAATGAAAATCCATTCCTTTCGCCTACATTAAACATTGCGCCAACGGATAAACAGTATGATATTTTTGCAGGATTAAAAGGGAAACTGACTAATAATGTAAGTTATAATATTAGAGGTTCTTATGTGAATGAGAGGAATAAAGCATTGTTTAGAAGCAATGATTATACTGAAAAAAGTACTAATGAGAACTATGCTTTTGGAAATTCGCTACAAGTGGTTTATGACGACATGAGAACTTTGAGTTTTTACGGAGAACTAAAAGCTGATTTTTCAGAAAATGTGAGTTTTGGAATAAATGGAACCTATAGTAGTTACACTAATGATTTTCAAAGTGAAGCATGGAATTTGCCAACATTAAAATTAAATTCAAATCTAAATTTTAATGTAACTAAGAAATGGTTCGCCGGTATCGATGTTTTTTATGTTGGAGAACGTAAAGATCAAAAACTAAATTCGGATATAGTTTATATTGTGGCTCCGAGCCCAATTACTTTGAAATCTTATTTTGATGCCAATGCTCATGTGGGCTTTAAATATAGCGAACGCTTAACGGCTTTTTTAAGAGTTAATAATATTGCTAATCAAGGGTATGAAAAGTGGTTGAATTACCCTGTTCAAGGTTTTCAAGTGCTAGCGGGTGTAAATTATAAGTTTGATTTTTAATTTTAAAAGTATTTTAAATAGAAATGATTTTCACAAATTAAAAAGTATAAAAAAATGCTGCCTTTTTGAGACAGCATTTTTTTTGTTTTAAGGGATTTTCTATTTTGTAAATGGTACTGCAATTCTAATTTTGCCCCATCCCATGTTAAGCACTATACCATTTTTAGCCTCTGTGAAAACCATTGAAAAAGTCTCAAGTGATTCTGTAGCTTCAGTCATTGGAACGGTTAATCTGGCAACGTCATTTTCAGATTTGTAAAAATAAGAACCCCAAACGTTAAGGTCTTTATTTATAATAACGGTCCATTCTTTTACTCCAGGAATAGTGTATAAAGTATAAGTGCCAGCTTTAACTTTGGTAGTGCCAAAATTCATATCAGCGTACAATGTAAGTTCTGCGGCTTCATTTGCCCCAGTTCTCCATACTTTTCCATTTGGAGCCAGTTCACTAAGGCTGCGTCCTTTTAATTGGGGTCTGCTGTAAGTGATTTTTGCTGCTTTCGCCGAAATTTTATAATCGTTAGGAAAAGAAGCAACATCCATTGGGCTCTTATCGAGTTCTGGAAATTTTTGTGCGTGAACATTGAAGGATACTAGCATCATGAAAACAAATGCAATTGTGGTAATAAATGTCGATTTTTTCATTGTGTTTTTAGGATTGGTTAAAAAGTTAAAATTATTGAATCCAATTTTATTAACTTAAAAAAACTTGTTAAATTTTTTGGATGGAACACATCTGGATAATGATGCTATAAAAGAAAATCATAACTTTGGGGTGTTAGATAAATGGACAGAAATATTTGTTTATCAAATCCAACTTTTTAATCCATATGCTATTGACGATTTAAGTGTCATCCCAGTTAAAAAAAAATATGACTTTCAAACAAAAAATATACCACTATTACCTTCAATTAGTTCAAGACAGAATCGATGTTTTCAGAGATATGATTGTGGCGCTTACCGAAGATTCTAAAAATGATGCCAAAGGCTCAGCCGGAGATAAGCACGAAACGGCTTTGTCTATGATGCATATCGAACAAGAGAAACTCAATACAAAACTTAGAGAAGTGCTTGCGCAAAAAGCTGTTTTGGATAAAATAGATTCTGCTACAATTTCGACCAATATTATTGTGGGAAGTTTGATTAAAGCCAATGGAATTTATTTGTATTTGAGCGTAGCACTCCCGAAAATTAATATTGAAGGAGTTAATATTATCGCTTTGTCTCCACAATCACCCTTGGGAAGTAAGTTAATGGGGAATAAAGTGGGATTTACTTTTGAGATTAATTCGACAAAATATCTGATTGAGGAAATTTCCTAATTTCTTTCTTCTAAATAGTTTCTTGCAGTTTATATATTTTGGGCTTCTTTCTTTATATTAGCCTAAATAAACTGTACATAATGAAACGAATTACACTACTTTTTACTTTGTTTTTATTGATTTCTTGTAATCAAAAAAATAAAATTCCCGTTGACACTATTGTTACTAATGCTACTATTTATACTGTAGATAAGACTTTTGGTAAAGCATCGGCTATGGCAATCAACGAAGGCAAAATTATTGCAATTGGTTCCAATGAGGAAATAGCTAATGCCTATGAATCTAAAAATACCATAGAAGCCAAGGGGAAATTTATCTATCCGGGTTTAATAGATGCGCATTGTCACTTTTATGGTTTTGGTCTCAATCTGCAAGAAGTTGATTTGAGAGGAACTAAAAGTATGGATGAAATAATTGCCCGTATAAAGACTTTTCAAAAAGAAAAAAATCCTGAGTTTATTGTTGGAAATGGCTGGGATCAGAATGATTGGGAAATAAAGAAATATCCCTCTAAAGATATTTTGGATAAAAATTTTCCAAATATTCCCGTGGTGTTAAACAGAATAGATGGTCATGCCATTATTGTGAACAGTAAAGCGCTGAAATTGGCCGGAATTTCAAAAGACACGAAAGCAGTTGGCGGTCAGATTGAAATGGCAAATGGTGAACCAACAGGAATTTTGGTAGATAATCCAATGGAATTAGTTTTTAAAATAATTCCTAAACCAAGCCGTAAAATACAAATTGCCGCTTTATTGGACGCCGAAAAAGTGATGTTTGAGTATGGATTAACAACAATAAATGATGCAGGTTTAGACCCTGATATTATTAATTTAATAGATAGTTTGCAAAAAGCAAAGGCGATGAAACTAAATGTTTATGCAATGATTTCTGCTAACCAGAAGAACATAGATTTATATCTTAAAAAAGGAATTTATAAAACAGATAATCTGGATGTGCGATCTTTTAAAATGTATGGAGACGGCGCTTTGGGTTCGCGTGGCGCTTGTATGCACAAAGCTTATTCGGATATGCCGAAACAATTTGGGGCATTACTTTCGCCTATTTCGAACATGAAATCTATTGCCAAGCAAATTGCAAATTCTCCTTTTCAGCTGAATTCACATGCTATTGGAGATTCGGCGAATACGGTGCTATTGAAAATTTACAAAGAAGTTTTAGCTGGTAAAAAAGACCGAAGATGGAAAATCGAACATGCTCAGGTTATACGGGAACAGGATTTTGATTATTTTAAGCTCGGAATTATTCCTTCTGTGCAACCAACCCATGCAACTTCAGATATGTATTGGGCGGTGGAACGATTGGGGAAAGAAAGATTGAAGAACGCCTATGCTTACAAAAAGTTGCTTCAAAAAGGAGGAATTGTGGCTTTGGGTACTGATTTTCCTGTAGAAGAAGTAAATCCTATGCTGACTTTTCATGCTGCAGTTGCCAGAAAAGACAGTAAAAATTTCCCGAAAGGAGGTTTTCAAATGGAAAACGCATTGACCAGAGAAGAAACCTTAAAAGGGATGACGATTTGGGCAGCCTATTCTAATTTCGAAGAAAAAGAGAAAGGAAGTCTGGAAGCAGGGAAATGGGCTGATTTTGTAATTTATGATCAGGATTTAATGAAGGTCAATGAAAATAAAATCGTTAAAATGATTCCTTTGGCAACCTATTTAAAAGGAACGAAAGTGAAATAAAGCAACCTTCGAAAATGATAATTTATAATTTTTGAATGTAGGTTTGGGGGTATTAGTTTACATTTAGTATGCAAATGCGTATATTTAGTTTTAATTTATAACTAAAATACGCATTTATGTTTTGTAAACGTAGCTGTTATTGCATCTTTGCCTTATAAAAGTAAATAAAATATTAAAATATATAGTTATGTGTGGAATAGTATGTGCCTTTGATTTAAAACAGAAAGTTGATGTTTTAAGACCGCAAGTATTAGAAATGTCTAAATTAATTCGTCATCGTGGCCCGGATTGGAGTGGAATTTTCAGTAATGACAAAGCTATTTTATCCCACGAACGATTGGCTATTGTAGATCCGGCGTCAGGGAAACAACCTTTGTTTAGTCAAGATAAAAATCTTGTTTTGGCTGCCAATGGTGAAATTTACAACCATAGAGAATTGCGCAAACAATTTGAAGGAAAATATACTTTTCAAACTGAAAGTGATTGCGAAGTTATTTTGGCACTTTATAAAGAAAAAGGAGTTCATTTTTTAGATGAGTTAAATGGTATTTTTGGATTTGCTATTTATGATGTAGAAAAAGACGAGTATTTTATTGCTCGTGATCACATGGGTATTATTCCATTGTACATTGGGTGGGATAAAAATGGTACTTTTTATGTGGCTTCAGAGTTAAAAGCATTAGAAGGATATTGTACAAAAATTCAATTATTTCCTCCTGGACACTATATGTCTAGCAAGGATGGGGAATTTGTACAATGGTATAAAAGAGAATGGGTAGATTATGACGCCGTAAAAGATAACGTGACTAGTATCGATGATATAAAAGTGGCGCTTGAAGCTGCTGTTCATAGACAATTGATGAGCGATGTGCCGTATGGAGTCTTGCTTTCAGGAGGTTTGGATTCATCGATTACGTCGGCTGTAGCCAAAAAATATGCGCAAAAACGTATTGAGTCTGGTGATGTTGCTGATGCTTGGTATCCGCAATTACACTCTTTTTCCGTAGGATTAGAAGGTTCTCCTGATTTAGCGGCAGCTCGTGTTGTAGCGGATCATATTGGAACCATCCATCACGAAATTAAATTCACTATTCAAGAAGGTTTAGATGCCATTCGCGATGTGATTTACAATCTTGAAACGTATGATGTGACTACGGTTAGAGCATCAACACCTATGTGGTTAATGGCAAGAGTTATTAAATCTATGGGGATCAAAATGGTATTATCCGGCGAAGGTGCCGATGAGTTATTTGGAGGATATTTATATTTCCATAAAGCACCAAATGCCAGAGAATTTCATGAAGAAACCGTTCGTAAATTAAGCAAATTGCACATGTACGATTGTTTGCGTGCAAACAAAAGTTTAGCAGCTTGGGGAATTGAAGGTCGTGTGCCATTTTTGGACAAAGAATTCATGGATGTAGCGATGAGAGTTAATCCACAAGACAAAATGATTAACAGCGAGCATCCAATGGAGAAATGGGTGGTTCGTAAAGCTTTTGAAGATATGTTACCTCCAAGTGTAGCTTGGAGACAAAAAGAACAATTTAGTGATGGAGTTGGATACAGCTGGATCGATACTTTGAAAGAAGTGGTTGCTAAAGAAGTTTCTGATGAGCAATTGTTAAATGCTAAATTCAAATTTCCTTTGCAAACGCCAACTTCTAAAGAAGAGTATTACTATCGTTCCATCTTTGCGGAACATTTTCCTAGTGATGCAGCGGCATTATGTGTGCCTCAAGAAGCAAGTGTCGCCTGTAGTACAAAAATCGCTTTAGAATGGGATGAAGCATTCAAAAACATGAATGATCCTTCAGGAAGAGCTGTTGCTAGTGTTCATGACGATGCCTATGTAAAAGCATAAGATAATTTTTTAAAAGTTTATAATTAAGGAAACGCTCTCATTTTTTGGTGGCGTTTTTTCTTTGTTTACCGATTCCTAAAATAAGCTGCTGTACTCGGAATTTTAATAATAGAAGACCACGAGTGTTGAAAAGCAATTGCGGTTTATGAGACAAAAGGAATAAGTCTTGCATATTGTAATTTTTGTCTAAATTGGGGTTTTTGATTGTTTATTGTAACTTAATTGTGATTTTGTGTTTTGTTATTGTAACTATTGATGCATATTTGTATTGTCACAATAAACAGGAATGTTAAAAATAGAATAGTTATGTGTGGAATATTAGCCATTATTGGAAAGGGAAAAGAGGAGCAAATAGTTCGAGAGCTTTCAAAACGGATGTCACATCGTGGACCGGATGAAAGCGATTTACATGTTATGGAAAACGGACATATATTAAGTCATGAACGTTTGTCTATCATCGATCTGCATTCCGGAAAACAACCAATAAAAGGTACGAAAACCGCTTACATGGTTCATAATGGTGAAATCTATAATCATCAGGAATTGAGAGATGGTATTTTAAAAGAGCATACTTTTAGAACTAAATCGGATTCGGAAGTAATTGTACATTTATATGAAGAATTTGGTTATGATTTTTGTAACATGCTTGATGGTGACTGGGCTTTTGTTGTTGTAGATGGAAATGATTTTATAGCGGCTAGAGACCCATTGGGAGTAAAACCTTTGTATTATGGTTTGGACCAAAGAGGAAGAATTTATTTTTCGTCTGAAATGAAACCTATTGCTGACCAATGCACAACATTTTCTACTTTTCCTCCAGGACATTATTATACTAAAAAAACGGGTTTTGTAAAATATTACAAACCGGAATATGAAGATTATTTAAAAGCTGACCTAGAGTTAGATTTGGATTTAATCCGTGAAACATTGACCGAGGCTACTCGCAAACGATTAATGAGTGATGTGCCTATCGGGGTATTGCTTTCAGGAGGATTAGACTCTTCATTGACATCAGCGATTGCTTCCCGGTTATTGGCGGAAAGCGGTAAAAAATTACAGTCATTCTCTATCGGATTAAATGCTGATGCGCCAGATGCAAAAGCAGCAAAAAAAGTGGCCGAATTTTTAGGAACGGAACACCATGAAATTCATTTTACAATCGCAGAAGGGATAGAAATCTTGGATAATTTGATTTGGCACCTTGAAACGTATGATGTAACATCAATAAGAGCAAGCGCGCCAATGTATTTCTTGTCGAAGGCGATAACTGACCTAGGAATAAAAGTAGTGCTTTCGGGAGAAGGAGCAGACGAGATTTTTGGAGGATATTTGTATTTTAGAAATGCACCATCAGCAGAAGAATTTCAAAAAGAAACAATTGAGAGAGTCCAAAAATTATTTACTGCCGATTTGTTAAGAGCGGACAAATCAACAATGGCTCATGGTTTAGAAACTAGAGTGCCGTTTTTAGACAAAGCATTCTTAGATTTGGCCGTTCGTATCAAAGCAGTAGAGAAAATGCCTAAAACGTACGACGGTAAAGAAAAATATATTTTGAGAAAAGCTTTCGATACGCCAAACGATCCGTATTTGCCAGAAGAAGTATTGTGGAGACAAAAAGAGCAGTTTTCAGATGGAGTAGGGTATCAGTGGATCAATCAATTGATTGAATATTGTTCTTCTAAAGTAACTGATGAGGAATTAGCAGGTGCCGCAGTAGAATTTCCTTACAACTCACCAACCACTAAGGAAGCTTATTTATACAGATCGATTTTTAATAAACATTACCCGCAAGTAAGTGCTGCGCAAACGGTTAGAAAATGGATTCCAAAATGGCAAGAAAACCAAGATCCAAGCGGAAGAGCTAATGCTGCACACGTAAAACCGGATACGGAAATTGCTAAATAAGAAGTTGTTGTTGAATAAAAAACAGCAATAGCATAGCAATTTCAATCTCAATTAGCATATAATAATTTCAAATTTCCAAAATAGCATTTTTTTTATGTTTGTTTTGGAAATTTGTTTTTTATGCTAAGTTTGATTTTTTTTATTTTTTTTGAAATTGAAATTGATTTTTGAAATTGCTATTTTCCTAACAAATGTTAATAACTTAAGTGCTTAAAATGTGATTTTAACGGTTATATAAATTGTGTTTTTATATATTTGCGTGTTAGACAAAAATTACATTTTTTTAGATTAAAATATATGAGCGAAGAAATCAAGAAGGACAATTATTCAGCAGATAGTATTCAAGCATTAGAAGGAATGGAGCACGTAAGAATGCGTCCATCGATGTATATTGGAGATGTAGGTGTTCGAGGACTGCATCATTTAGTTTATGAAGTGGTAGATAACTCTATTGATGAGGCAATGGGAGGCCATTGTGATACAATAATAGTTGATATAAATGAAGACGGATCTGTTTCTGTTGAAGATAATGGACGTGGTATTCCAGTAGGAATTCATAAAAAAGAAGGAGTTTCGGCTCTGGAAGTCGTAATGACTAAAATTGGTGCCGGAGGAAAATTTGATAAGGATTCTTATAAAGTTTCCGGAGGACTTCACGGTGTTGGGGTTTCAGTGGTAAATGCATTGTCGAATCACCTTATAGCAACAGTTCATAGCAGTGATGGTAATATATACCAACAAGAATACGAAAAAGGAAAAGCGCTTTATCCGGTAAAACAAATTGGAGAAACTACAAAAAGAGGAACAATTGTTACTTTTTATCCAGATGATTCGATTTTTACTCAGACAATTGAGTTTTCATACGATACTTTAGCGGCTCGTATGCGTGAATTGTCATACCTTAATAAAGGAATTACAATCACTTTTACTGATAAAAGAGAGGTCGATAAAGACGGAAATTTTGTTTCTGAAGTTTTTCATTCTGATGAAGGATTGAAAGAATACATTCGTTATTTGGATGGAAATCGTGAGCCAATTATTGCACACGTTATTTCTATGGATAACGAAAAAGGAGAAATTCCGGTTGAGGTTGCCTTGATTTATAATACAAGTTATACCGAAAACATTTTTTCTTACGTAAACAATATCAATACACACGAAGGAGGAACGCACTTGCAAGGTTTTAGAACAGGTCTAACAAGATCTTTGAAGAAATATGCTGATGCATCTGGAATGTTAGATAAATTGAAATTTGATATTTCAGGAGATGACTTTCGTGAAGGACTTACGGCTATTATTTCGGTAAAAGTTGCTGAACCGCAATTTGAAGGACAAACGAAAACTAAACTTGGAAATAGAGAAGTAGTTTCACCGGTAAGTCAAGCGGTGAGTGAAATGATTGAAAATTATTTGGAAGAAAATCCAAATGACGCTCGTATTATTGTTCAAAAAGTTATTCTTGCGGCACAAGCCCGTCACGCAGCCAAAAAAGCGCGTGAAATGGTGCAACGTAAAACCGTAATGGGTGGCGGTGGATTACCAGGAAAACTTTCTGATTGTTCCGAGCAAGATCCTGCAAAATGTGAAGTATATCTTGTCGAGGGAGATTCGGCAGGTGGAACAGCTAAGCAAGGTCGTGACCGTGCATTTCAGGCTATTTTGCCATTGCGTGGTAAGATTTTGAACGTAGAAAAAGCAATGCATCACAAAGTTTTTGAAAACGAAGAGATTAGAAATATTTTTACTGCACTTGGAGTTACAATCGGAACTGCGGAGGATAGTAAAGCATTGAATATAGAAAAATTACGTTACCATAAAGTAATTATTATGTGTGATGCCGATGTCGATGGTAGTCATATTTCTACTTTGATTTTGACATTCTTCTTTAGATTTATGAAAGAATTAATCGAAGAAGGTCACGTATATATCGCTGCTCCTCCTTTGTATTTAGTTAAAAAAGGAAACAAGAAAGAATACGCATGGAATGACGTTCAACGTGATCAGGCAAATGAAAGAATGGGCGGAAGCGCAGGAATTCAACGTTATAAAGGTCTTGGAGAGATGAATGCGGAACAACTTTGGGAAACAACAATGGATCCTGGTTTTAGAACGTTACGTCAGGTAACAATCGACAGTTTAGCCGAAGCGGATAGGGTTTTCTCTATGTTAATGGGTGATGAGGTGCCACCGAGAAGAGATTTTATTGAGAAAAATGCAGTATATGCTAAGATTGATGCGTAAACTAAGATTAATCGTTACTTTTTTTTTAGAATGAATTAATGATTAACTGAATTAAAAAATAACCAAATAACCAAATTAACAAATAATCGAATAAACTATAAAATATGAAAGTTACCATTATAGGAGCAGGAAATGTAGGTGCGACCTGTGCAGACGTAATTTCTTATAGAGGAATTGCGAGCGAAGTAGTATTATTGGACATCAGAGAAGGTTTTGCTGAAGGTAAAGCTTTGGATATTATGCAATGTGCTACAAATACAGGTTTTAATACTAAAGTGTCGGGTGTTACAAATGATTATTCAAAAACGGCAGGAAGTGATGTAGTAGTAATTACATCAGGAATCCCCAGAAAACCGGGAATGACACGTGAGGAATTAATAGGCATCAATGCAGGAATTGTAAAAACAGTTGCTGAAAATGTGTTGAAACATTCGCCAGATACCATTATTGTGGTAGTTTCTAATCCTATGGATACAATGACTTATTTAGCATTGAAATCTACTGGATTGCCAAAAAACAGAATCATTGGAATGGGTGGAGCGTTAGATAGTTCTCGTTTTAGAACGTATTTATCTTTGGCTTTAGACAAACCGGCAAATGACATTTCGGCAATGGTGATTGGTGGTCACGGTGATACAACTATGATTCCTTTAACTAGATTGGCTTCATATAATGGAATTCCGGTATCTCAATTTCTTTCAGAAGAAGCATTGAATAAAGTTGCTGCTGATACTATGGTTGGAGGAGCAACACTTACAGGACTTTTAGGAACTTCTGCTTGGTATGCTCCTGGAGCTTCAGTTGCTTTTTTAGTGGATAGTATATTGAATGACCAAAAGAAAATGATTGCTTGTTCTGTTTTTGTTGAAGGGGAATATGGCCAAAATGATATTTGCATAGGTGTTCCTTGTATCATTGGTAAAAATGGGGTAGAAGAAATTCTTGACATTAAACTAAATGACCAAGAGAAAGCATTATTTGCTAAAAGCGCTGATGCAGTTAGACAAATGAATGATGCATTAAAATCGATATTAGAATAATATTTTAATTATAAAATAGGGAAGACTGCATTATTGCAGTCTTTTTCATGAGATTAATCCATAATTAATTTGTTAATCTTAACCTAAATTATATATTTGCTCGGTTTAAAAAAATGATGTAATTCGAAATGTTGTTTTTTAGTAGTAAAAATCGATGTCAGGACTATGTTTTATTGGGATAAAACAAAAATAAATAAATAAAAATAATTAATTTTTAGTAATAATGCAGAATAAAGGACTTATTAAATTTTTCGCAATTCTATTTGCATTGGTGAGTATTTACCAACTTTCTTTCACTTTTGTTTCAAGCAAAGTAAAAAATGATGCAAAATCTTTTGCTGGTGGAAATCCTGAAAAAGAAGTTAAATATTTGGATTCCATTGGAAAAGAAAAAGTATTTAATCTTGGATTTACTGACTTTACTTTTAATGAAGTGAGTGACAAACAAATCAATAAAGGTCTTGACTTAGAAGGAGGTATTAATGTAACACTTCAAATTTCGGTTAAAGACATATTGAAAGGATTATCTAATAATTCTAAAAATCCAGTTTTCAATAAATCGTTAGCGGATGCCACTGCAAATTTAGAAGGGAATAAATCATATTTAGATAAATTTTTTGATGCTTTCGAAACTAATTCAAAAGGATCGGTAAAATTAGCTTCCCCAGATATTTTTGCAAATAGAAGTTTGCAAGGTGAAGGTGGTGTAGATTTTCAAATGACAGATGCGCAAGTACAAAAAGTAATCAAAAGAAAAGTTGATGAATCTGTAGAAAGTGCTTTTGGAGTATTAAGAAAACGTATCGATAAATTTGGAGTAACTCAACCTAATATTCAAAAATTAGGAGAATCTGGAAGAATTCTTGTAGAACTTCCTGGTGCTAAAGATGTAGATAGAATTAAAAAATTATTACAAAGTACCGCTCAATTAGAATTTTGGGAAACTTATAAAATTGAAGAGATAGGTAACTTTTTAATGGCAGCAAATGAGTCATTGAAAAAAACTGAAATCGCTAAGTCTGAAATTAAAACCGTTGCTAAAGATTCTTTGAGTGCTTTATTGACAGATGGGAAAGATTCAGCAGCGACAAAGAAAGGAAACAATCCTTTACTTGATAAAATGATTGGTCAAGGTGGTGGACCAGTTCTTGGTCTTTTCTCACCAAAAGATACTGCAGTTGTTAATGGATATTTGAAAAGAGCAGATATTAGAGTTTTATTAGCAGGAGATCAGCGTTATGCTAAATTTGTTTGGGGTATTCCTTCAGCAATTAAAGATGCAAAGGGAAAAGATGTTGATGCAGTAGAATTATATGCATTAAAAGGAAATAGAGATAACATTCCTGCAATGAGTGGTGGAGTTGTTACTGATGCAAAAGATACTTTTGATCAATCTGGAAAACCAGCTGTGTCTATGCAAATGAATAACCAAGGTGCAAAAGCTTGGGAAGAATTAACAGGTAGAGCATTTACTCAAAAAAGCAATATTGCTATTGTTCTGGATGATATTGTATATTCTGCGCCAGGGGTTTCTAGCGGGCCAATTGCTGGAGGTAGATCTGAAATTTCAGGAACTTTTGATGTTACACAAACTAAAGATTTAGCCAATGTTTTAAGAGCAGGTAAATTACCGGCTGCAGCAGATATTGTTCAATCAGAAGTGGTAGGACCATCCTTAGGTCAAGAAGCAATTGATCACGGTACAAATTCTGCACTTGTTGGATTATTATTGGTATCACTTTGGATGATTGTTTACTATGGTAAAGCAGGTTGGTATGCAAATATCGCTTTAGCAGTTAACTTATTATTCTTGTTTGGAATTCTTGCAAGTTTAGGTGCTGTTCTTACATTGCCAGGTATTGCGGGTATTGTATTGACAATGGGTACGGCAGTAGATGCTAATATCATTATTTATGAAAGAGCAAAAGAAGAATTACGTGCGGGTAAAACACTAGGTGAAGCTGTTGAAACTTCATACAGCTGGAAAGGGGCGATGCGTTCTATTGTAGATGCAAACGTTACGCATATTTTAATTGGAACTGTATTATTTATTTTTGGTTCAGGACCAATAAAAGGTTTTGCTACAACATTACTGATAGGTATTGTTACCTCTTTATTTACTTCTATATTTATCGCAAGAATTTTTATTGACAGAAATATAGCTGGAAAGAATGATTTAACTTTTGTTACAGGATTTTCTAAAAATTTCTTTACAAACTTTCATTTTGATTTCTTAGGTATTAAAAAGTGGACTTATGCTTTCTCTACAATCGTTGTTATTGTGAGTGTTATTTCATTATTTACAAATAAATTAGATCAAGGTGTAGATTTCGTGGGAGGAAGAACTTTCCAAGTTCGTTTTGAGAAGCCAGTAGTAGCAGAAGATGTAAAAGCCGAATTGACTAAAGTATTTGGTAGTGCTGAAGCAAAAATATTTGGTAACGATAATCAGTTGAAGATTACTACAAAATACAAAGTAGAAGAGCATGGAGTAAAAGCTGATGAAGAAGTAAATAGATTATTGTTTAATAGTTTAAAAAATCATTTTTCAGCAGGATTAACATACGATAGATTTGTGAAAACGTATGAAGGTAAAAAATTCGGTATTGTACAAGCATCAAAAGTTGGACCAACAGTAGCTGAGGATATTAAAACAAATGCTTATTGGGCTGTTCTTGGAGCTATGCTAATTGTATTTTTATACTTACTTATCAGTTTCAGAAAATGGCAATATGGTTTAGGTGCAATTGCAGCTGTTGCGCATGATGTTATTTTTGTTCTAGGAATTTATTCATTGTGTTACAAATTTATGCCATTTGGTATGGAGATAGACCAGCATTTTATCGCAGCTATTCTTACTGTAATTGGTTACTCTATGAATGATACCGTTATTGTATTTGATAGAGTTCGTGAATTCTTAGATGGAAAAACAAAGGGTACTTTTGCTGAAATTGTTAATAAATCGATTAATTCAACCATGTCAAGAACTATCAATACGTCATTAACTATGATTGGTGTCTTGTTTATCATGTTTATTTTTGGGGGTGAATCTATCAGAGGATTTATATTCGCAATGTTAGTTGGTATAATCGTAGGAACTTATTCTTCATTGTTTATTGCAACACCAGTATTGGTTGATACAATATCTAAAGAAGATAAAAAGTTAATCGAACAACATCATCAAGAAAGCTAAGATAGCTTTTACAGAGATTTTTATAAAAGAGATTCAACGTAAGTTGAGTCTCTTTTTTTTTAAACCAAAAGTGAGAATCTAAAGTTTTTATTTGTAATTTAATGATCAGGAAACATATCAGTCTTTAAAATAAATTTCATGTTAAAAAAAATATTTTTTATTTTAACTCTCGTCTTTACTTATCAAACATTTTTCGCTCAGTATAAAGGAAGTAAAATAATATTAGGTTTGGCTTATGGTATTGGAAATGAATTAAAAAACAGCGATTATACGTACACTAATAATTATTATAAACTACAAGTGTATTATGCCTTTAAAGATACAAAGAACTTTAGGTATGAGGTCTTGCTGCAGCCAGAACTAAACTTTGCAAAGCACGAGCTTTTGAACTTTTATTTTGTGAAGCCTAACGACCCTAATTATATTGAAAAAAGAGAACGATTTACCAAGTTGAAAAATATAAGAGAATATGTTTTTAATATAGGTTTTTTGATGCGAAAACCTGTTTTTAAAACGGCAAGTATTTATTTTTTAGGAAGTGTTGGTCCTATGTATACTGATACTGAAACAGAGCGGCTGTCAAAAGGATTTGCTTTTTCGGATGTATTGGCGGTAGGGTTCACTTTTAAAATCAATAGTGTAACAGTTGACATAAGGCCTAATTTTCGACATGTTTCTAACGCTGGATTACAAGATTCTAATTCGGGTTATAATACAAAAAATATAGAATTTGGATTTTCTTTTCCTTATTAAAAATTAAGGTAAAATTATACTTTTATACCACTTTCTTAGTTTGAAGTTGAAATTAATTACCTGGTATTGATATTATTATATCCTCGAAGTCAATAATATTTAAAAAAATAAATTTATAATTATTACTAATTTTATATATTTACTAAGCAATCCCAATATATTACCACTTTGTATTTAAAGTTATCTTAAAAATTTAAAGCGATGGAGAAATCTACTAAGTTGTTAATCTTTATGTATTTGCTTATTAATGTTAATCTTTTTGCTCGTGAAGTTAGTAATAAAGTAGAAATTAAAATTGAGACTACTACTGTTGCAACTAATTTAAATAACTCAAAATTCACCCCTGCAATTGATATTACCAGCAGTATTTTAAGAAATCTAAACAAATCCTCTGAATTTTTTAATATTGCCACTCCTCCGCCAACAGTTACTTCACCAATTTATTATTGTCAAAATAAAGTGGCTAATCCTTTAACAGCGACTCCTTCCGCGGGAGGAACTTTAAATTGGTATGGGACAAACGCAACAGGAGGAACGGCATCTTCAACAGCTCCGACTCCTTCAACAACTAGTGTAGGAACGACATCATATTATGTAAGTGAGACTGTAAGCGGTGTTGAAAGTACCCGCTCTAAGATTGATGTAATAGTTGTTGCTGATAATGGAGCTACTATTCTTAATTTTAGATGTGACCCTTCGCAGATTCCAATTTATTCTTTGGATTATTCTCCTCCAGCCACAATTAATAATTCGGTCCTTTTTGATTGGTCAAACAATCTACCCTTAATACCTGATAATTCTTATAATTATAGTTATTCTATTGAAGGTGGTCCATTAGTAAAAGGAAATACAGGAGTGTCACATTATTTAGTTCCGAATATGTTACCAGGACAATCGGCTACATTAACTTTAACGGCAGCAACACGCCCTTGTGCGCCTGCATTAACTTTAACTTGTACCGTGCCTTGTGGTACTTCAACAGTAACACCCAATTTCCCTGCAATTCCGCCGTTTTGCTCTGGAGATACCGCTCCTTTATTTGGGAATACATCACCAAACGGAATTACAGGAACTTGGGCGCCAGCAATAATAAACAATACGACTAGCGGGAGTTATGTTTTTACTCCAAACCCTACTTCCTTTCCTTGTGCCACGACACAAACGCTTGCTGTTACGATAACACCAAAAGCAACACCGAATTTCACAACCATTCCGGCAACTGTTTGTCAAAATGCGACAGCGCCAGTATTGCCATTAAATTCAAATAACACACCGGCTATATCAGGAACTTGGAGCCCTAGTACGGTCAATACTTCGATTCTGGGACCGGTTACTTATACTTTTACTCCAAATTCGGGGCAATGTGTTGTCGGACCGGCGACTACCAAAACAATAACTATTGAGCCAAATATTGCTCCTAATTTTGCTAATATAGCGCCTATTTGCTCTGGGAATCCAGCTCCTGTTTTTGGCACTACTTCGCCTAATGGGATCAACGGTACTTGGTCGCCTGCAACGATCAATACAACAGCCAGTGGGTCTTACATTTTTTCACCTGCTGCTGGTCAATGTGCTACTAAACAAACACTAAATGTTACAATTACTCCAAAAACAGTTCCTAACTTTCCAGCGATTGCCTCCTTTTGTGAAGGAAGTTCAGCGCCAATTTTAGATAATAACGTGGCTTCCCCTAATGGAGTATCAGGAACCTGGTCACCAGCGACAATTAATAATACGGCTAGCGGAAATTATGTGTTTACCCCTAATGCGAATCAATGTGCTACAACCCAAACATTAATCGTTACTGTTAATCCTCGTGTAAGCCCCGCTTTTAGTTCTTTTGCAATTTGTGCAGGAAGTGTTCCTCCTGTTTTGCCATTGACATCTCCTAATGGAGTTAAGGGGACTTGGTCACCTGCTGTAATTGATAATATGAATAACGGTTCGTACATTTTTACGCCAGATGCGAATCAATGCGCTATATCAAAAACTATAAGTGTTACCGTTACGCCTTCGAACACGCTCGTAAAAGTAGAGTGGACTGTTACGCAAGCTTTTGCTGAAAACCAAGTGGTAACTATCACCGCTACTGCGCCAGGAGATTATTTATATCAACTGGATGATGGGCCGTTTCAAGAGAGCCCAGTTTTTGAATATGTGTCATATGGTACGCATGCGATTACGGTAAAAGATAAATTTGGTTGTAATGCTCCAATAACAAAATCTAATGTTTTAGTCATTAATTATCCTAAATATTTCACTCCAAATAATGATGGCATTAATGATAATTGGAATATTTTTTCTCTAGATTATTTATCAAATAGTAGAATTTTTATTTTTGATCGTTATGGTAAATTGCTAAAAGAAATTAGTACAAAAAGTTTAGGATGGGATGGAATGTATAACGGACATGCAATGCCCTCGAATGATTACTGGTTTAGCGTTGAATATGTCGAGAATGATATTTCCAAAATATTCAAATCCCATTTTTCCTTAAAAAGATAAATATCAAAAAACCTCAAAAGCATAACTTTTGAGGTTTTTGATATTCTAATGGTTGATGTTTTTTAGACAATGATAAAAAAAACACAACTTTATATTTGTTAAATTTAATTTCTTCTAAATTATATTTACAGGCTTTTCGGCGGTGAAAATAAAATAGAAACCAATTAATATAAACGGAATACTTAACCACTGTCCGGTAGATAGCAACCCTAAAGCGTTTTCAAATCCTCCTTGGCTTTCTTTTACTGATTCCACGACCATACGAACTGCAAATAATAGCACTAAAAATAATCCAAATAAAAATCCTGATTTTTTTCTAGCATCTGTTTTCCAATACAAGAAAAACAAAATAGCAAAAACAAAAATATAGCAAAACGCTTCATATAATTGCGCAGGATGCTTCGCAGGAACTTGTTCTAATAAAGTAGCAAATTTAGGATCGGTAGCAATAGCATGGTAAGCATCTTTTGGATTAGCTATTTGAGTTGCATTAACGGCATCATTGGGACTAAATTTATCTCGAAGGAAACGAATTCCAAAAGAAGAGGTTGTTTCTTTTCCGACAATTTCAGAATTGAAGAAATTACCTAATCGTACAAAAATAGCGCCACTGGCAACCGGTATTACGATTCGGTCTAGAATCCATAATTGTGGTCTTCTTAATATGTTTTTACTGTAAAAATACATGGCAATAATAATTGATATTGCTGCGCCATGACTTGCTAATCCTTGATAACCCGTAAATTCAAAATTTGGTGTAAAGCGAAAGGGTAGAAATATTTCAAGTAAATGATTGCGGAAATATTCCCAATCATAAAATAAAACGTGACCCAACCGCGCTCCAACTAAAGTAGCAAGAACAGTCCAAATAAATAAAGAGTCTAGTTTTTCTAATGATTCACTTTCGCGTTCAAATATATTCTTCATGATGTACCATCCTAATCCAAAGGCGATTACAAACATTAAACTGTAATATCTAATTACAAAAAAACCTAAATCAATTCCTTCTGATGGATTCCAAACTATATTTAAAGCATGTGTCATTTATTGTTGTTTTTTTAGTGCGTTGTAAAAATAAAGAATTAAAGTAAAATTCGTACCAATAAAAGGTTAATGTTCATGATTGCATTTTTTTTCCGGTACAGGATCGTAACCGCTTCTGCCCCAGGGATGACAACTCAAAATCCTTTTTATCCCTAAAAACCCACCTTGAAACAAACCATGTTTTTGTAATGCCTCTATCATATAGGACGAGCAAGTAGGTTCAAATCTACAGGCAGCAGGAGTAAAGGGTGAAATTGCATTTTGGTAAAATCGTACTAAAATGACAAAGGGTGTAATTAATTTCATGATCTAATTTTCTAATGGAAAAACTATCACAATTATATCGAGAACGTGGTTCCTTCTTTTCCATCTTTCAATTGAATTCCTAAAGCTATCAATTGATCCCGAATTTGATCAGACAGCGCAAAGTTTTTATTATCCCTAGCCTGTTTTCTCATTTCAATTAGCATATTTACTGTTCCTTCCAATTTGTCATTGTTAGTGTCTGAAATTTTTTCGTCTTCAAGACCTAAAACGTCATAAACAAAGGCTTCCATTGCTTTAGTAAATTTCTTTAAATCAGTTGCAGTCAACGTTTCTTTGCCTTCTTTTAACAAATTAATAAAGCGAACACCTTCAAATAATTGTGCAATCAAAATTGGAGTGTTAAAATCATCATTCATGGCGTTATAGCCAGATTGTTCCCAAGCTGCAATATCTAATGTGCTGCTAGAACTTGAACCTAATTCTTTCAATGATTCTATAGCATCCATCAATCTTTTATAACCTTTTTCGGCGGCAACAATAGCATCATCAGAAAAATCGAGGATGCTTCTGTAATGTGCTTGTAGCATAAAAAATCGAGCTACCGATGCAGAAAAAGCTTTGCTTAAAATGGTATTATCTCCCGTTAAAATTTCTCTTGGCAAAATATTATTTCCGGTAGATTTAGCCATCTTTTTACCATTCAACGTCAGCATATTGGTATGCATCCAATAGTTTACTGGGGTTTGACCGGTACAAGCCTCATTTTGTGCAATTTCACATTCGTGATGAGGAAATTTCAAATCCATTCCACCACCATGTATGTCAAAATGATTGCCTAAATATTTTGTGCTCATCGCAGTACATTCTAGATGCCAGCCCGGAAAACCATCGCTCCAAGGCGAAGGCCAACGCATGATATGTTGTGGCTCTGCTTTTTTCCAAAGCGCAAAATCCTGTGGATTCCTTTTGTCACTTTGTCCGTCAAGATCACGGGTATTAGCAAGCATATCTTCTATATTTCTGCCGCTTAATATACCGTAATGATTGGTTTTATTGAATTTTACCACATCAAAATACACTGAGCCATTGGCTTCATAACCAATTCCCTTGTCAACAATAGTTTTGATAATTTCTATTTGTTCAATAATATGTCCTGTAGCAGTAGGCTCAATACTTGGTGGTAAAAAATTGAAAGCATTCAAAATATCATGAAAATCGACCGTATATCGCTGCACCACCTCCATAGGTTCCAGCTGCTCTAAACGTGCTTTTTTCGCAATTTTATCCTCACCCTCATCAACATCATCCACAATATGACCCACATCTGTAATATTACGAACGTAACGTACTTTGTAATCCAAATGCAAAAAGTACCTGAATATCACATCAAATGACATAAATGTTCTCACATTTCCAAGGTGCACATTACTGTAAACCGTTGGTCCGCATACATACATTCCCACATTTCCTTCGTGAATAGGTGTGAAAGTTTCTTTTTCTCCCGAAAGAGAATTGTATATTTTTAGAGTCTGACTTTTATATAATGGCATTTGAGTGTTTTTTGGAGCTATTTCCCGCTGTACGCTATATCTTTTTATGGTCTCGTTCTTTGGAACGAGACCATAAAAAGGATGCCGCTTCCATCAGGGCTAGAGCTTATCGATACTAATGAAATTTATTTTATTTTAGAACTTCGTTTCTAATTTAATGTAATCCAAAAATTCTCTTCGAGTTACACTGTCTTTAAATTTTCCGCCAAACTCAGAGGTCACTGTGCTACTTTCAATATCACTAATTCCTCTTGAATTTACGCAAAGATGTTTTGCGTCAATTACACAAGCTACATCTTCAGTACCTAAAGCAATTTGCAATTCTTGAACAATTTGCATTGTTAAACGCTCTTGAACTTGAGGTCTTTTGGCATAATACTCCACAATTCGATTCATTTTTGAAAGACCAATAACTCTTCCATTAGAAATATAAGCAACATGAGCTCTTCCTATAATTGGTAATAAATGATGTTCGCAGGTAGAATAAACGATAATGTTTTTTTCAACTAACATTTCGCCGTATTTATAATTATTGTCGAATGTAGAAGCTTTTGGTTTTTTTGCAGGATTCAATCCTCCAAAAATTTCTTTTACAAACATTTTGGCTACACGGTTGGGCGTACCTTTCATGCTGTCATCCGTCAAATCCATTCCAAGTGTAATTAGAATATTTTCAACATCTTTTTTTATTTTTTCTATTTTTTCTTCATCAGAAATAGCAAAAGCATCTTCGCGTACCGGATTTTTTGCAGATAAACCAATGTGATTGTCTCCTATTTCGTCTTGAAATTCTTCGTTATTTATCATTAAAAGCAACTATTATAGTGGGTGTATATTTTTAAGGCGTAAAGATAATTAATAAAAATTAAAGAATTTCTATCGCTTTCACTATTTAATGATGACTTTAGGCTGATGAATGGGAATTTCAGTCCATAAATCAGCTTTAAAAACTAAAGGCAATAACTTTTTGGTTATTGCCTTTACTAAAGTATTTATGATTTTTAGATTGCTGGAATAATAAAACCAAGATTTTTTAACTCGCAATTATTGGGCGGCGATTAGTTTTTTTAATCGTATGGCATTATAAATTGGAATAGCTTCTTTTAAAACACGTACAGCACTTATTAGATCTTCTTTTTTTAATACATAAGCAATACGGACTTGATTTAAACCCATTCCTGGAGTCGAATAAAATCCTGCAGCGGGAGCTACCATAACGGTTTCGCCATTGAAATCATAACTTTCCAAAAGCCATTGTGCAAAAATATCGGCATTGTCAACAGGAAGTTGTGCAATGCAATAAAATGCCGCTTTTGGTTTAGTCACAATTACACCTTCTATTTTATTTAATTCAGCTATTAGGGTATCCCTGCGCTCTCTATATTCTGAAATTACTTCATCAAAGTAACTTTTTGGAGTGTCAATTGCCGCTTCACAGGCAATTTGTTCCACAGTTGGTGGACTCAATCGAGCTTGGGCAAATTTCATGGCAGTTGCCATTACTTCTTTATTTTTTGAAACAAGACATCCTATTCTTGCACCACACATACTATATCGTTTTGAAACAGAATCAACCATGATTACATGTTCTTCAAGCCCTGGAATATTCATTACAGAATAATGAGTGTCCCCATCATAAATGAATTCTCTATACACTTCATCAGCAATTAAAAAAATATCATATTTCTTTACTAGTGCTGCCAATTGCATGATTTCATCTTTTGAATACAAATAGCCTGTTGGATTCCCCGGATTGCAAATCAGTATAGCCTTTGTTTTAGGTGTAATTAACTTTTCAAATTCGGAAATGGACGGAAGAGCAAATCCGGTGTCAATAGTTGAAATTACAGGAACTACACTACCACCTGATGCCGTGGAAAAAGCACTGTAATTGGCGTAAAAAGGCTCAGGAATAATGATTTCATCTCCCTGATCCATAATAGTACCTAAGGCAAATAATAGCGCTTCTGAACCTCCGGTAGTAATTATAATATCTTCAAATTCTACGGCTACATTTTGTTGCTTGTAAAACTGGGATAATTTTCTTCTATAGCTTTCATTCCCTGCAGAATGACTGTATTCCAAAATAGTTAAATCAATATTTTTTATCGCATTAATGGCTATTTCAGGTGTTTTTATATCGGGTTGACCTATGTTCAGATGATATACTTTATGTCCTTTTTTCTTTGCTATATCAGCAAAAGGAGCCAATTTACGAATTGGTGATTCGGGCATATTCTTGCCTTTGTTGGATATTTTTGGCATGGTTCAATTATTGAAGTGCAAAATTGCATTTTTTTTTTGAAAATTTCTGTTAAACAGAATTGTAATTGTTGTGAATTCTATACAAATATTCAATATTTTGTGTAATTTTATAAAAATGATTTTAAATGAAAAAAGTATTTTTATTGTTTTTTCTTGCGGTTTGCATTGGACCTATTTTGGGCCAAGATGAATTTAAATTTACTAATAAAGGGGATAAAGTGAGTATTCCATTTAAATTCATTAATAATTTGATTTTTATTCCAATTAAAGTCAATGGTGTAGAATTAAATTTTTTATTGGATTCCGGTGTTGAAGAGACTATTTTGTTTAGTTTGGAAGAAAAAAAAGAAATTAGCTTTTTAAATGTTGAAAAAATTATTTTAAGAGGTTTAGGAAGCGAAGAGGCAATTGAAGGATTGAAATCGACCAATAATATCTTAGAAATTCAAGGGCTAAAATCTTCCAATCATTTATTATATATTGTTTTAGACCAAGAGTTTAATCTTTCTTCTCATGTTGGAATTCCTGTAAATGGAATTATTGGATATAACTTTTTTAAAAATAATCTGGTGGAAATCAATTACGAAAAAAAAAGAATCATTATTCATCGCGACATTGAAAAAAATAGAAAAAAAATAGAAAAAAAATTCACTAAGGTTCCTATCACGATAGAGAGAAATAAACCATACATAATAAATGGTGTAATGATTGATTCAGTAGAAGTTCCTGCAAAATTATTAATTGACATTGGTAGCAGTGATGCCCTTTGGCTTTTTGATAAAAAAGCGGAATGGATAAAAGTACCTCCTAAAAATTTCCAAGATTATCTAGGCAAAGGATTTAGTGGAGATGTGGAAGGAAAAAGAGCTCGGATTTTTAAATTTAAAATGGCTGAATTTGAATTTAAAAAACCTATTGTCGCTTTCCCTGATTCAATTTCAATAAAGAGTGTGAAAATGGTGCCTGGCCGAGTAGGTTCAGTAGGAGGTGAAATTTTGAGACGATTTACAATTATTCTCGATTATACTAATTCCCTGCTTTATTTAAAGAAAAACAAAGAATTTAATTCTCCTTTTAATTACAACAGAAGTGGAATTGAAATCCAGCAACAAGGAATGATATGGGTACAAGAAACGGTTTACCTGCAGACCGTTCCAGTTATAGTGGCGGAAAATCCTTTTAAAACAAAAACAGAAAAAAACAGTAATGAATTTAGATATAAATTTAATCTAAAGCCTATTTATTCAATTGCAAATGTGCGGAAAAATTCACCTGCTTCGGCCTTGGGTTTACAAAAAGGGGACCTAATTATCTCCATAAATGGAAATCCAACCTATAAGTATTCATTGCAGGAAATAAATGCGCTTATGAAATCAGAAAATGAAGTATGGATTGTGATGGAAATTGAAAGAGAAAGTAAAATTCTAAAATTCAGGTTTCAGTTGCAAGATGTTTTATAAAAAAAAGCGCTTTATGAAATTTTCATAAAGCGCTAATTAAAATATATATTGTGAATTTAATTGGCAATTACTTCTCCTTTTATTTTCAGAGCAACTCTTCCTTCGTCGTAATTAACAGCATTGGATTCTACAGTAATTGTTTTTCGAATTGGTCCTGCATTCATAGAATATTTAATCTCTATTTTTCCTTTTTTACCAGGCAGAATAGGATCTTTTGTACTCGATACTATGGTGCAATTTGAGGTGGACTGTATTGAGGTAATGATTAAAGGCGCATTTCCTGTATTGGTAAATTCAAAAACCCGGACACCATTATCATTAGCTTTTGAAACTTTTCCATAATCAATCGTATTATCATTTGCCGTAAAATCAATTTTAGGGCCAGATTGTGCAAAACCTACACTGCTTATTAAAAGGATTGCGATTAACGTAATTATTTTTTTCATTTTAAATTTTTTTAAAATCATTTGAGTAAATATACTTTGTTTTAATTAACGTACAAATATTTATTTCTCTTTTTATAGTCTACTTAATTATTTACTTTTGTTCCCTATATCAATTACAAATATCAGACCAAAGTTTAATTTTGGTTTTAACAGTTGCTTTTTATGACAATTCCTGCACAATTTGACGCTAGAACTATTGAGAATAAGTGGTATGACTACTGGATGAAGAATAATTATTTTCACTCAGAGCCAGATCATAGAACACCATATACCATTGTTATTCCTCCGCCTAACGTAACTGGAGTTTTGCACATGGGACACATGTTGAACAATACGATTCAGGATGTTTTGATAAGAAGAGCACGTTTGAAAGGTTTCAATGCATGTTGGGTTCCTGGAACTGATCACGCTTCCATTGCTACTGAAGCTAAGGTTGTTGCCAAATTAAAAGCGCAAGGAATCAATAAAAATGATTTGACACGCGAGGAGTTTCTTGCACATGCATGGGAATGGACTGATAAATATGGTGGCGTAATTTTGGACCAATTGAAAAAACTGGGTGCTTCTTGCGACTGGGAAAGAACAAAATTCACGATGGATCCAGATATGTCAGCTTCAGTAATTCGTTCTTTTGTAGATTTATATAACAAAGGATTGATTTATAGAGGATACCGAATGGTAAATTGGGATCCCGAAGCAAAAACTACTTTGTCTGACGAAGAAGTAATTTATGAAGAACAAGAAGGGAAATTGTATTTTCTAAAATATAAAATCGAAGGAAGTGAAGATTTCCTAACTATTGCTACAACGCGTCCGGAAACTATTTTTGGAGATACTGCTATTTGTATTAATCCAAATGACGAACGTTTTGCACATTTAAAAGGTAAAAAAGCAATTGTCCCAATATGCGGAAGAATTATTCCTATTATCGAAGATGAATATGTAGATATCGAATTTGGAACAGGTTGTCTAAAAGTGACTCCTGCTCATGATATGAATGACAAAGCGCTAGGAGAGAAGCATAATCTTGAAATTATTGATATTTTCAATGAAGATGCAACGTTGAATAGTTTTGGATTACAGTATCAAGGAAAAGATCGTTTTGTTGTTCGCGAAGAAATTTCTAAAGAATTAGAAACTATTGGTGCTTTAACAAAAACAGAAATTCACCTGAATAAAGTGGGAACCTCGGAAAGAACCAAAGCGGTAATTGAGCCTCGTTTATCCGACCAATGGTTCCTAAAAATGGAAGATTTAGTTAAGCCAGCCATTAAATCGGTTTTAGTGGATGGCGAAATTAAATTGCATCCCGCTCGTTTTAATAATACGTACGCTCATTGGTTAAATAATATCCGTGACTGGAATATTTCCCGTCAATTGTGGTGGGGACAACAAATTCCTGCTTATTTCTTCGGAGATGGTAAAGAAGATTTTGTGGTTGCTGAATCTATCGATGAAGCATTGAAATTAGCACAGGAAAAATCGGCAAATCCTAAATTGGAAACAAAAGATTTACGACAAGATGTTGATGCTCTTGACACGTGGTTTTCTTCTTGGCTTTGGCCAATGTCGGTTTTTGGCGGAATAATGGATCCTGATAATGAGGATTTTAAATACTATTACCCAACCAATGATTTAGTTACTGGTCCGGATATTTTGTTTTTCTGGGTAGCTCGAATGATTATTGCAGGATACGAATATACTGGTAAAAAACCATTTACAAATGTATATTTGACCGGTTTGGTTCGGGATAAACAAAGACGTAAAATGTCTAAATCATTAGGTAATTCGCCAGATCCGTTGGATTTGATAGAAAAATTTGGTGCTGATGGCGTTCGTGTAGGATTGCTTTTGAGCGCTTCTGCAGGAAACGATATTATGTTTGACGAAGAATTGTGTAACCAAGGAAAAGGGTTTACAAATAAAATCTGGAATGCGTTCAAACTGATAAAAGGATGGGAAGTTTCAGATTCAATTCCACAGCCGGAATCTTCAAAAGTAGCTATCGAATGGTATGAAGCCAAATTGCAACAAACACTTTTGGAAATCGAAGACAATTTTGAAAAATACAGAATCTCCGATGCGTTAATGGCAATTTACAAATTGGTTTGGGACGATTTCTGTTCTTGGTTCCTGGAAATGATAAAACCGGCATACCAACAACCAATTGACAACGTTACTTTTGCGAAAGCAATAGAAATGCTGGAAAATAACTTGAAATTATTGCATCCGTTTATGCCATTCTTGACAGAAGAAATTTGGCAAATTCTTGCCGAAAGAACGACAGAGGAAGCTTTAATCGTTTCTACTTGGCCCGAAATGAAACCATTCAATGTAAGTTTAATTACTGATTTTGATAATACGATTGATGTAATTTCAGGAATAAGAACGATTCGTAAAGACAAAAATATTCCTTTCAAAGATACTATTGAATTGAAAATCGTCAATAATGATAAAGCTTCAACTTATTTTGATTCGGTTGTAACCAAATTAGGAAACATCACTTCCTTAGAATATGTTTCTGAAAAAGTGGATGGCGCTTTATCATTTAGAGTAAAATCAAATGAATATTTTATTCCGATTACTGGAAACATAAATGTTGAAGAAGAGATTGCTAAATTGAACGCAGAATTGATATACACCAAAGGCTTCCTAAAATCAGTTCAAGGGAAATTGTCTAACGAGAAATTCGTTGCCGGTGCGCCTGAGAAAGTTTTGGCAAATGAAAAACAGAAAGAAGCAGATGCTTTGTCTAAAATTGAAACTATTGAGCATAGTTTGGCCGGACTGAAATAAGATTAGATTCTTTTTTAATTAACAAAATCCCAGTACTGAAATTTTCAGGATTGGGATTTTTTGTTGGGATTACTTTTCATAGCTTACTTTGTGTTTCCACTTCAGTATCCTCTCTGAGGCAAAGTTTTAAAAATCAAGTTTAGCAATTTGCTTCTTAAAAAATAATCTAAATACCGATAAACCTAATCCTCGTTTTGTACTGGTTTAATTCACTTATTATCATCGTTTTTACCTTTACTTGTAAGAGCATAGGCAAATCCAATTCCAAATAAAACGGTTATTATTGCTGCGAAATAGGGTATAAAATTAATCATTTTTATTTTTTTTTATTACATGTAAGTAAATTCCAAAACCCAGTATTGAGGGTACCCAAAGTCCTATAAAAATCGCTTGATTTTCATGACCATAAAAAAACAAAATTTCAGAGTAAACTAACGAGGCAAAAGCCGCTACAAAAAGCAACTTATCAGTCAAATTAAAATTATTAAACATTATATCTTAATTATTTAAATCCTATTCATATGGCTTTTCGGAATACGCCCTGTTTTTTTTAGTGGGTTCTAGACTCCACTTTTATTTCTTGTTTTTGTCACATTGGGTGGTCAGCCCTTTGGCTTTAGCAAACCTAGTTTTGTTTTTTAAAACGCGCTCATAGCTAATTTGAACTCGAAATCGATTTTCGTAAGTTAGCCGAAAATAAGAGTATAAATAAAACTTTATATCGTTGTATTTATTATCAAATATATACTATATTTTTTACAAATTATCTTTTCAACAGAAACTTAATAATTAGCATATTTTAAAGCAAAAAAAATCCTTCTAGGTATTAAAACTAGAAGGATTTTAGATAGGTGCGTATGTAAATTTTTATCCAAATAAAATCAAGAATAAAATTGGAAATAGAACGCCAGCTAAAGCCAGTTTCCAGCCACGTTGTTTGAAACTGAATTTCCCCCCTTTTATCATTATTGTTCCGGTTAGTGCTATTGTTATTAAACTCAAAGCAAAAATATCTGAATAATAGATCCAGAAATTGGACTCGTTTTTATGTAATTTCATGGTTTGACTTATAATTGGGGTTTTCAGGAACGAGACGATTTCGCCTTTTCCGGTTTTTACATCAATTTCTACATCATGGTTTTCAAAAGAAATTTTTAAATTTCCTTTTTTTACCGTTTGACGTCTCATTTTATCTTCGATGCCTAACTTTTTTCCTAAATCTTCAACAAATTTATCGTCTATTTTACTTTCGTCTGGAAGTTGTACTTGAATGACTTTAGTTTCAGTAGTATATTTTTCGGGATGCCATGAATCTCTGTGATTCATCATAAGTCCTGATAATGCAAAGGAAACGATTAGTCCAATATAGAAATAGCCTAAGTCACGATGTAAATTTCTGAAGGTTTTCTTTTTCATTTTTTGAAAGCTGAATTTATTTTGGGTTGTTTTGCCTTTTGGACTTATTTAAAAGTAAAAGGTTTAATTTTAAATGAGGTAAATCAATTCGTTTGCAATACTACTTGATTTTGTTCCCATTCCAAAACTGAATTCCAAAATTTTAGTTTTTTATTAGAATTTGTATTTTAAACTCGTCATTACTTGGCGTGGCGCAATTGGATTCACACTATAATTTTCATGAACGGTATAATTCAATTCGTTAGTGATATTAGATAATTTACATAATATTGAAAATTGTTTCCAAGTATAACCTGCTGATAAATCTATTGTGGTGTATCCTTCCAATGGAATTTCTCTGTCGTAAATACCATTCGGTAACGATGCGTCAATTTGATTGTTCCATCCAGCCACTCTTTTTCCGATATAGTTTCCTATAGCTCCAAGGGAAGCCCCTTTTAATACGCCTGACGGCAAGGTGTAGAAAAAGCTTAAATTAGCGGTGTTTGCAGGCGTTCTTGCTATACGATCTCCTTCTATGAAGCTTCCTTTCAAACCAGAAGTTTTAGTATAGCGCATGTCGTTATAACTATAACCAGCCATAATATTCAAACCTTCAATTGGTTTTGCAATAAGATCTATTTCTACCCCTTTACTTTTAGTTTCGCCGCTTAAAACTTTTACTGCTGCATCTGTATTGTTTGACCCATCGGCTTTAAATTCGGCTGTTTGTGCCAAATTACTATTGGTAATCTGATAAAGAGTTACGTTTGTGCTTAAGAGTCCTTTCCAGAAATCTTTTTTAACACCCACTTCATATTGATCTATAACGGACGGTTTAATTGCTTTTAAATCAACAGTTGTTCCTGAATTTGGAGTAAAAGAGTTTGCATAGCTTGCAAATAATGACATTTCTTTTGTCGGCTGAAACACAAGTCCTATTTTTGGTGAGAAGGCTTGGTCTGCACGTTTTGGAGCTTCTGTAATTATAACAGGACTCTTAGTTAAATCATATGTGTTAACTTGTGCTTCTTGCCAAGACCAACGTAATCCTGCTAAAACCTTGAATTTTTCGGTAACTGAGATTAGATCTTGGGCGTAAACTCCAAAACGGTTCGTGTCTGTTTTTACTATTTTAGTATTCTTATCCTCTGGGATTGCTCCTCCTTGATTGAAATTATCAAAATCAAAAATATTACCACTACCGTAAGTCGTAGGATTAAATATAAAGGTATAGGCTTGTAAAAATGAGTTTTCTAGATCCACACCTGTGAATAATTGGTGTTTTACTTTCCCTGTTGTGAAATTTCCTTGCAAACTTATTTGTTCTCCAATAATTTGTTCCAAGTTATTGTTTTGTCCCAATGGTCGTTTCCAATCTCCATTAGCTGCAGGTTGAATACGTTCCGTTGCTTTAGAAGTTCTGTTGTAATCTTGGAAAGAAGAATTGAAATTTAATTCCCAGTTTTTATTGAAATCATGGCTTACCAATCCTGAAACACTAGCTTGTTTGGTTTGTCCGTTAGACCAAGTCGCTCCTAAATATAGATTGCGAGGAAGATTTGCAATTTCTTTACCAATTAATCCTGTACCAAAATCGGGTGTCCAATTGTCTTTTAAATAATCTCCTTGTAACGTAATTTCTGTTTTATCACTCACTTTGAAAAGAAAAGAGGGGTTGATATAATAACGTTCTTTTTTTACTATATCTCTAAAGCTTTCTGAATTTTCATAAGAACCTGTAAAGCGGTAGGCGATAATTTTATTTAGAGGACCATAAATATCGATTGATGGTTTGTAAAAGGAATAGCTTCCCATTTGCATTCCTATTTCTCCGCCTTTCTTGAAGGAAGGTGATTTTGTTACCATGTTTAAAATACCTCCTGGAGCGACATTTCCATATAATAAGGCTGCACTACCTTTTAGTATTTCTACTTTTTCTAAAGAAGAAACTTCTGGAACTGAGCCGCCATTTAAACGAAAGCCATTTTTAAACATATTGTTCGATGACATATCGTATCCTCTAGACCAAAATGTTTCTTGTGCTCCACCACGAGCGGAACCAACGTAAACTCCATTTACATTTTTTATCACATCGCTCAATCGTATACTTTGTTGTTGCTCTATAATTTCAGCACCAATTATTTGTACACTTTGTGGGATCTCCATTGGTTTTAAACCTGATCGCAAAGCAGAAACCGGTTTTTTTTGTTGATTTTGTGTTATAATAACTTCTTTGAGTATTCCTCCTTTTTTGTTTTTAACGGTATCAGAAACGGTATCAATATTTTCAATAATATTTGAGTTTTCAGAAGCGTTTGCTGTTTCTTGTGCTTGTGTAGAAAGGCAGAATAGTAAAGTTAATGTGGGGAATAAAATATATTTCATGTCGTTTATTTGGAATAATTAAAAATAACGGTGCAAATATAAAACCCACATTTGAATTAAAAAAACTTATTTAGATTAAATATGAATAATAATTTAAACTAATTTTTATTGAATTGAAAATCAATTTTTTATGAATTGAAATTTTGATTTAATCCAAGTATATGACAATGATTTTGAAACGCTTTTATAGTTTCCAATGTAGAAATGTTAAGTAAAACTTTCTTTTTTAATTCGATTTTAAAGAGGTGTCTTAATTTTTTTGAGCAAATTGTGTCGAATTAGAAGCACTGTTAGACGATTCCAATTAAGACCAGTTTTTTGTAGCTTAGATGCTGAATGCTAAATATTTTTTGAATTCATAATATTTTTTTACCGCGTGAAATCATTATTTCTAAACGGAAAGATTAATCCAAAAAATATTGAAATAAGAGTTTTAAAAAGAAATGGTTTTTACCGATAAATATGGATTTTGTACAAAATTAAATTTCTTTCTATTCTAAATACTTGAAGTGTATTTATGTGGTTTGAACTTTTAAAAATATTCTTCCATGCGTTTGCCACACATCTTTTTAGTCAAGCTTGAATTGTAGTTTGCAAATTCCAAAATAGCGATAAACTTAATTAAACATGGTCTTTCAAAATTTTATAAACCAATTCCTTAGTGGGTTTTTGATCTTTTAATTTTTCTCTGACCACATCAAAAGTTACTTTAAAATCGCAGCCCGATTTATAATGGCTGCAACCATAAGCGGTTTTCCCTTTGATAACCGTTCCGTTTTTACATTTTGGACAAGGCAAAGCATCTGAAGGGGCTTTATTTTCTGTTGATGGAGTAGGAGGTGCTGTTTTCTTAGGTTCTAATTTGAGTTTGAAGTTTTCATCAAAACGAATTAGACCTTCTACAATGCCTCCATCGGTTTTAAAATCTTTTAAATTTACCGTAGACCCTTTTTGAAGTAATCGCAAGTATTGAATCTCTGATATTTTTTTTCCTGCAAATGTAAAGGGCAATATAAAATCGCAGCCTGCTTTATAATTCCCACAGCCGTAGGCCGATTTCCCCTTTACAAGTGTCCCTTTTTTACATTTCGGACAAACTTCGGCCATAATTCCTGCTGCTTTCTTTTTCTCAACGGTTGCCTCTTGTTTTTGAATACTTCCTGCATGCGAAATATTGGCGCGCGTGGTTTCGCTTCGTACTTCATATACCAAAGCTTCGACCATGCGTTTCATATTGTTAATAAATCCAGCGGCGCTATACGTCCCTTTTTCAATATCTTTCAATTGCTTTTCCCAAGATCCCGTTAGTTCAGCTGATTTTACCAAATCATTTTGAATGGTATCAATAAGCCGAATTCCGGTTGGCGTTGGTAATACCTGTTTTTTATTTCTAACAATGTATTGGCGTTTGAAAAGTGTTTCAATGATATTAGCCCGTGTTGATGGACGCCCAATACCATTTTCTTTCATCAATTCGCGTAAATCTTCATCATCCACTTGTTTTCCTGCAGTTTCCATGGCACGTAATAACGTCGCCTCCGTGAACTGATTGGGTGGTTTGGTTTCTTTTTCTAAAAACGAGGGTTGGTGTGGCCCTTTTTCGCCTTCGACAAAACTCGGCAAAAGATCGGCTTCTTTTTCTTTGGCATTTGTGTCTTCAAAAACAACTCGCCATCCTTTTTTTAAGATTTCTTTTCCTGTGGTTTTGAAAACTACATCGGCTGCTTTTCCTATTACGGTGGTATTGGCTACCAAACAATCATCATAAAAAACGGCAATAAATCGCTTGGTAATAATGTCATATACCAGTTGCTGATTGTATTGTAAATTAGTTTGAATCCCCGTTGGAATAATCGCATGGTGATCCGTTACTTTTTTATCGTTGAAAACTTTAGTCGATTTTATAATTTTTTTTCCTAATAGCGGTTCCGTTAATGAGGAATAATTGGTAAGCTTTTGAAGAATAGCCGCTACTTTTGGGTAAACATCGTTTGGTAAAAAAGTGGTGTCGACTCTAGGGTAGGTGACTACTTTTTGTTCGTACAAAGTTTGAGCAATTTTCAAAGTTTCATCTGCCGTAAACCCAAACTTCGTATTGCAATATACTTGTAAGCCAGTTAAATCAAATAGCTTTGGGGCAAACTCATTGCCTTTCTTTTTTTCGATAGAAACAATTTCAAAATCACTTTCCTTGACTTTATTGGCTAAAATTTCTCCGTCTTCTTTTTTCAAAAAACGTCCTTCTTCATAACTAAAAAGCGTCTCTCTATACAAAGTCTGTAGCTCCCAATACGGCTGCGGTTTAAAATTTTCAATTTCCTTAAAACGATCCACAACCATCGCTAATGTTGGGGTTTGCACCCTTCCAATAGACAATACTTGTTTGTACCCACCATGTTTTACGGTGTACAAGCGCGTTGCATTCATACCCAATAACCAGTCGCCAATGGCTCTGGAAAATCCCGCATAGTACAAATTATCATAGTTGGATGATGGTTTTAAGTTTTCAAAACCCTCTTTAATGGCTTCGGTAGTTAAGGATGAAATCCATAAACGTTTCACTTCGCCCTTATAATTGGCTTCATTCATGACCCAGCGTTGTATCAATTCTCCTTCTTGACCAGCATCCCCGCAGTTGATGACCAAATCAGCTTTGTCAAATAAACTTTTTATAATTTTAAATTGCTTTTGAATACCGGAATTCTCTACCACTTTGGTTTCGAATTTTTCGGGAAGCATGGGTAGGTTGTTTAAATCCCAACTTTTCCAGTGCGGTTTATAATCATTAGTCTCTTTCAAGGTACATAAATGACCAAAGGTGTAGGTTACAATATAGCCATTGCCTTCGTAATAACCGTCATGTTTGGTATTTGCGCCCAAAACGGATGCGATTTCGCGTGCTACACTTGGTTTTTCTGCAATACAGACCTTCATTTTATCCTACTGATTTGAGACCGCAAATTAGGAATTTAGAAATTGGTAATAAAGAGAAATTTTATGGAGTTATGAACGAGCTCCAGATGGGAATAATAAAATCAGCTTTATTGAGTAGCGTTTTTTACTTTTTTTGAATCATTATTATTCCAAATAAAAAACGACTTTGCTTTATTCAAGCAAGGTCGTTTCTATGAAGTGTAGTAATTATTTTTTTTATTTAGTTCGTAGCATTATATATTTCTCTGTGCTTGGTTTTCCTTGTAGTATCCCAGAGATTTCGGTTACTAAACTGTCATCGGCGATTTGGGTGTAAATGATTTTTTTAGGGTAATCATGTTTTGGGTTCTCAAAAAATAATTGTTTTTCGGTTGAATTGGTGAGTTTGAAAGTAACCGGTTTGTTGTTATTTTGTCCTTTTACAGTTGCGTTGTAAGTTAATTGTTCTCCTTTTTGGTTCAGTAGTATGGATTCAAAATGAACGGTGTCTTTTCCTTTTATAAAATAAGAGTTTGCTTGGAAAGTACTGTCATTTACTTTTTTCCAATTTTCAGAGAGATTTCCATCTGGTGTTTTATTTTCCCAGTTTCCCAGAAGCCAACGGGATAATTTGATTTTATCTTTTTCATTGGAATCAGAATTTTTGCAAGCGAAAAAAGATAAAAATAATAAGATAACCGTGGCTTTATTTTTCATGTGAATTGTAACTAAAGGGTTTATTGAAAACAATGCAAAATTATGAAAAAGACTGCAACTAGCCCAGATAAAAGCGGTATCCTTTTTAGGGTTGAATGACAGAGGAATTTAACCCTAAAAAGATATAGCGGATAGCTGGAAATAGCTCCAAAAAAAACTGTCGGGAAACTAGACTTAACTATAAACTATTTTTCGTAATTTTGCACTCCAAATATAAGGACTAAGAATATGTTAGATAGACTTCAAATAGTAAAACAACGTTTCGATGAGATTTCGGATTTAATCATCCAGCCAGATGTTATTTCGGATCAGAAGCGTTATGTGCAATTGAATCAAGAGTACAAGAGTTTAAAAGCTTTGGCAGAAAAACGCGATGAATATGTAATTTTGATGGCGAATATCGAAGAAGCAAATGAAATAATAGCTGATAATAGTGATGCAGATATGACCGAAATGGCCAAAATGCAGCTAGACGAAGCAAAAGAAAGATTGCCAGAATTAGAAGATGAAATAAAATTCATGTTGATTCCAAAAGATGAAGAAGACGCCAAGAATGTTATGGTAGAAATCCGTGCGGGAACAGGTGGAGATGAAGCCAGTATTTTTGCCGGAGATTTATTTCGTATGTACACTAAATATTGTGAGAATCGCGGTTGGAGAACCTCGGTTGTGGATATGAATGAAGGAACTTCGGGTGGTTTTAAAGAGGTGATTTTTGAAGTTACAGGAGAAGACGTTTACGGAACTTTGAAATTTGAAGCTGGAGTTCACCGTGTACAACGCGTGCCACAAACGGAAACTCAAGGTCGTGTTCACACATCGGCAGCGACCGTAATGGTGCTTCCGGAAGCCGAAGAATTTGATGTGCAAATCGATATGAACGATGTTCGTGTGGATTTTTTCTGTTCCTCTGGACCAGGCGGACAATCAGTAAATACAACAAAATCCGCTGTTCGATTGACGCACATTCCAACAGGATTGGTGGCGCAATGTCAGGATCAAAAATCGCAACATAAGAATAAAGATAAAGCGATGGGTGTTTTGCGTTCCCGTTTATACGAACAGGAATTAGCCAAAAAACAAGAAGCAGATGCCACTAAAAGAACTTCTCAGGTAAGTTCTGGTGACCGTTCCGCTAAAATACGTACTTACAATTATGCACAAGGTCGTGTAACGGATCATAGAGTAGGACTAACTTTGTACGATTTAGGAAATATCATGAATGGGGACATTCAGAAAATCGTTGACGAATTAGCGCTAGTCAATAACATGGAAAAATTAAAAGAAGCCAGCGAGGTATTTTAAATAAAAAAAAGTGAAATTCGTTTCACTTTTTTTTGTATTCCTCGGGACCTTAGAAGGGAAATGTATTTTTATAAAAATAAGCTATTGAAGCCTATATTTAGTTTTGAAAACTATTTATAGGCTTCAATAATTTTATAGCTTACGAAGTCATTATCAGCCATTAATTTTATTGTTTTTTTAGCTTGAGCTTGAGAAATAGTGTAACCACTTGCGTATCCACTTGCTGTATTTATTTCCCAGAAGTAAACAGTTTTGTCTGTTTTTTTGATAATCTCACTTCTTTTTTGTTTTGAAATGGTAGTTGCCTGCGTTTTTTCGATTGGGTTTGCGAACAAAACTGTTGTTGCAATTAATGCTGCTGATAAGATAAAGTTTTTCATGTTTTTTATTTTTACTTTGTTGGATTAACGGTGCAAAGGTGTGGCAGGTTTGGATTTTTTTTGTTATATAAATTTTAAATTTTCTTACATAATTAACTCTTATTTAATTGAAAATCAAATGCTTTTAATCTAAAATATTTCGGAGTCTTTCCTGTATCTATGTCAGCATTTGCAATAATTGCAAGAAAGGATTCAGATTAAAGAAGATTGAATAAAATGTATATTATTATTGATTTTTTTTAAGTTGATAATCCTCTAATCCTTTCGGTGTTTTTTTTATAAATTTGCTGTTCACAATTTAAAAAATGACAACACAACAACTAATAGACCAAATTCAAACCAAAAAATCGTTCCTGTGCGTAGGACTCGATGTTGATTTGAATAAAATTCCGCAGCATTTATTAGAACTGGAAGATCCAATTTTCGAATTCAATAAAGCCATAATCGATGCCACTCATGATTTGGTAGTTTCATATAAACCCAATACTGCTTTTTATGAAGCTTACGGAATAAAAGGGTGGATGTCGTTGCAAAAAACGATCAATTACATCAACGAAAATTATCCCGATATTTTCACGATTGCCGATGCAAAACGGGGTGATATAGGGAATACGTCTTCCATGTATGCCAAAGCTTTTTTTGAAGATTTAAACTTCGATAGTGTTACGGTGGCGCCTTATATGGGGAAAGATTCAGTGGAGCCTTTTCTGGCTTTCGAAAATAAACATACCATAATGTTGGCTTTAACGTCAAACGAAGGCGCATTCGATTTCCAAACCTTGAATATTAATGGTAAGGAATTATACAAACAAGTGCTGGAGACCTCTAAAACTTGGAAAAGCGCTGAAAACCTGATGTACGTTGTCGGGGCTACAAAAGCGGAGTATTTCACTGATATTCGTAAAATTGTGCCAGACAGTTTCTTGCTTGTTCCTGGAGTGGGAGCACAGGGCGGAAGCTTATCCGAAGTTTGTAAATACGGAATGAATGACAATGTAGGATTGCTTATCAATTCATCTCGTGGGATTATTTACGCTTCAAACGGAACTGATTTTGCCGAAAAAGCAAGAGAAGAAGCGTTGAAAATGCAACAGGAAATGGAAGGATTAATTAGTTTAAAGTTTAAAGTTTAAAGTTTTTTTATAAAATTTTTTGAATTCAATGGGACTTAATTTTAAACCATTAAGAAATTAAGTATCATTAAGCTTGCCCAAAGATTAGAATAGAAAATTTTGTGCCTTAATTTTTCTATTTTTCTTAATGGTTAAATCTTAAAATGGAAACAATTTGCAGACATTATGTTTAAACTTTATAATCCTTAATTTTTCTTAATTTCTTAATGGTGAAAAAGCTTTAAACTTACTCATCAATAGTATCAACTTTAAACTTTAGACTTGAAACAAAAAAATCTAATCGATCAACTTGGAGCCTCCCACACATTTGCGACTTCGCCTATGCGAATCATTTCGCTTGTTCCATCACAAACGGAATTGTTGTATGATTTAGGTTTGGAAGATCGAATTATTGGAATCACTAAATTCTGTGTGCATCCGTATCATTTTAAATCGACCAAGAAAATTGTTGGTGGAACTAAAAAAGTGCATTTTGAAAAAATCAGACTGTTACAACCTGATATTATTATTTGCAATAAAGAAGAAAATACTCAGGAAATTGTTAATGAATTAAGTAAAATTTGCCCAGTTTGGGTTACTAATATCATCACGATTGAAGATAATTTCCAAATGATTTTCGATTTTGGTCAGCTATTCAATTGTAGAACCGAAGCGCAAAAATGGAACGATAAATTGGCTTTTGCCTTGAGCGATTTTAAAAACTTCGTCAAAGATAAACCGGTACTAAAAGCGGCTTATTTTATTTGGAAAAATCCTTATATGGTAGCTGGTTCAGACAATTTTATCAATGAATTATTGAAACTGAATCATTTTGAAAATATCTACCAGAACAAGGGACGCTATCCAGAAATTGAACTCAAAAAAATGCGTTTAGAAGGCGATCCGGATTTGGTTTTCTTGTCTTCAGAACCCTTTCCTTTCAAAGAAGAAGATGCTTTTGAGATAGGGCGACATACTCATCATGCCAAAACGGTGTTTGTTGACGGTGAAATGTTTTCCTGGTATGGAAGCAGGTTGCTAAAAGCGTTTGAGTACTTCAAGAAATTGCATCTGAAATTATGATTCACATTCTTCCAAGACTAATTCCTCTATAACAGTTTCAGTAGGCGTTTTTTCAATATTAAAATTTTGTTCAAAAAGTGTTTGGTATTCTTTTTGAAGCTTTTCTATTTCACTTTTCTCTTTCAATAATCCAGTCATGGGTGTAATTTTTTGCAAATTTACGTTTTGTAAATAATAATTCCGCATTATTATTTGTTAAGAATTGAATTTAAAATTATTGTTCTATTTTTGCAAAAAAAAGACGTGATCAATTACTCCATATATGAGAACAAAAACAGCAATGAATGGGTAACCTTTGTCCATGGTGCTGGCGGAAGTTCGTCTATATGGTTCAAACAGATTCGGGATTTTCAGAAACAGTATAATGTATTGTTATTGGATTTACGAGGTCACGGAGAATCAAAACCTACGTTAAAAACAGCTTTCAAGCAGAAATATACTTTTTCGGCTCTGGCCAATGATATTCTCGAAGTTTTAAATCATCTTCAAATCGAGAAGTCTCATTTTGTGGGGATTTCGTTAGGTACAATTCTGATTAGACAATTGGCCGAAATGTATCCAGAACGCGTGCAGAGTATGATACTTGGCGGTGCAATCCTAAAAATGAATTTCCGTTCGCAGGTTCTAATGCGATTGGGGAATATGTTCAAATATGTCTTGCCTTACTTAGTTTTATATAAATTTTTTGCCTTTGTGATTATGCCTAAAAAAAGTCACAAACAATCTCGATTGCTTTTTATAAACGAGGCTAAAAAATTATACCAAAAAGAATTTATAAAGTGGTTTAAACTCACCGCCGAAATAAATCCGGTGCTGAGATGGTTTCGCCAAATGGAATTAAACATCCCAACGCTTTATGTTATGGGGGAGGAGGATTATATGTTTTTACCTTCAGTTCGGAAAGTTGTGGAGAACCATTATAGATCTTCTAAATTATTTGTAATCGAAAAATGCGGACATGTTGTAAATGTGGAGCAGCCTATCGCTTTCAATGATGCAGTCCTTTCTTTTCTAAATACGGCTAAATAAAAAATGCCTGTATCACAGAGATACAGGCAGTTCTTTAACTAACCAAAACCAAAATAATAAATAACCAGTTTATTACTCTGCAAAGATCATATAATACTTGATGTTTAGCTGTTAAGATTTTGTTATTACTTTGTTGTAAATAAGTTAAGATTTTTAAATGTAGCTATATATTTTAATTTCAGGCATCTAACCTACGTCCTCCACTTTAAACTAATTGATTTCGCACCTTTAATTTTTTCTGTTTGTTGCAAATATAAAGTGTTATAATTGTTCATTACAATTGAAATATAAAAGCTGTCAATTTTTTATTTATGTGGTAGTAATCAGACCGATTTTATTGTAAACTAGTAAATTGTAGTAATCGGAAATCACATGAAAAAGTATTCTATACGAAATGAAATAGTGAAAACCATAGTCTTCCGCATTTTCAAAACAACATAATCTAGGTAGATTTATACGTTTAGGGACCAATTGTAATTTTTAAGAAAATACCACCGTTTTATTGTTGTAAACCATCGTTTTTCGTTCCGCATGCAACTTAATAGCTCTAGCCAGAACCATACGTTCTAAATCACGCCCTTTCATAATAAAATCATCTATGGAATGACTGTGTGAAACTCTCGCAATATCTTGCTCAATAATTGGTCCTTCGTCTAATCCCTCCGTAACATAATGACTGGTTGCCCCAATAATTTTAACCCCTCTTTTAAAAGCCGAATGATAGGGTTTAGCACCAGGAAATGCAGGTAAAAACGAATGGTGAATATTGATAATTTGATTTTTATAAAGTGCAATTAATTCGGGAGTTATAATTTGCATATAACGCGCCAAAACTATAAAATCAACATTATATTCTTTCAATAAATCCATTTGCTGTTGTTCTCCTTGAGCCTTAATTTCTTTGGTAAAAGGAACATACCGGAAAGGAATATTAAAACGTTCTGCAACTGGTCTTAAATCTTCGTGATTACTAATGATTAAAGAAATTTCAAGTGGTAATTCTCCCGCGCTGTATCGGCCTAAAATGTCATATAAACAATGATCATATTTAGATACAAACAAGGCCATTTTGGGTTTGTGTTCCTGAGTGTAAATTTCCCAAAACATATTAAACGGAGTCGCTAAATTGGTCTGGAAATCCTTTTTTATAGTTTCAATATCCCAGTTTTTAGCACTGAATTCGCATTCCAAACGCATAAAAAAAACATTCTCGTCCGCGTCAACATGTTGGTCTAAATAAATAATATTCCCGTCAATCGAAGCAATGTAATGAGTCACAGAAGCAATAATCGCCTTCTGATCTTCACAATGTATGAGTATGGTAATTTTTTGCATTTTAGTATTTTTAGTATTAATCGTGATGTATTTCAGGAGCTGTTACCTGCTATCCGCTAAATCTTTCCTTGTCTCGTCTCGTCTTTTGGGACAAGACGAGACAAGGAAAGGATACCGCTTCTATCAGGGCTAGGGCGTTCCGTTTATCAATAATTTTTTTCAAAAATAACGGTAAATCTTTTAAAAAAAATGAATTTAGCGGTTTAATGTTCTAAAAATAGAATTGTTTTTACACTAGTTTTTATCCTGTAAAGCAAAAACTTTTTGCAATAAAAGAGAAGTTCTGGAAGCCAAATTTGTTCTGATATTTTTTTCTTCCACTGCAACCATTTTAAAAACGCCATTCATGGCTTGATTAGTCACATAATCAGTCAAATCAGGATTTACTTTGTTGATCAACGGAATGCTATTGTATTTAGTGATAATGTTTGCCCATACTTTGTCAGCACCTACTTTGGCAAACGAATTTTTAATAACGGGGTTGAATTTTCCGTACAAAGCCGTTGAAGTGCTATTTTGTAAATAATTAGTTGCAGAACTTTCATTTCCCAGCAAGATTGTTTTGGCATCGTAAAAAGTCATGTTTCTAACCGCATCAACAAATATTGGCGTAGCTTCTTTTACTGCATCTTCGGCAGCACGATTCAATACTCTCAAACCTTCATCAGCTAATGAGTTCAAACCAATTTTTCTCAAGCCGGCATCCACTTTTCTCAATTCTTCCGGCAATAAAATTTTCACCGCTTCATTTCTGTAAAAGCCATCTACCGCGGTCAATTTCGTCACTTGTTTCGAGATCCCATTGTTCAAGGCTTCCCTCAATCCGCCTGCAATATCAATACCTCCCATTCCTTGGGTTTGCGGCAATTGATTAAGAACTTGTTGCATTTCGCTACATCCAAATAAGGAGAAGGCAATTAAAAACAATACAATTTTTTTCATAACTTTATATTTAATTGATTTTTTCAAAGATAAGCAAACACTATGCCTTTTAGTAGTATAAATATTAAAAAGAGGATAATAACCATTGTTTTTAATGAAATAAATGGTTTAAAATCAATATATTAGAGTGTTAAAATCATTCCTATAAAACAAGATGAAAATAATAGAACTTGATTTATTAACAGATGACGTCAATAATACGGCGATTTTTTATAATGAAATAATGGGATTGAAAATTATTTCGAGAGATAAATATGGGATTTCATTCGCTGCAGGTTCAACAAAATTAACGTTCAGGCCTTCTGAAAATGTGAAACCTGTTTATCATTTTGCTTTTGATATACCAAACAACAAACTGCAGGAAGCTTTTGCCTGGATGGAAAAAAAGGTAGAAATCTTAGTGGTGATTCCTCCGGATAAGATTGCAGATTTTTATAATTGGAATGCAAAGTCTTTTTATTTTTATGACAACAATGGAAATATTGTGGAATTCATAGCCCGTTATAGTTTAGATAATTCATCGGAGAAACCGTTTAATGGAGATTCAATTCTCTCAGTTAGTGAAATTGGTTTTGTGTCAAAAAATATTGAAAAATTAAGCGATGAAATGTGTGCGAAGTATAATCTCTCCGTGTTTTCGAAACAACCAAAAAGAGATAAATTTATTGTTTTAGGCACCGATACAGGACTTTTTATTCTTGTGGATGAAAATCGGGATTGGTATCCAACTTCTATAAAATCAAAATCATTCTGGACCAAAGTTGTATTTTATAATAATGGGATAACCCGAGAAATGGAAATTCCGGATTAAAAAGCGAAAACTATGGCCTTGTTTGGCAATGTTTTTTACGGCGTATATGATGTTAATTAGTAATTTTATGCTTCGATCTCAATTTGATTTTTAAACGATTGAATTGCAGTATTTTTATTTGTTGGCTAATATTGCTACATGGTTTTATTAAACTTTGTATTTCTGTTTTGTAATTTGCATTTAAGGGAGATATTCATTATTTGCTTTTCTTCAAAGCATCGATCAATTCCTCCATATTTACCACACCATAGGTAGAAGAATAATCCGATACAGCATAAGGCAATATAAGGCTGTTGTTATGAATAATCGAACCGCAAGAATACACTACATTGGGTACATATCCTTCTCGTTCAAGTTCTAATGGTGAAAGTAAGGGTTCTTTTAATCTTCCAATTTCCTTAGAAGGATCATCAAGATCAAATAGCGAAGCACCGATGCAATAACGTCTCATGGCGCCTACTCCGTGAGTAATTACCAACCAACCTTCTTCGGTCCAAAGAGGAGATCCGCAATTTCCAATTTGAGTAAATTCCCATGAAAAACGAGGCTCTTGAAGAATAACGGGATTATCCCATTGTGTACGTCTATCAGAGTACATAATATAATTGTTAACGCCATCAATTCTGGAAAGCATGGCGTATTTACCTTTTATTTTTCTGGGAAACAATGCCAAATTTTTATTTTGAGCACCGGCTCCATACAAGGGTACTACGCGGAAGTTATAAAAGTCTGTAGTAGAAATAAGTTTTGGTAGTATGGCGTGACCATTATAAGCAGTGTACGTGGCAATTATTCTGTCCGCTCCATCATCATCGAGAAAGCGAACGAAACGAGCATCTTCAATACCGCGACTTTCAGAATCTGATATCGGAAATATAACACGTTCGGTGATATCCGAATCGTGCTTGAATTGCAAATCATAAAAGGAATCCGCTAACCAAAGCATTTCCTCCATTGCCGTTCTATTTTCGTGGCTAACTATCGGGTTGTTTAGCGCTTTATTTATCAAATTTCTTAAAGCTGCATACTCGAATTGATCAGGCAGTTCTCGCATAATGTGGGCAGAGCATTTGTCTGAAGTATGCATTTCTGCCAATTTAATGAGAAATCGTTCCTTGTTGTATAAGGTTTTATATCCAATTTCTGCTTTGTCAATATTTCTCCCAATTTTCATCACTTGGAGATCATTATTTTTGTCTAAAATTCCTCTTCTAAAAACGATCGAAGAAATATGACCTTCACCTGTTGCACGAAAGGATATGATGATTCGCTTTTCTCCATTGTGAAGATCTGATTGGTCAAAATCTTCGACAATAGAAGGATTAAAAAAGGCGGCAGATTCTATCGCATATTCCATTGTACAATAGGAACCGATGAGCATTTTTCTCTCATCAGACAACTGGTCATAATTGATCTGCATTGCTTCTATCAAACCTCTTATCTTTTCACAATGCCTAAAAAATGTTTGTGAAATATTACGATGTCTTCTAGCAAATTCTCGAAGTGTATGTTCTAAGGTTTCTTGAACTTGTTTTTCACTCAAAACCATAATATTACTGACCATTTTTTGGGTTCGTAGATCACCGTTCATAAAATACCGGGTAACAACTCTGCTGCAATCAGGCATGAATTTTATATATTTTCGAATGACAGGAACTCGCATAGATTAAGTTTTAAAGTGAAATAATGCAGTTGCGTATTTTTAATAAAGAGTCGTTTTGTTATTAGCTAATTGGTAGTTCTAATGTTGAATTAGTCCAAAAATGAGCTACTTGATTGGAACATATTCTGAATAATTTTAATTATTGAATTATTATGTCTATAAACCAGCTAAAATAATTTTGACGCATTCGCCAAGTAGGTACTAAAAAAGATTATGTGATTTAAATTTATAAAAAAATATATTGCCAAAATTTTTCATTAATTCATCGAATGTTGGCTTATTTATAGATGAGTTAATTTCACAAGTTAGAAATTTTGGATACCCTAATCTCGATTTGCTACCCGTTATCAAAATTACAAAAAAAATATTTTAAATAAGTGTAAATGTTTGGTTTACAGTATAAAAAGTGTTTTTTTTAGATTATGAAATTGAATTTAACAATAACTAAATCGATTGAATATTAATTTATGAAGTTTTAGGAAAAAATAAAATACATGACTTTGGTCAAAAGTTAAAAAACGATGGGAATTGATTGCTCGCAAAAAGTTAGATTCTATTTAAGCGTATTTTTTCAGAAATAATAGAGTGAAATTTAATGATAAATTTAAGCTGTGCTTTGTAATGAAGTTAAAGCAAACAAACGCACATGATTTTCTTTATACGACTTGTAGTCTAAAAAAGAGGTTTGTCCAAAAACAAGCACGGTTATAATTATACATGAGCGTTTGAAAAATCAAAATAACAGTCTTAAATTTTCAGTTTTTAAACCAAAGATTTTTATTATTTTCGTAAATTGCAGACCTAAAATGAACATTTAAATAAAAATGGAACAAGCAAAACCATATATTCCTAAGAATAAAGTAAGAATTGTAACCGCAGCAGCCCTTTTTGATGGTCATGATGCAGCAATTAACATCATGCGTAGAATTATTCAGTCTACAGGTGTTGAGGTCATTCATTTAGGCCATGACAGAAGCGTGGAAGAAGTAGTGAATACCGCTATTCAAGAAGATGCTAATGCCATTGCAATTACTTCTTACCAAGGTGGACATAACGAATATTTCAAATATATGTATGACTTGCTTCAGGAAAAAGGAGCAGGGCAAATTAAAATATTTGGCGGCGGCGGTGGTGTAATTTTACCTTCAGAAATAGCCGAATTGCAAGCGTACGGGATTACCCGTATTTATGCTCCGGATGATGGTCGTGCCATGGGATTACAAGGGATGATAAATGATTTAGTCCAACAATCTGATTATCCTATTGGAGATAAATTGACGGATGAAATGGATCATTTGAAAGAAAAAAATCCAAAAGCTATTGCCCGAATCATTTCATCTGCAGAGAATCATCCTGAAGTTGCAAAACAGACTTTAGACGCGATTCATAAAAAAAATGCTGAATGTAAAACTCCAGTTCTTGGAATCACAGGAACGGGTGGGGCAGGAAAATCATCTTTGGTTGATGAATTAGTGCGTCGTTTTTTAATAGACTTCCCAGAAAAAACCATTGGATTAATCTCTGTAGATCCATCAAAAAGAAAAACGGGAGGAGCACTTCTTGGTGATAGAATCCGAATGAACGCTATCAATAATCCTCGCGTTTACATGCGTTCACTAGCCACTCGTCAATCAAATTTAGCTTTGTCAAAATATGTAGCCGAAGCGATTCAAGTAATCAAAGCTGCCGATTATGACATTATTATCCTGGAGACTTCCGGAATAGGGCAATCGGATACGGAGATTATGGACCATTCTGATGTTTCCTTATATGTAATGACACCAGAATTTGGAGCTGCGACTCAATTGGAAAAAATCGACATGCTTGATTTTGCTGATTTGGTGGCCATCAATAAATTTGACAAACGCGGTTCTCTTGATGCTTTGAGAGACGTAAAAAAACAATACCAACGCAACCACAATCTTTGGGATGCGGATTTAGATACACTTCCTGTTTTCGGGACAATTGCTTCGCAGTTCAACGACCCGGGAATGAATACGCTTTACAAAGCGATTATGGACAAAGTCCATGAGAAAACAAATTCTGATCTAAAATCTACATTTAAAATCACTCGCGAAATGAGCGAGAAGATTTTTGTCATTCCGCCACACAGAACGCGTTATTTATCTGAAATAGCCGAAAGCAACAGAAAATATGATGTTACGGCGGTAAGTCAAGAACAAGTTGCTCAGAAATTATACGGGATTTTCAAAACGCTGGAAAGTGTTTCAGGAAAATTACCAGTAATTAATAAAGCTGGAATTGATGACGATTCGGTTTTACCAACAGCTTTAGAAAATGAAAAACAAGGAGTTGCTGAAAATAAAATTTTCCTAAATCTTTTACTCAATCAATTTGACAAAGTAAAAATGGATTTGGATGCCTACAATTGGGAAATTATATTGAATTGGGATGAAAAAGTAAACAAATATAAAAATCCGGTTTATACGTTCAAAGTTCGTGATAGAGAAATCAAGATGGCGACGCATACCGAATCGCTTTCCCATTCGCAAATTCCAAAAATAGCTTTGCCAAAGTATCAAGCTTGGGGCGATATTTTACGTTGGTGTTTGCAGGAAAATGTTCCTGGAGAATTTCCTTTTACCGCTGGTTTATATCCATTCAAGCGCGAAGGGGAAGATCCTTCCCGTATGTTTGCAGGTGAAGGTGGACCAGAAAGAACCAACAAACGTTTTCATTATGTGAGCGCAGGATTGCCTGCAAAACGTTTGTCAACAGCTTTTGACAGTGTAACTTTATACGGAAATGATCCACATGTTCGTCCTGATATTTACGGAAAAATCGGGAATGCCGGAGTTTCTATTTGCTGTTTAGATGACGCTAAAAAATTGTATTCTGGTTTTGATTTGGTGCATGCTATGACTTCGGTAAGTATGACTATTAATGGTCCGGCACCGATGTTATTAGGCTTTTTCATGAATGCAGCGATTGACCAACAATGTGAGTTTTACATTAAAGAGAACAATCTCGAAAAAGAAGTTGAAGCAAAAATCAACAAAATATATAAAGAAAAAGGTGTCGAAAGACCACATTACCAAGGCGATTTACCGGAGGGAAATAATGGTTTGGGATTGATGCTTTTGGGGGTTACCGGAGATCAGGTTTTACCTTTTGAAATTTATAATGAAATCAAAGCAAGAACCTTATCACAAGTTCGTGGAACCGTTCAAGCTGATATTTTAAAAGAAGATCAAGCGCAAAATACCTGCATTTTCTCTACTGAATTTGCGTTGCGATTGATGGGTGACGTACAGGAATATTTTATTACTAAGAATGTAAGAAATTTTTATTCGGTTTCTATTTCTGGTTACCACATTGCCGAAGCGGGTGCTAATCCAATTACACAATTGGCTTTCACACTTTCTAATGGTTTCACTTACGTGGAATATTATTTGAGCCGTGGGATGGACATCAATGATTTTGGACCTAACTTATCATTCTTTTTCTCGAATGGAGTTGATCCTGAATATGCAGTAATTGGTCGTGTAGCGCGTAAAATTTGGGCGAAAGCTATGAAAATTAAATACGGCGCCAATGAACGTGCTCAAATGTTGAAATATCATATTCAAACATCAGGTCGTTCTTTGCACGCACAGGAAATTGATTTCAATGATATTCGTACGACTTTACAAGCTTTGTATGCGATTTATGACAACTGTAATTCGTTGCATACCAATGCGTATGATGAAGCTATCACAACGCCAACCGAAGAATCTGTTCGTCGTGCCATGGCGATTCAGCTGATTATCAATAAAGAATTAGGTCTAGCCAAAAACGAAAATCCAATTCAAGGTGCTTTTATCATCGAAGAATTAACAGACTTGGTAGAAGCTGCGGTTTTAGCCGAATTTGATCGAATTACAGAACGTGGAGGTGTTCTTGGTGCTATGGAAACGATGTACCAACGTTCAAAAATTCAAGAAGAAAGTTTGTATTACGAAACCTTGAAACATAACGGTGATTTTCCTATTATTGGGGTTAATACATTCTTGAGTTCTAAAGGTTCTCCAACGGTTATTCCAGCTGAGGTTATTCGTGCTACCGAAGACGAAAAACAATATCAAATCACTATGTTGCACCATTTGCATCAATCAAATCAGGATAAAGTAAAGGAACAATTGAACGACATTCAAGAAGCAGCGATTAAAAACGAAAACTTATTCGAACAGTTGATGGAAGCGACGAAGGTTTGTTCTTTGGGACAAATAACTTCGGCTTTGTTTGAAGTAGGCGGACAATATAGAAGAAATATGTAAGCAGAGAACCACTTTTTTGCTTTGCAAAAAAGTGTGTGAATCGCTTATCCCGCTTTTTAGCGGGATCTCATTTACGAAATCTCATTCACCATTTTTTCGTAGCAAAAAAAGTGTGTGAATAGTTTATCCCGCTTTTTAGCGGGACTTATTTCCAGGTATTTAAAAAAGATCTTTCAGTGATGAAAGGTCTTTTTTTATGTCTTTTATATTTTATTGAAGTTTGAGCTTAACACTTATAAGCTAATCGGAAACAATTATTTTGTTCAATTATTAATAAAATACAGGTTTACGAATAGGAGTAGAAGAATTCCATTTTACACTATTTTTCAGTGAAGGTGAAACTTAAATAATGTGCTTGAAAATGAATTTAATTTATTTAGATAAGCGATTGTTTTAGTAAATGTCTTCCGTAAAACAAAACATAATATTAAAAGTAGGAAATTTATTCATAATTAAAATCAATTAATTTAACATGAAAATGTCTGTTAATCAATTAATTAGTAGGATATTTTTTTTACATGTTGATGCCTTTTTTTTAATAAAGTATGTACTTTATCTTTTAAATTGGTTGTTCATCATGTTGTAATGTTCTTTTTTCTGAAATTTTTGGGTTTTTACTAAAGCATCTTCTATTAAATGAATTGCATTACGTAGGAAAATCATTTGTAATTTTTTAAAATTATTTTAACACGTAACTAACTGTTAATCAATTAACTAAATTTTAATTTTTTTTAGATTACATAATTATTTTCTTACATACCAATGTTGATTGCCGATTTAACGGGCATCTTGTCGAGTTTATTCCTACTTTTTTTAGATGCATTCTTTAAAATCCTTAATTTTATGTAAGAAAAGAATTAAGTTGTATTTATACGACTTTAGGTTAGTATTAGGAGTCATATATTGTTCCCCGCATATTATATTCCTATGTTTGAGAATTCACTTCAATTATATGTAATTGAAGATTAGTTAGTAGAGGTTAGTTGCATTTCCCCAATGTGTCAATTTCCCGTAATAACCTATTTCCCTGTTTTAATTTAGTCGGTTTGAAATTAATATAATAAATTTTTACAAATCGATTTCTGGTATGATAAAGGTGTTTTTATTCTCCTGATAAAAATATCCTTTTGAGACGGTTAGCTTCATTATTTTATTTGAAGATTAAAAATTCGCCCTGAGTCTTTAAACCTGCAATTAAAAAAAAACATATGGTTTTAAAATACTATTATTATGAAAAAACATGTTTTATTAAATTTTTTAACGTTTTTCAGTAACCGGGATAAAGTCTTGGTTGGGGATGAAAACGAATTTAAAATGGGTTTAAGTCGAGTGAATTATTCACGGACTAAAACGAGTAAATATTTAGTCAAGGAAACTTCTAAGAATAAAAATTTTATTTCAAGTACGTTTTTACTTGTTGTATTTTTTCTTTTTACAGGGGTTCTGTATGCTCAACAACCTTCCTGTAATCTTTCAGGTCCGTTGAAAGGGTATTTTGATTCTGGAGGAGGCAGCACAATAACCATCATTTCAGATGTTTATAACACAGGCCCCAACACTACTTATTCTTGGATAATCGATAAAAACATACCGGGGGCTACTATAGTTTCAGGTAAGGGTACGTCGAGTATTCAGGTAAAAGCAGGTACTAAAGGAGGAAGCTTTAAGATAAAGCTTACCGTCACAAATCCAGGTTTAAATGGAGGTCCAAGTGAATCTAGCACCTGCACTAAATCGGTCACCGTAGGTCGTATTTAAATTATAAATGATAAAAATTTACATTATGAAAATTTCAAATACTATTGAAGAATTGGGTGACTGTTGCCATAGTTCCGGTCATTCAAATAAAAAAAAGAATAAGAAATTAGGATACTTTTCGATAGTGCTGTTTTTACTGATGACATCAGTTCAGATGGTTTATGCGCAAGTTCCTACTATTACAAGTTTTTCACCGACTTCTGCCAAAGGGGGAGCAACGGTTACCATTATAGGAACCAATTTTACGGGTGCTACTTCAGTTAAATTTGGGACAGAAGCGGCCGCTTCATTTACCGTTGTCAATTCCACTACTATAACAGCTGTAGTGTCTTCATCAGGTGAGAGCGGTAGGATTTTTGTAACTACTGCTGCAGGAACTGCTGAAATCATTAACTTTATATTTTTACCACCCCCATCATGTAACATAGTGGGTCCGTTGAAAGCGTGTTTTGGTAATAATCTCACGTATCAAGTAGAAATTGCAAATAGTGGTTATAATCCGAGTTCAACACCGCTAGTTCCGGAGCTTCTCATATCATTCCCCCCGGGGCCAGATAACACTACAAATGGACCAATGATTGTATCGAATACTCCATTTGCTTATGATCCTGTTACAAATTCAGGAACTTTAACAGCAGAGTTATTTCCGGGAACAACGACAGGAAAAATTCTGGGTGTTTTAACCGTTAATGCTCCTGGAGGTAGTTGTGAATGTAGTGCCTCTATCGTAATAACAGATGTAAATATTACAACAACATCGCCTCCTATTAAATGTATTGGAGGGACTACTACTCTTCAAGTTAATGCAACTTCAAGTGGTATTCGGGCTTATAAATATACGCTGAGTCGTGCTGGATTTCCTGATATAGTCAAAGACTTCACGCCGTTCACAACGGTTTTCTTTGATAATCTTGTAGCTGGTAATTATACAGTTACCGTCATGGGTGATAGCCAGAGTAACGGCTTAGGATGTACATCAACAGTACCAGTAGTTATTTCCGATCCACCGGCAATAGTAGTATCATCAGCAACTGGGGCGAATCCTAAATGTAATGGTGGAACCGATGGTTCGCTTACGATTACCGCTTCAGGAGGAACAGGCACATTGATGTATTCCAAAGATAATGGTGCAACTTACCAAGCCTCTAATGTCTTCAGCGGATTAGCTGCTGGAACCTATTTATGGGCGGTAAAAGATGCCAATGATTGTATCTTGAAAGGTACGGTGACGCTCACCCAACCAACTATTTTGGCTTCTAGTGATGCTCATGTTGATGTGAAATGTAACGGAGGCAAAGATGGCTCTGTAACACTTACGTACATTGGCGGAACAAGCCCTTATATGGTGAACTTCAATGGTGCAGGCTTCGTGACTCAAACTTCTCCAAGTGCGTATACAGGTCTTACAGCCGGTACCTACACTTGGATAGTAAAAGATGCGAACGGATGTATTGTAGAAGGTTCAGAAACTATTGCACAACCAAGTATTTTGGTAGCAACAGATGCACATGCTGATGTAAAATGTAACGGTGGAAGAGATGGCTCTGTAACCGTAACATTCAGTGGCGGAACTAGTCCTTATATGGTGAACTTTAATGGTGCAGGCTTCGTGGCTCAAACTTCTCCAAATGCGTATACAGGTCTTACAGCCGGTACTTACACTTGGATAGTAAAAGATGCGAACGGATGTATTGTAGAAGGTTCAGAAACTATTGCACAACCAAGTATTTTGGTAGCAACAGATGCACATGCTGATGTAAAATGTAACGGTGGAAGAGATGGCTCTGTAACCGTAACATTCAGTGGCGGAACTAGTCCTTATATGGTGAACTTTAATGGTGCAGGCTTCGTGGCTCAAACTTCTCCAAATGCGTATACAGGTCTTACAGCCGGTACGTACACTTGGATCGTTAAAGATGCGAACGGATGTATTGTTCAAGGTTCAGAAACTATTGCGCAACCAACTATTTTGGTAGCAACAGACGCACATGCTGATGTAAAATGTAACGGTGGAAGAGATGGATCAATAAACGTAACATTCAGTGGAGGAACAAGTCCTTATATGGTGAACTTCAATGGCGCAGGCTTCGTGACTCAAACTTCTCCAAATGCATATACAGGTCTTGCAGCCGGTACGTACACTTGGATTGTAAAAGATGCCAACGGATGTATTATGCAAGGCTCCGAAACTATTGCACAACCAACTATTTTGGTAGCGACAGATGGACATTCTGATGTGAAATGTAACGGAGGAACTGATGGTTCAGTAACCGTAAC